>JAFDWQ010000001.1:458305-648491 GCA_018268395.1 Armatimonadota bacterium | reverse complement strand
ACTAACCGAAGAACCTTACCCAGGTTTGACATCGAGTGCAAAGCGGTGAAAGCCGCTCCTTCCCACAAGGAACACGAAGACATCTGTTGCATGGCTGTCGTCAGCTCGTGCCGTGAGGTGTTTGGTTAAGTCCAGCAACGAGCGCAACCCTCGTCCTATGTTGCCAGCGGGTAATGCCGGGAACTTGTAGGAGACCGCCGGTGCAAGCCGGAGGAAGGTGGGGATGACGTCAAGTCAGCATGGCGATTACGCCTGGGGCTTCACACATGCTACAATGGGCGCAACAAAGGGCAGCGATATCGCGAGATGGAGCTAATCCCAAAAATACGTCCTCAGTTCAGATAGGAGTCTGCAACTCGACTCCTTGAAGGCGGAATCGCTAGTAAACGCAGGTCAGCTATACTGCGTTGAATACGTTCCCGGGNNNCTTGTACACACCGCCCGTCAAGTCACCCGAATTGTCTTCACCCGAAGTCCGTGGCCCAACCGCAAGGAGGGAGCGGCCGAAGGTGAGGGGGGTAAGGGGGACTAAGTCGTAACAAGGTACCCGTACCGGAAGGTGTGGGTGGATCACCTCCTTAAGAGTTAGAACTCGGCGCCCCACCGGGGAGGCCGACAAACTCAGGTCGAACGCTGTGTTCACCACGGAGCTCTCATCTTGGGCCCTCCGAGCGATCGGAGGGCCTTCTGTGTTTGAGACCTGGCAGGGAACGGCTTGAGGTAGCCTCGTCGACGGTGGACCGCCATGCTGTGGGCCCTTCTCGTACTCCAAACTCCGGAACCGGAGAGGAACGCGCTGCCCGACCGGATCCTTGAAGTCCTCCGTCGCGCGCGCTCCTTCGATCTGGTCTCCGTCGACCCCGTTCAAGTGCAAGGGAAACCCGGGCCCTACTTTGGTCTTCGAGTTTTGGGCAAGGCCCGAATCGGCCCCAAGGCTGATCAGGCGACCCTCGTCCGAGCCTTGTCGAAGGGCATCAAAGACGCACCGAGGGACGTTTACCTTTGTTTTTCTCCGCGCCACGCGATTCATGCTTCGGACGGCAAGACCACCGTCGACGTCCTCGTTTGCTTCGAGTGCCTCAACGGACGTTACGAATCGCCAGGTCTGCGGGGCTCTTTCAGGATCAACACGTACCCTGAACCGGTCTTCAACGCGTTCCTCAAAGCGGCGGGCGTCCCATTGGCCCCCAAGGAACGGTGAACCGCTCCCTTCCTTGGTCGTCTGGGTTGAACGATCAACTAAGAATAGGGTAAGGTTTCGTCCATGACGGCAAAGTGGGGCGACTGGTCGTGAGCCCGCCTCCGATCGATACCAGGGAGCGGCTGGTCGAATCTGCCCGCGACCTGTTCCTTGTTCAAGGCTACAACGCGACCGGAATCGCCCAGATCCTCAAGTCGGCCCAAGTCCATAGCGGAAGCCTCTACCATTACTTCCCGACCAAGGAGGACCTCCTTGTGGCCGTGCTCGAGTGGTACCGCGACAACATTTACGAGGGCCTTCTGAAGCCCGTGTACGAGCGGATCGACGACCCCATCGAGCGGATCTTCGGAGTCCTTGACGGTTACCGCCAGCTCGTCACGATGCTGGAGTTCCAATACGGTTGTCCGATCGGAAACCTTGCCCTCGAACTCAGCAACTCGCATCCCCATGCTCGGAGCCTCATGCGTGAGAACTTTGAGAACTGGCTGGCCGCGGTGGAAGAGAACTTGGCCGCCGCCTCTGACCGATTGCCGGAGGGAACGGACCTTCGCGCGCTCGCCCTGTTCACCTTGACGGTCATGGAAGGCGCCGTCATGCTCGCCAAGACCTATCGGACGATCGAACCGTTCGATACCGCCGTCGCTCAGCTCCGCGACCATTACGACCGCCTTTTGGCAAGCGGCCTCGAGTGGTCGGCCCCTCGCTCGGTCGGATCCGCGACCGTTCGGGACGGAATCGAAAACACATGAACACCCTTATCGCGCTCATGGCACTGACCGCACAAGAGCCCGTGGTCCAGCACTCGGACGACATGCTCAATTTGGCGACGGCCGACCAAACGTTGGTGCACGCTGCCATCGTCCCCGGACCGGTGAAGGACGTCTGGAGGGCGTTCACCACGACCGAAGGGATCAAGTCGTGGATGGTCGCTGAAGGGGACGTCGACCTGAAGATCGGCGGCAAGATCCGGACGGGATATCAGCCCGGGACCGACTTGAGCGGGCCTGATGCCATCGAGAACACGATCATAGCGTTCGATCCGGAGAGGATGCTCGCGATCAGGAACACGAAGTCTCCCGAGACGTTTCCGTTCAAGAAAGCGATCTCACAGGTCTGGACCGTCGTCTACTTCGATCCGATCGGGGCAGAGAAGACACGCGTCACGTCCAAGATGATCGGCTTCCGAAGGGAGGACGAGTCCATGAAGATGCGCCGTTTCTTCATGGACGGAAACAAGCAGACGTTGAACAGTCTCATCAAGCACTTTGAAGGAAAACGAACATGAAAGTCTCGAACACGCCCGACCATCCCGTCACCGACGACGCATGCCGCGCTGCGACCGGTAAGACGTTCGCCGAATGGTTCGCACATTTGGACGGAATCGACGCTCTCAAGAAGGGTCGTCGAGAAAGCTCGCAAAGGATGGAACAGCCGGGTAAAGACCCCTGGTGGCCGACGACCATCTACGTCGCTTACGAAGCCCACCACGGGATCAAGAAGAAGGACGGTCTTGCCGAAGGGTTTACGATCTGTTGTACCAAGAACATCGCTGCGCCCGTTGACAAGGTCTACGCGGTCTGGACGGATCCCCAATCCTTCCAGGAGATGTTCGGCGACGGCGGGCGGCAAGACGCGGTGGAAGGAGGCGCGCTTTCGTGCGACGCGGGTTGCCGAGGGACGTTCAGCCGGGTCCGAGAGAACAAAGACCTTCGCTTTTCTTGGGAGCATCCGGGGTGCACCGCCCCGATGACGGTCGACGTCCAGTTCCAAGACAACAAAGGCAAGTGTCTGATGAACGTGATGACGAGCCGCATCCAGACGCGGGCCGAAGCGGACGGACTAAGGACGGCATGGAGCGAAGCTTTGAACCGTTTGAAAGGCCTGTCAGAGGCTTGACGGTGGTCTAGGGCATCGCCGCTCCGGCTGGAAGGGGCTAAACTCCCTTCATGACTGCCTCGCTCAAACGCCTTTTAGGGCGTTCGATCGACTATGCCGGATTGTTCCCGCCTGCCGGACTGGGAATGTCCGATGCCGTTAAGGAATACAAACGGCACTTGGAGTCGGAGAACGCATGGATCGTCGACAGTTTCGTCTGCAACGCCTCACGGCTGGCCGAACTGGCTTCCGAATTGAAGGGCCATCCGGGAACGGTCCTTGAGGTTTCGGTCGTGGGCAGCCCCTTAGAGGGTGACGCCGCAGCTCGGATCCGGCACGACGTGATCGAAATGCAGGAATCGTCGAACCGCGGGCAAATGACGCTCGTGGCCTATGAGGCGAAGCTGACGTCTCCAGAGTCCCGGTCGTCGGGTCTGGCCGCCTTGAAAAAGCTCCCGGGACTCGTCGGGCTCCCCGAACTGCCGCTCTACGCGGAGATCGGATGGGACGAGGGGCTCGTCGACACCATGCACGAGGCCGCGTCGTCCCTCGAAGACGTCGCTTTCAAGGCGCGGACCGGCGGCGTGCGGGCCGAGGCCTTTCCGTCTTCGGAGAACCTTGCCGGATTCATCAGTGAATGTGCCGCTTTAGAGGCTCCCTTCAAGTTCACCGCAGGGCTCCACGATCCTGTGCGGCACCCTGACCCGGAGCTTGGGACCGACCGACACGGGTTCGTCAACGTCATGATGGCCGGCGCCTTGGCAGTGACCCAAGACTTGTCCCGGCGCGAGATCCAGAGCATCCTGGACACCGAGGACGCAGGGGCCTTCTCGTTCGACGACACATCGGCCCGCGTCGCCGGCCGCACGCTGAGCGAACGGGACATCGAGGACTTCTTGGGAGTGTTCGGAGGGTTCGGCTCTTGCTCCGTCGAGGAGCCGATCGATGGCCTTCGGGCGTTAGGTTGGACGGAAGGAGGTGCCGCTTGACCCCCTTCGTCGTTCCGGCGGACGCCAAGTCCTGGATCCCTGTCGACCCGTCGTCCGACTTCCCGATCCAAAACCTTCCGTTCGGGCTGGCCGCACCCAAGGGTCGGAACGAGTCGGTCGTCGTCGCCATCGGAGACCAAGCCCTCGACCTCATGGTCTTGTCCGAACTTGGGATCCTTGACGACGAGGAGTTCCCGATCCTGGACAGTTTCATCGAACTCGGAGACGGACGGCTGAGGGAGCTCCGACAATCGGTGTACAGACTCTTGCTGGACTCCGAGCCGAGGTTGCGCGACGATAAAAAAGCCCGGGAGAAAGCGTTCTTCCCGGTTTCGAAAGCCAACCTCCAGGTCCCGATCCCACCGACCGCCTTCGTCGACTTCTATTCGGGCATCCACCATGCGTCGAACGTCGGCAAGATGTTCCGCCCCGACCAGCCGCCTCTTCTCCCGAACTACCGTTGGATGCCGATCGGCTATAACGGCCGGGCTTCGTCGGTCTTTGCTTCCGGCACGAGGATCGTCCGCCCTAAGGGTCAGACGAAAGCCGCGGACGCCGCTGCTCCGGAATGGGGGCCGACCCGTGAGATGGATTTTGAACTTGAGATGGGATTCTACGTCTCGCACGGTCAAGAACCGGGCAAGCGGGTGACCGCCACGGCCGCAGAGGACCACGTCCTCGGGCTGGTGTTGGTGAACGACTGGTCGGCCCGCGACGTCCAACGCTGGGAGTATCAACCCCTCGGACCGTTCTTGGCCAAGTCCTTTGCGACGAGCGTCTCGCCCTGGATCGTCACGCTAGACGCCCTTGACCCGTTCCGCACCACGGGTATGGAGCAAGACCCGGCTCCGCTCCCGTACCTCCGGACGAGCAAGGCGTCCCACTTCGACATCGAGTTGGAAGTGTGGCTCCGATCGTCCCGCATGACTTCGGAGCAACTGGTCTGCCGTTCGAACACGAAGCACTTATATTGGTCCGTTTCGCAGCAGTTGGCGCATCAGGCCTCGAACGGGACGCCCGTCGAGTTCGGCGACCTCTACGCATCGGGCACGATCAGTGGGCCTGACGAAGGCACGTACGGATCGATGCTCGAGTTGTCTTGGCGCGGACAACAACCCCTGACGCTCGACGAGACGGGCGAATCAAGGACGTTCCTCGAAGACGGGGACACCGTCACGTTCCGGGCCTATGCCCAAGGAGACGGGTACCGCGTCGGGTTCGGTGAATGCTCCGGCACGGTTTCGCCGGCCCTAGGGTAGGGCAGGATCCGACCGAAGATCGAAGTATGGACTGGTGCAAGGCCGTTTTTTCGGTCGCCCCCTTGATCTCTCTGAAACCGGCGTGGTCAGCGGCGTCCTGTTCGAGTTCGGAGTGCGTCGGCCCGTCCGGTGGTCGCTCGAGCGAGGGTTCCTTTCATTACCCTTGCCGAAGGGAGCGATCGAGGGAGCGGCAGGAGGCGCGAACTCGCTTGATGACGTTCTGGGTTGGTACTCCACGGCTTCGGGGGTGACAGTCTGTGTCTGGTCAAAGGGGATTCTGTACTCGTTGCCTGCTCCGCAAGGGATCCGTCCGGTGACGATCGACGACCGGGGCTGGGTCGTCGGAAACGACAAGAACGACGAGGTCTGGGTATGGACAGACTGGAGCCGTCCTCCGGTCAAGGTCACGGAACTCTTGCGACCAGGGACATTGGCATCGGCTCCGATCGTGAGGGCGGCCGCGGGCTCCGATAACGGCCACGTCTTGGCCTTGTACCAGGTCGACGGCGGTCGACTCCTTCCTTGCGTCCTCAGGCCGATCGATTGAGCCGTCCGTAGCTAGAGCTTCATGTCGAGCGGAAGCCCCATACGCGTCGAAGTCTCGGCCTCTCGCATGTCCTTGGGTTGAAGGGCCTTCAGAAGGGAGAGCACGGTCGAGAGTTCGTCCGACTTGGAAGCATCCGGGACGAACAGGGGCATCGAAAGCTGGGCCATGGCTTTGCGCAACGTCGCTCGGACGTCGTCCCGGAGTTTCTTCTCGTCGACCTCTGTAACGGACGGTGTCAACAAGGACTGGGTGACGGCTCTTTGAACGTCATCGTCCTCGACCTTGACCACAGTCACGTCGCCTAAGTCCGTGACGGTCGCTTTGACAGCGATCGTGCGGCTCGATGCGTTCGTCGCTTTGAGGCTCTTTGAGTTCACGGCGGTCGATGGCCCTGGGGCCGACATCGACGATGAGGATCCGGACGTGCCCGGGGCCGACGTGTGGCCACCGGCTTCGACAGGGCCTGTACCCGACGGACCGCCCGATGCGCCGCTCGAGCCCGACGACGAGCCGGACGTTCCCGACGAGTCGGACGATGACGGACCTGTCGAGCCGGTTCCGCCTGCTCCCGGGGAGGGGCCGGAACTTCCGGAAATTCCGGAACTGCCTGAAGTTCCTGAGCCCCCGAGCAAACTCGACGGGAGGGAGCCGGCAAGTGATCCTAGGGTCGTGATGATGTTCATGGGACGCTTCTAAAACAGACAAAAAGAGGCACGTTCGCCCGGGTCAGATCATCGGGCTGTCTCCGGATTCGCAAGACCGACAATACGACCGGGTTTCCACTCTTGTGGACTTTTCCGTACAATTCGTCGGTCCGTGCAACCGTGAGGCGGCGCGCACCGTGGGTTAAGATGGAGGAATGAGCGTGAAGACCACCGACTTCCGGTCGATGTCGACTGAAGAAGCCGAGGAAGTCCTGCGACTTTGGCAGGAACGCGAAGCTTCGGCCGTACAGGTCGAAGATCTGGCCGAAGCGCTTGCGGCACCTACGGGCGAGATCGAAGGGCTCCTCGCTCAGGTCCGGTCGAAGAACAAGATCACGGTGGAGCCCGTTAAGGCCCGTTCGTTCTCCGCGCTTGGCTTCGGTGCCGTGACCGGGATCGTACTCTGCGCCCTCATCGGGGCCGCCATCGTCGAGCAGATGACGTCCAACCCTTGGAACCACTCGCAGAGTTTCTTCTACCTCTTTGCAGGACTTTGCTTCGTCTACGTCCCGTTCAGCACGTTCTTGCTGAACCGTCAACGGCGCAAGGAAGTGGACGAGGAAGCGTCCACGAAGCAGTTCGTCTTCAAGGTCCAGCGGCATCGCGACTGACGCTCGTGCCATAACGGTCGTATGCTTGCCCGTCTCGAGGATGCGATCCTCGTCGTCGTCGACGTCCAGCCTAAGTTCTTCGATACGGTCTGGCGTCGGGACGAAGTCTTGGAAAGGATCAAGCTTATGGTCTCCTGCGCCGGACTGCTTGACGTCCCCGTGATCGTGACCGAACAGGTGCCCGACAAAATGGGGGCGACGGAACCGTCGCTCGCCGAGCTTCTGGACAAGAGCGTCCGACCGGTCGCCAAAAGCGCATTCAGTTGTTGGGGCGAGGAGGCGTTCGTGAAACTCTTCGACCGTTTCAAGCGGCCACAGGTGGTCATGGTCGGGATCGAGACCCACATCTGCGTGTGTCAGACCGCGCACGACCTCCTCGACGAGGATTTGGACGTCATCGTCTGCGCCGACGCCGTTTCGGCACGGACGGAGTCGGCCCATATGAACGGGCTCAAGCGTATGTCGGACGAAGGGACGGCCGTCGCCCATACCGAGTCCGTCGTCTACGAGTGGATGCGCGACGCCAGACACCCGGCGTTCCGGGACGTCCTCAAGCTCATCAAAGGCGAGGCTTGATCGGGTTCAGACGACCGTAGCGACCTGTCTCAACGCTTCGACCTTCGTCGGTTGCTCCCATGGGAAGGCCGGATTGCCGAAGTGGCCGTTCCGGGCCGTGTCCCGATAGCGGGCCTCACGCAGTCCCAAGAGTTGGGCGATCCCGAGCGGGGACATGTCGAACGTGTCTCGGACGAGTTGGGCGATGTGGCCGATATCGATCTGTTCCGTCCCGTACGTTTCGATGTTGACGGCGACGGGCTGACTGACCCCGATCGCGTAAGCGAGGGCGAGCTGGCACCGTTCGGCCAGACCTGCGGCCACGATCGTCTTGGCGACAAAGCGCGCCATATAGGCCGCGGACCTGTCGACCTTTGTCGGATCTTTACCGCTGAACGCGCCGCCTCCGTGCGGGGCCATGCCGCCATAGGTATCGACGATGATTTTGCGGCCGGTCAGCCCCGTGTCGCCCGCAGGCCCCCCGCGGACGAACCGTCCTGTCGGGTTGATATGGTACGTGATGTCCTTCGTGACGTAAGGTGCGTACTCGGCGAGCACCGGACGGACGATGTGCTCGAGGACGAGTTCCTTCATATGGTGCTCGACGTCCTCGTCGTGCTGTTGGCTAACGACGATCGTATCGACCGCTTTCGGCCGGCCGCCTTCGTAAACGACCGATACCTGGGCCTTGGCGTCCGGGCGGAACCCGGGGTTTCCAGACGTTCCCCGGACCTCGACCGAACGGCGCATCAAGGCGTGCGCGATGCTGATCGGCAAAGGCATCAGCTCGGGCGTTTCGTTCGAGGCGTAGCCGAACATCATGCCTTGGTCACCCGCTCCGCCGGTGTCGACGCCCTGGGCGATGTCCGGCGATTGAGGCTGGATGGCGACGAGGACGCCGCAGTTCTCACCGTCGAACCCGATCTCGGTGTCGGTGTAGCCGATCGACCGGATCGTGTCGCGGACGATGTTTTGCACGTCGACGTAGCCCGCGCTGGTGACTTCCCCCGAGACCACCGCGACGCCATGGGCCAGCATCGTCTCAATGGCGACGCGGCACCGTTCGGCGGGTGAGATCTTGCCGTCTTTGAGCAATCGCGCGTCTTCGTCGAGAAAGGCGTCGAGCAGCGCGTCGGAAATCTGATCCGCGACCTTGTCGGGATGGCCTTCGCTGACGCTCTCCGAGGTGTAAATCTGTACCATCTTGCCAGGCCTGAACGCGGACGATCATACCGCGCCAGGTTCAAAACAGAGGGGGGATGCCCAAGCGGTCAGAACTGGTCGGTCATGAACATCTGCGGTTGGCCCGGGACCCCGCGGCACATCAGAAGCAGCTCGACCTTCGACCGTTTCAAGGGCACGCCGCAAGCCGAAGTGACGCTCCGCAGCCCGTACCACTCGGTCCCTTGGGCCATGGGCCAACGGTCTTGCGGCTCGGTATGGACGACTTCGCGCAAGATGCCTGGTTCTACGACCGCATAGCCTCCGAGGAACGGCTCGCACAGACGGCAGGCCAGGTTCCAGTACAGCCATCGGTCCTCTGTCCTGCGCAGACGGTCGGGTGACGCGGACGACCACCGGTCGTACAGCGATCGGACTTCGGCGCTGTGCACGGTGCCCGTCTGGACCGGTCGTCCGCCGGTCCGGACCGGTCCGCGGACGACCTCGTCCGTGAGTCGGAAACCGACGCGGCGGTACAGCGTCTCCTGGTGCGCGAACAACATGGCGGGCCCTTCTCCTTCCCGTTCGGCATGGGTCAGGACGGTTTCCAACAGGCGCTGACCGTGGCCATGGCCCCGTTCGGCGGGATGTGTCGCCACGCCCGCGATTCCGATACAGCGCCCCCAACCGAACGTGAGCGGCGTCGTCGTCAATATCGAACACATTTCGCCGTCCACGAAGAGCGCCCACTTGCGCGTCAAGTCGTAAAGGCAAGGCTCGAAGAAGATCGGCCTGGCCCGGGACGGGTCGAGTTGGAAAACGACGCACAGGAGGTTCAGGAACCGTTCGGCTTCATCGTCATGGATCCTTCGGACCGTGATCAAGGGCGGCGCTCCGCGTCCCGGACGATCCGGACGGTCACCCGGACTTCCCGGGCTCCGGCCGGTTTGACGCCGTCCGGGAACACGACTTTGGCCGACGTCGTAAAGTCCTTCTGTTGACCCTCGAGGCTCACGGGAGACGTTTTGAGGACGGAAAGTCGTGCCAGGACGGCGCTCTCGCCGCCGACTTGGACTTGGGCGGGCCGGACGTCGACGGATTCGACCCGGTAGCCGAAGGCGGGCTGCCCTGTCCATGTCGGGCTGACCAGCGCGGACTTCGACGCTGGCGCGGCGGCGACGGCCGGACTGACCGTGACTTCGGCAGGTTCGGCACGGACATGGGAGACGCGCCGGTTGCCGTCCCCGAGGATCTCCACGGGCACCATGAGGGTGGCTCCGGGCCGGATCGCGGCCAAGTCCAGGATGACGCGCGCCTTTTTGACCAAGGGCAAGGCGCTGGCGGGGCCGATCAGGGTCACCTTCTCAGGAAGGACGGTCGCGCTGTCATAAATGAGGTCGCGCGGCGGGAGTCCCGTCGGCTCGATGTCGACTTTTGCTTCGATCGACGACACGTTTTGCACGTCGAGCCTCAGGGACGAGGTGTCACGTGGTCCGACGGAGACGCCCCTACGGTTAGGCGCGACGACTTCGACCGGATAAGACGAGACCCCCTTTCGCGCGCTTGCGAGGTTGACGGTGACGGAGACCGCGTCGGCGTCCAACTGGCGCAAGTGGGTCGACGTGCCCGATGCACGGACTTTGAACGTCTTGGGTTCGTCCACCAGGATCAGTCCTTCTGGCAGTCCCGTGTACTCGATCCGGGCGTCGATGTCTTGAAACCCGGGCGCCGCGTTCGATGGGAACGACAAAAGCACTCCGACGGCGATCAGGAGCGATGCGCAGAATATCAGGAAGTTCTCGCGCGACACGGTTCGGTTCACCCTACCTTCTTCGCCTCGGCTCCGGCCGCAGCCTTCGCCTTTCTGGACCGGCGCCCCACCATGCCGCCCCGAAGCTCTTGGGTGAGAAGTTCGCGGAGCTCCTTGCCGGACGGGACGGGCACGACCTTTCCGTCCAAGGCGATCGAGACAGAACCCCTTTCTTCGCTCACGATCACGACGACACAGTCGGCCTGTTCGCTGATGCCGATCCCGGCGCGGTGGCGCATGTGGAAGTGGCTATCGATCCGGGGGTTCTCGCTCAAGGGCAGGCGGCAGGCCGCGGCCAGGATCTGGTTGTTACGGATCAGCGCCGCGCCGTCGTGAAGCGGGCTCCCTTCCGTAAAGACGGCGCCCAGCAAGGCTGCCGTGACTTGGGCCCGGACCGGTACGCCGTTCTCGGCGATGTCGTCCAAGTGGGTCCCCCTTTCGACGACGATCAAGCATCCCGTCTTCGATTCGGCCATTTCCGCGACGGCGGCGACGATCTCCTCGAGCGCGTCTCCATGGATCCCCGGCTCGCTGTTGTTGATCAGCCCTCCTGTCCAAAGGCCGACTTTGGCGAAGCCCTCGATCGCCTGCCGGAGTTCGGGCAGGAACAGGATGGCGAGAGCGACGGGGCCGAGCAACGTGGCTTGTTGCAGGATCAGATGGAGCGCCCTGAATTCGAAGAGGTCGCTTAGAAGCAAGGCGGAGACGAAAACGCTGATCCCGAGCGTGACCCGCCAAGCCCGCGTACCTCGGATGAGTTTGAGCAGGCGATAGACCACGTACGTGACCAAAAGGACGTCGATCACGTTCACGACCATCTGGGGACCGGGGGTCAAGAGGTCTTGGACTCGTTTCCAGAGCTCGTTCAAGCGGTGGTTCTATTCTAACAGAAGCCGACCGCCATAATCGGACGCATGAGCGGGTCAAGTCCGAAGCGGTCGGTCGACGACGTCCGACAAGAGATCGATGCCGTTGACAACGAGATCGTCGGCCTTCTTGGGCGCCGTGCCGAACTGGCCCGCGAGATCGGGGCCCTCAAGGGAGACCAGAACAAGCCGTACTTCACCCCGGAGCGGGAGCACCAGATCTTCCAACGGCTCTCGAAGATCGAGGCGGGCCCGCTCAAACCCGCCCAAGTCACGGCCGTCTTCCGTGAGATCATCAGCGCTGCGCGAGCAGCGGAGAAGCCGATGTCCGTCGCCTTTTGGGGCCCGCCCGGTACGTACTCCCACATCGCGGCGGTCCAGACGTTCGGCCGTTCGACCGAATGCGTGCCTGTCGAGTCGATCCAGTCCGTGTTCCAGGCTGTCGACCAGGGGCGCGCCGATTACGGCATCGTCCCGATCGAAAACTCGATCGCAGGGGTCGTGCCCGAGACGCTCGACATGTTCCCTCAGACGAACGTCAAGATCTGCGACGAGTCCTTCGTCTCCGTCCACCATTGTTTGGCATCGGGCGGTGCGGTGTTGGCCCAGATCAAACGGGTCTACGCCGGGCCGCAACCGGCCGCACAGTGCCGTCAATGGATCGCTGCCCACCTTCCGGGCGCCGAAATCGTCAGCGTCGCCCCGACCGTCCGTGCCGCAGAGATGGCGAAGGCCGACCCTGACGGGGCGGCGATCGTCAACGCCATGACGGTCGAGCTGCTCGACATGACGCTTTTAGCCGAGCGGCTCGAAGACAGCCCCAACAACCGGACCCGGTTCGTGGTCCTCGGGTTCAACGAGCCGGCGCGGACGGGCAAAGACAAGACGACGCTCCTCTTCAACCTCCGCAACCGCCCTGGCGAGCTCTACCGTGTGCTTGGTGCGTTCGTCGAGCACCACGTGAACCTCCTGATGATCGAGTCCCGTCCCGCCCAACGGGCCTCGTTCGAGTACCTGTTCTACGTGGACTGCGCCGGTCACCGCTCGGACGGGAACGTCGAGACCGCGATCAAGGCGATCCAGGGTTTCGCCCTCGAAGCGTCGATCCTGGGAAGCTATCCGAGCAACGATCCGAGCCTTGTCCAGGACTGACTCGGCGCCGCGGTCGCTCCCGGTCCAGAATCGGGCTATGGACGTCAAGGGGTTTTTCGACGAGCACGGGTTCTACGTGGCGAAGGCGGTGTACTCGCACGCCGAGACCGCGGAGCTTGAAGCGGAGTTCGACCGGATCGTGGCTCAGATTTTGGGCACGGACGAGGACGTCAACGCCCGTTGGAGCGGTCCCGAAATGGACCGCATGGGGGCGGCCGGGACCGTCGTGCTCCACACCCACAACGTGCAGCAGTATTCAGGCGCTTGGTTAAGGGCGTTCTTGAACCCGGCGTTCCTCGACGCGGCCGAGGCGATCGTCGGCCCGGACATCGTCCTGCACCACTCTAAACTCTTCCAGAAGCCGGCCGAACTCGGTGCGCCGTTCCCGATGCATCAGGACTGGGGCTACTTCCCGACCCTGGCCGACACGATGACGGCGGGGATCGTCCATGTCAGCGAGGCGACGGACGAAATGGGGTGCTTAAGGGTCTATCCAGGGACGCACCGCTTGGGACGCAGAGACGAGGCGATGGGCGGGGGACATGCGTTGATCGAGGAGTTTCCGATCGAACGGGCGACACCCTTGGAAGCGTCCCCTGGGGACGTCGTGTTCTTCCACTATTGCCTGATCCACGGATCCTTACCCAACCGCTCGAACAAGGTCCGTAAGACGGTTCTCGCCCAGATCCATGCCGGGACGGACGAAGTCGAAGCCGGAAACCTGCATCCGGACGAAAGGCTTTGTTTGCGCGGATTCAACTCGACGATGACCCGGTCGAAGGCCAACAGGCTCAAGGCCTGAGAACGAACTGGAGGAAGTCGACACTGACCTGCCCGCTCTCCGAGAGCGGTGAATCGGCACGGACGGTCAGGTCGGCCTCGATCCGACCATCGAACCGGACGTGGCCGGCCGGAGCGATGCCCGACAGGGAAGTCACCGTGTCCGTCGTCCCGAGGGTGAACTGCGCGATCTCGTCCCACTGTCCCGTCGTCCAGTTCTTGAGCCTGAGCGTCGCCTGACTCGGCCGGATCGCTTTGGCGACAACGGTCGCGCTCATCGTCGCCGGGCCGGGGACGGCTGTCGCCGTCCCGGCGACGATCTCGACGACTGAATGCCGGACGTCGGTCGAAGGTCGCGGCGCCTTCACGTCGAACCGGGCGTAGACCTGGTCTTGAACGGCCAGTGCCGACGTTCCGCCCGAGACCGCCCGCCCTTGGACGACGGACAGGTCGGTAGGCGTCCGGCGGTCGGCACCGAGGATCGCAAAGGCGACGTCGCTGACGTCGTCGCCGACAAGGCCGCTGGCGTTATGGGCGACGACCTTGATCTTCGCCGACGTCGAGAACACGTCGGGAACGGTCCAGTCGTACGAGCCGTCAGAAACCTGTCCTGCCGTCACCAATGTCGGATACGTCGCGCCTCCGTCGGTCGACAGGTAGACGTCGACCGACGTCACCCGGTCCAGGTCGTCGGCCGCCCAAAGGACGGACTGCGTGCTTCCCGGGGCGTACGAACCGCCACCGTTGGGCGACGCGACGTAGGCCTTCGGCAGCCCCGAGGCCCCGAGGTAGCGCGGAACGTGCATGACGACGCAATGGACGACGCCGGCCGAGGTCACGAGCGCTTGGCAATTGACCTGCACGATCCGCTTGTCGGGCATCGCCTGTTGCCACGCCGCAAGCGCCTGGGCGTTGTAGCTTCCGGTCGAAAAGCTCGGCACGATCACGACGCCGTTGCAGACGACGACGTTCGTGTACGTGTAATGGGTGCCCCCGCTCCGAAACGCAGGCGAGCGGAAGACCTGGTACCCCAGCCCGGACATCAGCGAGGCGGTCGTATCGCAGACGACGTCCTGCTGTGAACCCGGCTCGAGAGGCCAGTCGGAGACCATGACCTTGTCGTCGCCGATGATCTGCATCCACATGTCGATGTGTTGCGTGCTGTCCACAGACGTGGAGAAGGGGTCGGTCAACGTCGTCTGGACGTTCTGATAGTCCTTCCAAAGTTGGACGATCTGAGCTTCGGTCTTCGTCGTGTTCTCGTTCGCGATCAGTCGTGTCGCCCAACTCCGGCCCGTGGCGTCCAAGTGGTAGTTGCCGCCGCCATGGACCAGTGGGATCTGATAGACGCTGTGTCCGCGGTAGTTGCCATAGGCAAAGGAGAGGACGTTGTCGTTCGGTCGGTTCCGGTTGTACGTGTGTTTGACGATCGCACGGCAACCGCCCTGATAAATGTAACGGGGGCCGTAGTCTCGGCACCAGATCGAGTCCGTCGTCGTGACGAGGAACTTCACGCGCGACATCGTCACGCCGGCCGACGCGAAGGCCGAGCTCACCGAGCTCTGTTCCGAGGCGGTGTCGACCAGGACATAGACGTTGGCGTCGCCATCGGCGCTGGTGAACTCCTTGGCCATCGCGGTCAGGATCGCGTTCTGCGCCGAAGTCCCTTCCCAAGCGACGATGATGCCCTCCATCGGCTCATACTCGGCGACGCAACGGACGGGCCCGGTCGGCGGGGCCGTACTTGGAGGATCGGCCTGGATCCGGGCGTCGAGCGGCAGCTCGCCAGGCATCGGGCCGCGCGAGACGTCGGTCCCGTCCGCGTAGAGTCCGTGTTGCGACAGTGCGAAGGTCGAAAGCGCGGCACAAGCGACGATCGACAATGATCGACGAAACATCTTAGGGGCGAGTATACGACGGACGTCCGTCCGAAGACCCCCGTGATCTTTCCGGCACCGATCCGGACCGCCGAAAACGTAACCTTGAACGAAACCGTGGCGTCCGACACTCATCTGATACTCAGAAGAGAGGGAAACCATGTTGTTCCATGCGATAGCCGCGATTTGCCTCGCCCCGTGGGGCCAGTCCGCCCAGACCGACCCTTATGCCGTGCCCGGGCAATTGACGATCCTTGATAAGGACCGGAGACCGACCGTCCTTGCGCCTTTGAAGGGCACCAACGTCTCGGTGGACATCGCCGGGATCAGTGCCCGGGTCACGTTGGTCCAAACGTTCCAAAACCCGGGACGGACACCGATCGAGGCCGTTTATACGTTTCCGATGGCGGCCGACGCGGCCGTCGACCGGATGCGGATGAACGTTGCGGGACGGGTCATCGTGGGCCAGATCAAGCGTCGTGAAGAAGCCCGTCAGATCTACGAAAACGCCCGTGCCTCAGGGCAGGTCGCGAGCTTGCTCGACCAAGAGCGCCCCAACGTCTTCACGCAAAACGTCGCCAATATCCTGCCCGGAGCGACGGTCGAAGTCGAGATCAGTTACGTCCAGACCCTGAAGTTCGAGGACGGGCAGTTCGAATTCAGTTTCCCTATGGTGGTCGGGCCCCGGTACTTGCCGGCGTTGACCCCAGATCCAGAGAAAGTCAGCCCTCCGACCTTGGCGCCGGGCGTCCGCTCGGGCGCGGCGGTCTCGCTGACCGTCCATCTTGACGCCGGGGCCGAACTTGAAGGCGTGAACAGTGTCCTCCATGACGTCGACACGAAACGCGTCGGTAAGAACGCGGCCGTCGTCGAACTGAAGCGAAAGGACGAGATTCCGAACCGAGACTTCATCTTGAAGTACCGGACCAAGGGCCAAGGCATTCGAGAGCAACTCGTGACGCACGGTCACGGAGACGGGACGGGCTCGTTCTGCCTCGTCTTGAGCCCACCGGTGAACGTGCCGTCTGACATCGTCCGTCCGCGCGAGGTCGTGTTCGTCATGGACCAGAGTGGAAGTCAGTCCGGTTTCCCGATCCAGAAGTCCAAAGAACTGACGACCAAGTTGATCGACGCGATGCGGACGACGGACACCTTCAACGTCGTGGCGTTCAGCAACGGGGCCAGGAAGCTTTGGCCCGAGGCCAGGCAGAACACGCCGGCGAACGTCACCGAGGCCAAAGCGTTCGTCAACGGACTGGACGCGAACGGCGGGACGGAGTTCTTGCCTGCGATCGAAATGTCACTGGCGCAGCCGCCTACGGGCAACCGCCTCAAGCTCGTCGTTTTCAACACGGACGGCTTCATCGGCAACGAGTTCGAAATCCTCGACCGTATCCAGAAGTACCGCGACCGTTCGCGCATGTTCACGTTCGGAATCGGGAACGGGGTCAACCGCTTCCTGATCGACGCGATGAGCGCGGAAGGTCGCGGGGCGTCTGAAACCGTAACGTTGGCCGAGAACGCGGACACGGCGGTCGCGAACTTCTTGAAGCGCACGCAGTCTCCGGTCCTCACCGACGTTTCCGTCCAATTCGACGGCGTCAAGGTCGCGGACGTGTCTCCGAAGAACCTCGAAGATCTCTTTGCAGGCCGACCGGTCGTCGTGACCGGACGGTACCTTGCCGCAGGTAAGGGGACCGTCACCGTCACCGGACGGACGGGCGCCGGGCCTTGGAAGCGTGTCGTCGCGGTCGATTTCGGCCCTTCCCCGAACGCAGGGACCGGCGTGACGTCGCTGTGGGCGCGGAGGATGGTGGACGACCTGACACGGACAGACTGGCTCGCTTCGATGAAATCGACGCCGCAACAGCGGACCGATGGCCAGAACAAGATCATCGACCTCTCTCTGAAGTACGGCATCATGACCCAGTACACGTCCTTCGTCGCTGTCGAGCAGAAGGTCGTGAACGTCGGTGGCAAGCAAAGGAAGGTCGCTGTGCCCGTCGAGATGACGGACGGCGTCACGATGGGCTCCGACACCGACGAGGGCCGTGCGAACTCATCGAACAGGTCGACGTTCGGCGTCGCCCGCGGCGGAGGAGGCGGTGCCGGCCCAGGGTCCCCGGTCGCCGGCCGTCCCTCGACCACGGCCATGCTCGGTAAGGCAAAGTCGGCGGAACAGCAAGAGAACGGCCTGTCCCTCGACCTCAAGTCGACGAACGAAGCGATCAAGTCCGGCCGGCTCGACCCGCTCGTCAAGGTCGACTCGAGCCTTCATAAGAAGTCCGGGCCGGTCGTGGTCCAGGTCAAGGTGACCGACGTCTCGACCGACGTTCTCAAGGCACTGGAAAAAGCGGGCTTGAAGATCGAGGACAAAGACAAGGGGCTCAAGGTGGTCTTCGGGACGATCGATGGCAAGAAACTGGCTGAACTGGCCAAGGTCTCGGCCGTCCTGCGAATCTCGCCGGTGCCCGTAGACTGATCTTGGAACAGCAAGGGCGCCCCTCGATCGGGGGCGCCTCTCTTGCTCCTCTCCAGTCAGGTCCAAGACCAGACTTCAGTGTGACGACCGTAAGTTAAGACTTGCGGACGACGATGTTGCCGTCGACGACCTCGCCTTCAAAGAAGAAGTCGCCTTCAGGGGATCCGAACGGGTCTCGGACGAACCGGAACCGCACACGGTCTCGGTGGGCGTTGTCCGCCGAATCAAAGGCCGCGACGAAGACCTCTCCTTCGGTTTTGACGGTGTTCCCGTTCGCCCGGACGGTCATGACCGCTCGCCCGGAGGTGCGGGCCTCGCGGGGCCCGACCCTCACTCCGTTCGGTCGAGCGCAAGTGACCGTGACCTCGCGGGCTCCGTTCCTCCACTTGAATTCGATCCGGCCCTGAGCGGCAGCGTCATCGACCTGGGAAACGGCCATGTCGAACCTGATCGTCTGGTTCGCCCTGTTCTTGGCGAAACCGTGTCCCTCGATGGCTCGAGTCTCGGCGTGTGCCGCGGCACAAGTCCCTAGGGCAGCACCGAGCAAGAGTGTCGCGCGGATGATCATTTTTTCCTCTCGCGGGACGAAAGCGCCGTCCCTTGTCGTGATCAGACGACCGTCGGTGACGACTTGTTCATCCGGAGTTTCTCAAGACGGAAGTCCGGCGTGGTGGAGCCGTTCTTCGATTTGCAGCACGTGTCGCTCCGTGTGCACGGTGAGGATCTCCAGGACGTCGCCAAGGGACATCGCGAACAGCTTTAACATGGGGTTGCGAAGGACTTTCGCGTTCAGGTCTTTTCCGCGGCAGTTTTGGATCGCTTCGTAGAGGCGCTCTTGACCGCTGATCCACTCCTCGACGGTCGACGCCCCGAAGGTGCCTTCTTCCGGAACCATCGGCTTTGGCGCCGGAGCGTTGGTCCCCGGCCCGGCCTGACGGGCGATGAATCCGCCGATCTTGGTATGGCGCACGATGCCGGTCGCCGCCGAGGGAGCCTTCGCCGTCGCCTGAGGGAGCAGGGCGAGGTACGGATTGTTCGAGAGGACCAAATGGCGGAAGATCTGCCCCGGGCTCCAGTCGCCAGACGCGGGCTTATGGTTCAAGTCCCACTCCGATACGCCCGTGACGGCCGTCCTGGCCCTTTCCAAGTGGTCACGGTTCTTTTCCGAGGCGGTTTGGATGAGTTCCTCGAAGGTCACGGCCGATTATGCACACGGATTTGAACTCAAGAATCCGGAACGATCCGGCGTTCTGCACGAGTAAGCTGAGGGAGCCTTGAAGATGACTCGGATCCTTGCACCTGTCCTGCTCTCATCGTTAGCAGGTTTCGCCGTCGCCCAATCGAAACACGGAAACCACGCCGCGATCACTCCGGAACGGCTCCAAGCCCATTTGGAGCTGGTGGCCAGCGACGAACTCGAAGGACGGGACACGCCGTCTCGCGGGCTGGACACGGCCTGCAAATACGTCGTAAGCCAGTTGAAGCTTTGGGGCGCGAGCCCGGCGGGCGACAACGGAACGTTCTTCCAAAAGATCAAATTGAGCCGTTCGCGGAGCGAACCGGACCAGAGTTCGTTAGAGTTCGGCGGCAAAACGTTCAAGTACGGCGAAGGCATCTTCAGAGTGTCGTCCGGCGGGGACGTGGACGGTCAGCTCGTCTATGTCGGGCACGGTTATATGGTCAAGGCCAAGGGCATCGACCCTTACAAAGGGATCGACTTGAAGGGCAAGGTCATGGTCACGGCGATGGGGATGCCGGAAGGCGTGTCGTTCCGCGACATGCAGGGCACGCCCGGAACGGATTTCCTGACCCCGGCCATGGCCGCTTCACGGTTCGGCGCGAAAGGAATCGTGACGGTGGCCGACAGTGGGTACGCCGGCTCCTGGTCGCCTAGCACGCGCCAGAACATGGGCGGTTTCGCACCGGACTCGGGCGGGGAGGACGGCGAACCGGCGGGAGTTCCGACCGTGACCGTTTCGCCTGACGTCGCTCGGGCGATGTTCGACGGCGAACGCGTGGCCGTGGACGACGTCCTGAAAGGTCGGGCGGCACCGGAGAGCGCCTTCGAGCTTTCCGGTAAAAGTGTCAAGTTCAAAGTGACCGAGACGACCGAAACGGCTTGGACGCAAAACGTGGTCGCGGTCATCCCTGGTTCCGATCCGAAACTCAAAGCCGAGTACGTCGCCTTTGGAGCCCACATCGACCATGTCGGGATGCGGACGACCGGGTCGGGCGACCGGATCTTCAACGGCGCCGACGACGACGGTTCCGGAACGGTGTCGATCCTCGAGATCGCTCATGCGTTCTTGACCGGTCCGAAGCCGAAACGGTCGTTGGTCTTCGTCTGGCACTGTGGAGAAGAGAAAGGGTTGTGGGGCTCCTCGTACTTCGTCGAACACCCGACCATCGATTTGAAGAACGTCGTCGCCCAGCTGAACATCGACATGATCGGCCGGAGTAAGGCTGCCGGCGACACCAACCCGGCCAATAAGGTGCTGACCGGTCCTGACGAAATCTACGTGGTCGGATCGACGAAGATGAGCACGGACCTCCAGAAGGCGAGCGAGTCTGTCAATGCGGACTTCCTTAAGCTCAAATTCAACTACAAGTACGACGACCCGGCCGATCAGGAGCGGATCTTCTACCGGTCGGACCACTACAACTACGCTCGAAAGGGCGTGCCGATCATCTTTTACTTCGACGGCGTCCATGAGGACTACCATCGGGTCAGCGACCACGTCGAGAAGATCGACTTCCAGAAGATGAGCAAGGTCGCCCGGACGGTCTTCGCGACCGGTTGGGACTTGGCCAATGCGGCCAAGCGGCCCGTCGTGGACAAACCCCTCAAGGAGTAGGGCGCAAAAAAAGACCAGGATCCGCCACGAGCGGACCCTGGTCGCGGGCTCTGCCTCCTTCCTTCAATCTTCGTCGTCGAAGGAAGGAGGCCGGCTCAGTTTCCCTGGACCAACTTCGCCTTCACGGCTTTCATCGCGGCTTCTGTACGCGAGTTGACCTGAAGGGCTTTAAGGATGTTGGAGACGTGGTTCTTGACCGTCTTCTCGGCGATGGAGAGGTGCAGGGCGATCTCCTTGTTGCGCATGCCCTTGGCGATGAGCTCCAAGATCTCGGTCTCGCGGTCGCTCAGGACGTAGAGCTCGGTGTCGTCCGTCTCATCATCGTCTTTGACGCGGCGGAAATCGTCGAGGACCTTCGATGCGACCTTGGGCGTGAGCTTCGATTCACCCCGGTTGGCGAGCCGGATGGCCTCGATGACGTCTTGGGGAGTGGACGTCTTGAGCAGATAGCCCATGGCTCCGGACCGGATCGCTTCGAAAACCGTCTCGTCGTCTTCGTTGATCGTGAGGACGACGACCCTGACGTCCTTCTCCTTGCGCAGGAGGCGCCTCATGAGCTCGAGGCCGTCCATGCGCGGCATGTTAATGTCGGTCAGCAATACGTCGGGCGGATCGGACAGGCAGAGGTCGAGGGCCTCTTGCCCGTCTTTGCAGACGCCGATCACCTCGCATTCGGGCATCAGCGTCAGCGTCCGTTGGATCGCACTGCGATAACCCGCCTCGTCATCGCAAATGACGACCCTGATAGTCGTTGACATGGGCACGAGGATACCCCGGAGGGTCAAAGCAAGAACGGATGGACGCTCTTGATCCGGGCCCAGTGAACATACCGAAAGGCCGGTCGTGCCCGTAACGAACCTGTAACGGTCGGTGCGGAACCATGTCGTCATCGGAGCCCGACGCGGGTTCCGCCAGGATCACGGACAATGAAAACCACCCTCGAAACCACCCTCGTCCTCAGCGCCCTTCTCGCTCTGACTTCTGTCGCCTCGGCTCAGTCGTCGCCCTCCGTGAAAGGGCCCCTTCGCCCTTCGGTCATGGGCCCGTCGAATGCGCCTGTCTCTCAGCCCGAAGCCTGGTCGTTCGACATCCAAGCCAGGATCTCGACCCGCTTCTCGGACACCTGCGGGTCAGACCCGTCGACACGGACGACATCGTTTGGAACGCTCCATAAAGGGTTCCGGACGTCGGACGACGCCGGAGGAGCCGACCGTGGTACGGGGAACGAACAGACCATTCAGGACGTCTTCGGGTCCGATGACCGTACCGAAGTGTCCAGCACCACGTCGTTCCCCAACAGTGCCCGCTGCCGCATCGTGTCCACGTTCCGGGACGGCTACACCGTCAGCGGCTCAGGAAACCTGATCGACAAGAACGACGTGTTGACGGCTTGCCACGTCGTGTACGACGGTTCGCACGGCGGGTTCGCCACGAACGTCCGCGTCTATCCGGGACAAGACGGGACGACGCTTCCGTTCGGCTCGGCCTCCGGCACGAACGTCTTGTACTGGTCGGACTTCACGAGCAAGGGGAACTATGACCACGACATGGCCGTGGTCCGCCTGTCCAGCAACATCGGGTCCTTGACGGGCTGGTACGGCTTCGCGTCCGTCAGTGACAACGAGGGTGCCGGAGCGACGATCGGCGGTTACCCCGGTGACAAGCCGTACGGGACGCAGTGGTACGACAGCGACCCGATTCAAATCCAGACCACCAACCGCCTGTACTACTGGATCGATACCGAGAGCGGCGACAGCGGGGCTGGCGTCTACCGGTTCATCGGTGGCGACCGGTATATCGTGGCCGCCCATTCGGGTTGGAACACCTACTGGACCAAAAAGTACAACCGAGGCACCAGGATCACGAGCAGCAAGTTCGCTTCGATCGACGCCTACGTCCACTAAGTCCCGACGGACCGGACGCGACCATGAAGGACGGCCTACGGGCCGTCCTTCATCGTTGTCCCTGACCCGACTTCGGGCAGTATCATGCTTCTGGCATGTCCATGCTGGAAGTCCAAGACCTTCACGTCGCTTTCGGTCCGACCGAGGTCCTGCGCGGGGTCTCGTTCTCGGTCGAACCTGGGAAGACCCTTGGGATCGTTGGCGAGTCGGGTTGCGGC
Organism: Armatimonadota bacterium; assembly: GCA_018268395.1. Classification (NCBI taxonomy): domain Bacteria; kingdom Bacillati; phylum Armatimonadota; species Armatimonadota bacterium. The sequence continues at coordinate 625,645 of JAFDWQ010000001.1, read as the reverse complement.
AAGTCGATGACCGGCCTTGCGGTCATGGGGATGCTCCCTACCGCCGGACGTGTCACACGGGGCCGGATCCTCCTGGAGGGCCGCGATTTGAACACGCTGTCGAAGCGGGAATGGCTCGACGTCCGCGGTCGAGACGTCGCCCTCGTGATGCAAGACCCGTTCACGGCTTTGAACCCGATGATGAGGGTCGGCGACCAGATCGCAGAGGTGTACCGCCTCCACCAAGGCCTGTCATGGTCTTCCGGTCGGGCCAAAGCGGTCGAAATGTTGCGGCGGGTCGGGGTTCCGGCCCCGCCCGAATCGGCCCGTAAGTACCCCCATCAGATGAGCGGGGGGCAGCGTCAAAGGGTCGTGATCGCCTGCGCCTTCGCTTCCAACCCGAAAGTCCTGATCGCGGACGAGCCGACGACGGCTCTCGACGTCACTCTCCAGGCCCAGATCCTCCACCTCCTGAACGAGCTTCAGGCCGAGTCGGGGACGGCGGTCTTGCTCATTTCCCACGACATCGGCGTCATCGGCTCCGTTTCCGACACTGTCGCCGTGTTCTACGCGGGACGGGTCGTGGAGACCGGAACGGTCGCGCGAGTGCTGCAATCGCCGTGCCACCCCTATACTCAAGCCTTGCTCCATGCGATGCCGCGCCGGGGTCAAGACCGTCTGGCCCAGATCCCGGGGCAGCCGCCGGACTTCGGACGCATGCCCGAAGGTTGCTCGTTCTCGCCCCGGTGTTCCTTCCGGCACGACCGGTGCCAAGTGGAGCCCGGGCTCTTGGCGTTCGAAGCCGGACATGAAGGCGCTTGTTGGCTGGTCGACGAAGCCAAGGTCCGGGTTTGAGTACGGGCCTGACTTGTCGTGCAGGCCCGTATCCTGCATCACAAAAGGAAGGACCTGTCGGGTGCCGAATGCGACCTTCGCGGTGCCTGCATCCAGTCGGCTACCCGCCGGCTACGTCTTACAGGCGGGCTGCCTGCACCACAGTGCCGCTAGGACGAACTCCGAACGGCTCGGACAATGTCGTCGACCGTTGTGAACGCTAGGCACGTGACCGTGTCCGCTCCGCCGTAGTAGACCGCGATCCGCCCAGTCGAGGGGTCGCACAGCGCCGCGCAAGGGAACACGACGTTCGGCACGTCGCCAGACAGTTCATAGGGGAGTTGCGGCGACATCAAGTACGGTGCTGAACGGGCTTTCACCTTCCACGGTTCGTCCAACTCCAGAAGGCACGCGCCCCAGTGGTAGACGTACCCGTTGCAACTCGTCAGCACGCCATGGTAGATCAAGAGCCATCCCTCCGACGTTTCGATCGGAACAGGCCCGGCACCGATCTTCGTGCTTTCCCAAGGCTGTTCCGGCTTCATCACCCAGCGGTGGCGACCCCAATGGACTAGATCGTCGCTTTGGCTCAGGAAGATCTCGCCGAACGGCGTGTGGCCGTTGTCGCTCGGACGGCTGAGCATCATGTAACGGCCCTGGACCCTGCGCGGGAACAAGACCCCGTTGCGGTTGAAGGGAAGCAGCGCGTTCTCGATCATCCGGAACGACCGGAAGTCGTCGGTCTCACCGATCCCGATCGTGGGGCCGTGCCATCCGTTGCACCATGTCACGACATAACGGCCGTCGAGGAAGCAGACCCGCGGATCGTAGCCGTAATCCGGCTTTTCGACTCCTGTCGGAACGTCCCAGACGATGGGATCGGGGTCGATGTCCCATGAGACCCCGTCCGGACTGAATCCGGCGTGAAGCCGCATTTCGCGTCGGCGGTCGTCGCACCGGAACACCCCTGCGAACCCGTCGCCGAACGGCACCGCGGCACTGTTGAAGACGCTGTTGCTCGTTGGCGTCGCGTCGCGGGGAACGATCGGGTTACGGTCGTACCGCCAAACGGCGTCCAGGCACCCGGACGGCCGTTCCTGCCACGGGATAAGGGGCAGCGGCGCCCCGATGATGCGAACGGACGACATGGTGCCTTGCCCGCTAAGGGATCGCGATCTCCCGTACGACGAGCCAGTTCCCGTTGTCTTTCGTCAACCGGATCCGGACGGCCTTCACGTTGAACCCGATCATGCCGGTTTTGGCGACACCCTTCTCGAACTTCGCCATTTCCCGCCACTTCTGCCCATCGGGCGAGACTTCGAGAACGCCCTCGTGGACGTAGTCGTCGGGGTGGTCCGGATGCCCGGTCGTCACGGTGAGGCCGGGCACCAGGTCGGCTTCGTCGAACACGACCGTGAACGACGAACCTGCCGACGGTTGGCCGTACGACCAAAAGTACGTATCGTCAAGCCCGTCGAAGGCCAAACCGGGTGCATGGTCGCCATAGGCCGTCCAAGGGGTCTCGATTTTGCAGGGACGGGTCATCCGGGTGAACAAGGCCATGACCGAAGGGGTCGCGACACCGCCCGGAAGAAAACGCTTGACCCGTAGCCTCGCCGACTTCTCCAATTGGACGGGTCCGGTGTACAAATGCGCCGCGTCGGTCGGCTCGCTCCCGTCGAGCGTATAACGGACTTCGCCGGATTCGTCCATGGAGAGGACCTTGACCTCGGTCTTGCCGCTGAAGCTCCCTCCGTTCGGCTCTAACAGCGGAACGGTCGCCAGGGACGACGTGTCTGCGATCGCCTTGTCGAATTTGGCAAGGTTCCGGTCCAACCACCACGGCCGACATTCGGCTTTCCAAGCCGCTTCGTATTTGGACCGTAGCGTTTTGAGCTGGGACGCTAACGACTCGGCCGCTTCGCGTGCTGACTCGGCCCTGGAGGCCGGCGCGATCTTCATGAAGTTCGGCAGCTCCGCGACCACTTTCGCCTGTGCGAAGAGATAAGCTGCTTTGGCCCCTGCGACCAGGGCCGCGTCGAGGGTCTCGGCGTTGCGCGACGCTTCGGCCTTCGCCTTCAAGATCATGGACAGGACGTCCGATGTCTCTTTGGCGAACCCGGGGTCGGCAGCGGCAGCGGCCACTCGAGGATCGGTGTCCCACGGCGCGCGCCAGAACGCCTGGTCGGACAATCCGTTGGTAAGGGGCCACGCCCGCAGCCGGGACAGCCTCCAAAAAGCTCGGGACAGCTTGCCGTCCTTCAATCCGTAAAAGAGGCGGGGGAAGGCCTCGTTAAAGGACGCGACCCTTGGATGAGGCACGTGTTGTCGCGTCAGGTCCGTCCCGTTGATCCCGTTCCTCATGGGGACGACCGTATCGCTGATGTCGGGTGCGGGCGTCCAGGAGACTTCGGCGCCCCAGACCAGAGGAAACCAATTGTTGTTGAACAGGTTCTCGCCCGTATCGTCCCAGGTCGTGTTCAACATTCCCATGGCACCGTTGGCCGCTCCGTCACGGACGAAGTTCGAGATATTGACCGTCGCGGCGTCCAGGTCCGGGTAGATCTGGCCCCAACACGAAACCCCGGGGCAGACGAGGAACTTGTATCCCATCTGGGTGAACGGCTTGATCTGGTCGACGAAACTCGCACCCGGGTGGTAGCCCCACGTGAGGACGATCAGGTCCTTGGGAAGGTTTTTCCTGATGTCGGGATACTGCAAGGCGATGTCGCCCCACATCATGCAGGTCTTGCCGTGCTTCTTGAGAAGGTCGTTCACCCGGTTGATGTGTTTCGCGTACACGTTTCCGAGCCCGTCCTTCTTGACCATCTCCTTGCTCGCACCTTCTCCAAGACCGTACGTTTCGTCGCAATTGATGTTGAACAATTTGGAGGTGTACGCCGGAGCGATCTCGTCGTAGACGTCTTTCAAGAACGCATAACTCTCCTCTTTAGCGGGCGAGATCACGTTCGGCGTCTCTCCGAGCTTTTCGTAGCCTTTGACGCTCAGGATGTTTGCGAAGTGGCCGAAGCTCTGGAAGTTGCCGATCAACTGCACATGGTGCTTCTTACAGTAGCGGTCCAGATCCTTGATGTCGTCCGCGGTCAGGCCGTCCTTCGGAGCGATACGAGGGTGCTTTTCGAGCCGGAAGACGTGCTCCGTGTAAAGCGTGAACGCGTTCAGCTTGTAGTGGCTCAGTTCCTTGACCTGCTTCTTCAGAAACGCCAAGTTCGGGATCGGTCCGCGGCTCACGTCGTCCTGCCAACCCCGCATCTCGAGGCTCGGCCAGTCCACGATGTCGACGCTGGGGATCAAAGAGCCGTCCATGTTCGCCCGGATCAATTGGCGCAGCGTCTGGACGGCGTAGTACGTGCCTGCAGCCGACTTGCCTGCGCAGACGATCTGTTTCGGCCGGACGCTGACGATGTAGGCGTCCTTCCCGGCGTCGGCGGGCAAGCTCAGGTTGAGAAGCCGGAGCTTCGGGGCGATCGCAGCGTCCGTCGTCCGACCGACCGTGACGTACGGTTGTGTCTTGCGGTCGCGCCACCGGAAACTGCCCGCAGAGTCTGCGATGATCATCTCCGCCGCGTAGGCGTCGTCGGGACTGGAGTTGCACACCCAGACCGGTGAGCGGCCGACCATGCTGAACCCCCCTTCCCGCACCTTGACCGTCTTCGGTGTCGGAACGAGGTGCAAATCGGGTGCGGCCACCGTCAAAGCGACGCCGGCCAGGATCGTCCACATAAGGTGGAGTTTAGCCCGTCACTTCGCGATGGAGAAGCAATTGCTCGAGAACACGTCGGGCGACGTCCGGATGCGGCCGAGACAACTTTCAGAAGGCTCCTTGTCCACAGAGATCTGAGCGATCGCGGCATGGGCGCCACCGAGCACGATGTTCTCCATTTCCTGGACGCTCGCCCCGTCCTCTTTAAGGAACGACAAAACCGACGCGAGCACGCCGACGCGGTCTTTGTGCCGGACCACGAGGAGGTGGGTGGCGGTCTCACCCTTTGCGATGTTCACGACATTGGGCACGTGTCCCGTGTTGCGGTAGTCGCGTACGATGCGGACCGTTTCTGCGGCGACGGCCTCTTGAGCCTGCTCGGTCGAGGCGCCGATGTGGTGCGTACAGTAAACGCCGGGCAGCTCCTTCAGTTCGCCGTCATAGTCTCCCTCTCCGCCCGTGGGTTCGCCTTCGAAGACGTCCAGGCCGGCCCGGATCCGTCCTGACTTGACGGCTTGCACTAAGGCCGACTGGTCGACGACTTCGGCTCGGCTCGTGTTCACGAACAGCGCTCCGGGCCGCATCGCGTCGAAGAAGGCTCTGTCCAAAAGACCCTTCGTCTCGGGCCGAAGGGACACGTGCACGCTGACGATGTCCGACTGTCGGGCCAGTTCCTCTAAGGAATGCGCCTGCCCGATCCCGAGAGCGGCGGCGACGTCGGCAGTCATCCAGCGGCTGAAGCCGACCACGGACATGCCGAACGCCTTCGCCCGAGGGATCATCTCCTGCCCGATCTGACCCATTCCGACGAGGCCGATGGTCGAACCATAGAGCCCCTTGGCCTTGCTGAAGCCTTTCTTGTTCCACTTGCCCTGCCTCAACTGGGCGACATTGTCGGGGATCTGCCTGTCGAGGCTCAAAACGAGTCCGAACGCGAGTTCGGCGACGGCTTGCGCGTTCTTGCCCGGGCAGTTGGCGACATAGATGCCTTGGGCGCTCGCGGCCGCGACGTCGATCGTGTTGTAGCCTGCTCCGGCCCGGATGATCAGGCTGAGCGACGAGAACTCCAACATCGAAGCGTCGACCTTTGTGCTCCGGACGATCAACACTTCAGCCCGATGCTCCTTGATCGCGGCGGCCAAAGCCTCCCCGCTCAGGTCAGGCTCGTTCACGACGTCGCAGCCGAGAGCTTTCAACCCCTCGAGACCGCTCTTCTCGAACTTGTCGGCAACCAGCACTTTCATGGGGCGGATTCTACTTCAGCCGTCCTTCGACGACCCGCACTTCGGGCAGTGAGCATTCGCTTTCCGTGCACGATTGGAACCGGACGCGGACTTCGAACCGCCCTTGGGCGCCTGCCGCTCTGATCCTCAGGCCGATGACCGTCCGGCCACGGTACGTCCCGTCCTTGTTTTCGGGATAGGCCGCCTCGGCGTAGGCGCCATCGACCTCGACGTCGGTCGGGACCAGCCATTTCGCCGCGGGATCGTCCGAATTGACGTGAACGCCTTCTGGGATGTCCAGCACGATCTCCGCATAGGCAAAACCGTCGTCGTCGGGCTCGAGCTCTCTCGGGACCAACGTCACTCCGATCTGTGCGTCCTGGGTCGGACGAGCAGGTTCCGAACGGCCCGCCACGCCCCCTGCGGAGACCAAGGCGAGGAGGGCTTCCCGCAAAAGGGTCGGCGTCGCTGCGGGCGCGCGTTCCATCCAACCGAGACCCGCGTCCAGGACGGCTCGGGACTCTGTGCTAAGTCCGAGGCGCCGGAAGACCCTTGCCGCCACTCCGTTCGGACTCGGGGTCGCATTGTCCATGAACGGTTTCGAACGGCCGAACAAGGCCTCTCCGTCGTGGGCCGTGAAGGTGCACCCGCCGGACGGACCGCCGTGGCGTTCCACCATTTGGCGGGCCAATCGCATTGCTGCCGATCGCCACGTGTCGTCCTCCGTGACATCGGCAAGGTCAAGGAACCCGTCGGCAAGGAAGGCGAGATCGTCAAGGAAGGGCTGACCGCTTGGACGTCCGTCGGTCACCATGTGGGGAAGTCCTGAGTCCTCGAGGAACCCGAGCCAGGAACGTGAAGCTCGGACGGCCTCTGTGACGCGTCCCGCCTGTGCCATCGCCCCGATCGTCAGACCGTTCCAGGAGGCCAGACACTTGTGATCGGTTCCCGGCCGGACCCGTCCGGACCTTGCGTTCCGCAAGGCGTCCAATTCGGACTCGAAGAGACCCTCCACGTCCCTTTCGAGGTTCAGGACGTTCCGTCCCGTCGTGCGGCCTGTCGCTTCGTCAAGGTAGTTGCCGCCCGCGGTCAGACCGAACGTCGCGGCAAAGCCGGGCGCACGGTCGGTCAGGGCTTCGTCCACTTCACCTGTCGTCCACAGGTAGTAAAGCCCCTCTTCCCCCTCGCTGTCGGCATCGAGCGCGGACATGTACAAGCCAGACTCCGCCGTCATCTCCCTTTCGATCCAGTCCGACGTCCGTTCCACCGTACGGTCGAACAGGGCTTGAAGCCTCGGGTCGCCCGCGAGCTTGCGGCCTTCCGAGTAGGCGGTCAAGAGCTGCGCGTTGTCGTAGAGCATCTTCTCAAAGTGGGGAAGAAGCCAGCGGTCGTCGGTCGAATACCGGTGGAAGCCTCCACCGACATGGTCGTAAATCCCCCCGAGGGCCAGCCTCTCCAAGGTGAGCAGGGCCATGAGGGCGGCTTGGCCGGGCAGTTCACCGGAATCGCCTGGCAGGTCTGGCCGGTACCGGGCGTAGTCGCACAGGAAGAGGAGCGCGGCATGGGGCGGGAACTTGGGCCGGTCCCCGAACCCGCCGTGCTCATGGTCGAAATCCTGATGAAAGGCCTCCACCGCACGGTCAAGAAGCTGGACGTCAAGGACACCCGACGATGCGGGCAAGTTCCGCTCCATGACCCCGGCGAGGGCCGTCGCAAACTCGTCGGCCGTCCGCTCGACGTCGGCCCGCGATTCCCGCCAAGCCGTGGCCAACGAGTTCACCACTTGGAGGAAGCTGGGATGGCCGCCCCTCGATTCCCTCGGAAAATATGTCCCTGCGAAGAAGGGTTTCTTGTCCGGCGTCAGGAAGACGCTCATAGGCCACCCGCCGTGCCCATGGGCGAGTTGGACGGCCGTCATGTACGCCTCGTCCACGTCTGGTCGCTCTTCGCGGTCGAGTTTGATGCTGACGAACGACCCGTTAAGAGCTTGGGCCGCCTCGTCGTCTTCGAAGCTCTCATGGGCCATGACATGGCACCAGTGACAGCTCGAATAGCCGACGCTGAGAAAGACGGGCTTCTGTTCCGCCCGCGCCAGTGCCCAAGCTTCCTCGCCCCACGGCCACCAGTCCACCGGGTTGTCCTTATGCTGCAAGAGGTAGGGGGAAGCCTCGTTCGCGAGCCTGTTGGGCATGTCGCCCGAGTATGGTGCCCCCTCGGAGCGGGGACTTCAGTCCGCATTGGGTCCACGGAGCGTACGGGTGTGCGGACTTCTCGGGACTGGAGCGCGGACACTTCGGGGCTGGAGCGCGGACTTTAGTCCGCAGGACCCCGGGCTTCAGCCCGGTGCATCCGGTCTTCGAAAGCCATAGGACGCGGACTTCCCGTCAACGGAGCGCGGACTTTAGTCCGCTGGAGCCCGGGCTTCAGCCCGGCGACCTTGGATCACGTCCGCCTCATCGCCCTTCTGGAACGATCTCTCGCTATGGAGCGTCGGCTTCAGCCCGGCGCTTTTCTGCCCAAGCGACAAGCTTCGCTTCGTTAGCCGGATAGGCCGAACTAAAGGCGTACCCGCTCGCTGAAACGGCGAGCCGAGCCGTCACAGGGTTGTGCTCGACGTACGTCGCAACCTTTACGAAGTGCGCTTCGTCCCGGACGACGCGGTCGAAGTAGTCCGGTTGCCAGAGTCTGCCGCGCCTGCCAAGGGCCTCGTTGGCGAGGCGGGCGCTCCTTCCCTTGAGGGCTTGGACGAAATCGCAAAGCCGAGTCTGTTCAGGAACGGTCACGACAGCATGGACATGGTTCGGCATCACACAAAAAGCGTGAAGCTGATATCCGGGAAGTCGTCGAAAAGCACGTGCTGAACGGCTATGGCGGCCATCGGTCGCGCGAGCAAGCATTGCCCGTAGCCCTTGTCGAGCAAGGCTTCGACCTGTTTTGGCCGGACGTCCTCGCCTTTGGAGGCCGCTTGCCGGATCAGGCGGTCGTAAACCTCTTGCGGCAATGAGTCGTGAAGCCGCCAAGTCAGGAACTGGACGGCGCCGGGCACGTCCCAATGCGGCAGGTAGCCTCGGCTCGAATAGCTCTCGTGGGCCGCCGACGTCGAGCGCATGCGTCGATTTTGTCGACAGACGTCGGCTATGTGGTGTCGTGATTTTGCATCCGGGCTTATGCTGGTGTGGGCTGAAGCCCACGATCCGGAAGACTGAGTTCTGCGACCTGCTCGGCCCATCGCACGCTCGCCGGGCTGAAGCCCGGGATCCAGCGGACTGAAGTCCGCGCTCCACGGGAGGGCGAGGTCCGCGACCTGCTCCGCCCATCGCAGGGCGAACGCTCGGTGAACGGGTCCTGCGGCGTCAAGACGCTGAAGTCATCGCGGGTCCTCGCCTGATCCAGACAAACCTGGCTCCAGGACCGGGGCCCGCAGGCTTTCGTGGGGAACGACGGCGCTCCAGAACGGTCAGGCCAAGCCCACGGCCTTGCGAAGCGTCTCGACCTCTTTCGCCCCCAGCCTGCGGGCCTCGCCGGAGGTCATGCCCTTCACCCTCAGTTTTCCGATACGCGTACGGCGCAGGGCGACGACCGGATGCCCGACCGCTTCGAACATGAGGCGCACCTGGTGCTTGCGGCCTTCATGGATCACGAGGGTCACGGTCGCCAGCCCCTTCTTCTCGTCATAGTTGATCACGTCGGCACGGGCCGGAGCGGTGACGGCCCCGTCGATCCGGATGCCCTTTTCGAGCCGGGCGAGGTCGCGGTCGTCGGGGAGGTTCCGGACCGTCGCCTCGTACTCCTTTTCGACACCGTAGCGGGGATGGGTCAGACGCGCCGCCAGGTCGCCGTCGTTCGTGAGGATCAGCAGGCCTTCCGTGTCCATGTCCAAGCGGCCGACAGGTTTCAAGCCGGCATCGGCGAGCGGGAAGTAGTCACGGACCGTCGGACGGCCGAGTTCGTCGGAGAGTGTCGTCACGACGCCGCGCGGCTTGTTGAACAGCACGTAGACCGGCCGGGGCAGAGTGATCGTCCGGCCCTCCACCTCGACCGTGTCCGCATCAGGATCGACGGTAACGCCCATATCGGTGACGACCGTGCCGTTGACGGCTACGACGCCTTCGCGGATCAGTTCCTCGGCCTTACGGCGGGACGTGACCCCGCACTGTGCGATGTAGCGGTGGAGCCTCATGAGCGGACAAAGGACTCTGCCATGCGTCGCGAGCGAAGACGCATGGCGAGCGCGGCCCCTCCCAAGGCCACGAAGCCGCCGATCACGGCCGGGTTCGTCACGATCCCGGCCAGGGCGGGCCGCTGTCCGACCGTCTGGTCGGCCAAGACCGGGATCCGGACGGGACGCTGACGCTCGTACGTGACGAGAACGGCGCCGATCTCGTCGCCGACGCGGACCGGAGCCTGGAGTCCTGGGGTCGGGACGAACTGGACGTCGACGTCGACGCCGCCTTGTGTCGGCAACGGCAGGGTCAACCCCTTATCGACCCGACCGTGAACGGACTCGGACGTACCGTCCTTGACGGGGGCGTCGAACGCCGTTCCGGCCTCGACGGCATCCCGGAGCTCCCAGTTCTGGTAGCTCCACTCCGTCAGTTCCTCCTGGTCTTTCACCCAGTCCTTGCTGTCGAGGATCACGGTCACGACCTTCATGCCGTTGCGCTCGGCGCATCCGACGAAGCAGTGTCCGGCGGGTTTGGTGTAGCCGGTCTTGACGCCGAGGGCGGTCGGATCGAGGGGCAACCATTTGTTGCGGGAGACCATGACGGTGTCCTTGAGGTTAAGGCTCCTCACGACGGTCTTCCTCTGGGTTCTCACGACTTTGGCGAACAGTTCGTTCTTCATCGCTTCGCGGGCCATGAGGGCCAAGTCATAAGCCGTGGTGAGATGGCGCGGATCGTGTAGGCCGTGGGGATTGACGAACGTCGTGTCCCGGCATCCGATCTTGGCGGCCCGCTCGTTCATGAGCTTGGCGAACGCCTCGTCGGACCCGGCGACATGGACGGCCACTGCGTGGCACCCGTCGTTCGCGCTCCGGAGCATGAGGGCGTACAGCAACTCCTCGGCCCGGATCTGCTCTCCAGGCATGAGGTGCATGCTGCTCTCCTTGACGGACTGCGTGTCGGCGGGCGCGGTCACCGTTTCGTCCGGCCGACACGTTTCGGCGAGCAGCAAGCCCGTCATGATCTTGGTCGTACTGGCGGGCGGCCGCTTCAGGTCGGCGTTTCTCGCAAAGAGCAAACGACCTGATTCGCATTCGACGACGACCGCGGCCGAGGCCGTGATCATCGGCCCGGCATAAGATTGCGGCTGCTTCGCGGCTGCGGGAACGGCCGCAGCCCCGCACGCCACAAGGGCCATGGCGAGCCGGATCACGTCCGAGGGGGGCCGTCTCGTCATGACGACCATTATGACCCTTCGTTTCGCGACCGGGGCGCCTTCATTCCAGGGCGAAAGAAGCCTGGTCGGGCAACGATCCTTCTCCGACCGTCTGCGGAAGGGCCCGCTCGACGGGCGGCAACTGGGAAAGGTCGTCGAGTCGGAACGCATGGAGGAACTGCTGGGTCGTACCGAACAGGAGCGGCCGACCTGGCGCCTTTTTACGGCCGACCTCGGTCAAGAGCCGCTTGTCCAAGAGCTGGCGGAGGGCATAGGAACTGTCGACGCCGCGAACGGCATCGATTTCCGCAGCCGTGACCGGCTGCTGGTAGGCCACGATGGCGAGGACTTCCATGAGGCTGCGGCTGAGCTTTTGCTTCTGAGGCTTGGCGAACCGGGCCAACGTCATCGCGTACTCGGCTTTGGTGCAGATCTGAAACCCACCTGCGATCCGGACGAGTTCCAAAGCGGAATCGTGGTGAAGGCGCGCACCGATCTTATCGAGCGCCTCCTCGACTTCGAACACGGGACACTCGATCGCCCGGGCCAGGTCTTCCGGCCGGACCGGCGAGTCGGCGACGAACAAGAGGGCCTCCACGTGCCGAAGGACGCTCATGAAGCCACCGCCCGAGCGAATTCGACTTCGCCTTCGGCGATCCTGACCCGGGCTTGGGAGAGGCGGATGAGTTCGAGCAGCGCGAGAAACCACCAGACGACCTCGCTGCGACGGAACTCTCCTGTGACGATCTTGTCGAGCGGGCGGAACTCCACGGCCAGGACGCCGAGCACGATCTTCATCTGTTCGCTCAGCGAGCGCGACGGGCCACGGGAAGCCCCTGGAGGATCGGGATGGGCCCTGGCGAGCAAGCGGGACAAGGCTCGCCCGAGGTCGAACAGGCTGACGTCGCCCATGTCAATCGGGAGCTCATAGCTGGAAGTACGGCCTTCAGGGGGACGGAAGAACACTTGGCCGCGCTCTTCGGCCAGTTCACGAAGGGCCTCGATCGCAGGGGCGAACTCGTGCATCCACGGCTCGGCCCGCTCGACGCCCTCCTCTGACTCCGGTTCCTCGTCCTCGTTCGGCAGCAGCGCCCAGGCCTTACGTTCGAGAAGATAAGCGAGCACGGCGAGGGCCGCCGAAGACCGGTCGATGTCCTGTCGTGCGCTCTCGACGACGTAAAGGAGATAGGCCTCGCAGACGGGCGCGAGCGGGACGCCAAGAAGGTCGACCTGGCCCTCGCGGACGCTCAAGAAGAGCGTCGCCAGGGAACCTGTGAACGCTTCGCACTCCACGAGGATCTCGGGGGGTTGCGTGACGCCGAGGGCGGTGATCTGGTCGGTTTTGGCGAGTTCGCGGGTCGAAGACATCTTCGGAGGGGCGGGCGTGAAGGGACGATACCTCGGGCGGGTCCGACCCGTGACCCAAGAGACGAACGGCCGCCGGAAGCGGATGCCGGCCCTGACGGGCGACGGCGCTAATAGTGATAGCGTCGGGGGACGCGCGACATGATTCGGGTGACGATCTCGTGGGAGTTGGTCTCAGCGAGCTTGGCGAGGAGCGGGACCTGGACGGAGTCACCGATCAACAGGACTTCGTCGCCGATCGTCGCGTCCGGGATGTCGGTCACGTCGACGATGATCTGGTCCATACAGACAAGGCCGACGACTTGGGCCTGACGCCCACGGACTTCGACGACGCCTCTGCTGCTCAGCGTCCTCGGATAGCCGTCGCCGTAACCTGCCCCGACCGTGGCGAGGCGGCTGTCGCGGTCCAGCACCCATGTGCCCGAGTACCCGACAGGGTCGCCTTGGGACGCTTCCCGGATCGCGGTGAGACGTGCCGTCCATCGAAGGACGGGCTTGGCCGCACCCTCGAGAAGGTCGAAGGGATCGATACCATAGCCGATGATCCCGACCCGGACGAGCGTCCCCCATGCTTCAGGGTGCCGCACGGCTCCTGCACTGTTGGCGGCTTGGACGATTTCGAACGAGAGACCGGCTTCCTCGCACGCCTGGAGCGTTTCGAGCCAACGGTCGATCTGGAGCCGGGTGAAGGCCGGATCGCGCGAACTGTCCGCAAAATGCTGACAGATGCCGACGAGCTTCAGATCGGGCATCTCGCGGATGGCGAGGGCCAAGGCGACGGCCTGTTCCGGATCACACCCGAAACGGTGCAGGCCGGTGTCGACTTTGAGATGGATGCGTCCGGGCTTGCCGACAGATCGGGCGGCCGCATCGAGCGCACGGGCGGTGTCCAGGTTCTCCGTGAGGACGTCAAGGTCGTAGAAGACGGCCTGTTCGGCTTCGATGTCGAGGATCGGGGACAAGGCGATGATCGGCGCCTCGATCCCCGCGTCCCTCAGGGCGATCCCTTCTTGGACGGTCGCCACCGCCGCCCAGTCCGCGCCGTTGCGAAGCGCGTACCGCGAGACAGGGACAAGCCCGTGACCGTACGCGTCGGCCTTCGTCACGAGCGCGATGCCGACCTTAGGGTCGGTGACGCGATTGCGGACTTCGGCCAGATTGTGCGCCAGGGCGGGCAGATCGACGTCCGCCCACGTTCGCGGATAGGGCTGCACCCGGCCATTGTGAGCCTAAGCGTGCGTCCTACACTGGGGCTTGACCGTCGAAAGTCGAGCCCCGAGGGCCCGAAACTCGACCACCTTATGGTTGACAACGGTGGGCCTGCCGGTGGACAATCGGGATGCTATGGCTGATCGCAGACAGGAGGTCTTGGTCACTGCCTACGGGCTCATGGGAACCAAAGGGTTGGAGGAGGTCCATGCGAGGACCGTCGCCGCCGAAATGGGAGTGAACCATGCGACCGTCCACTACTACTTCCGACGACGGTCCGACCTTTTGGCGGGCGTCGCCGACTACGCGCTCCAAATCCTTAAGGAAGACCGGGAGCGGTTCCAGGAAGGGGCCGCGTCCCCCCGGGACATGGTCGAGAACGAGCTGGCCCTGGCCGAAGCCTATTGCCGCAAGCAGAGCCGGTTCGTGAAAGTGCTCGCGGGCCTGTACGTGGCGGGCGTCTCCGATCCGGTACTCCGCAAGAAGCTGAAGGCCCTCTGGGCGGCATGGCTCCAGTTGCTGTCCGATCAAGTTCCGTCCTCAAAGGCGCGGAAGGACTCGCCGTTCAACGACCCTGAACTGTTGATGGCGACCGTGTTCGGCATCGGCCTCGCGAGCCACATGCTGGAGGGCGGCTTCAACGCGACGGCCAAGGTCGACGCGGTCCAGTCGTCGTTGTTCGGTTAGGCGGCTGACGGGCGGCACGGCCCAGGTCACGTAGGCTAGACTCGCCTCGTGGTCACGCTGGTCGCCGCCTCGATGCTCATGCTCCAAGACTTCCGTCCGCCCGCCGTACCCCTCGTCACTCACGATCCGTTCTTCTCCGTCTGGTCGTTCAACGACCGTCTGACCGACGATTGGACCAAGCATTGGACGGGGAAGAACCAGGCGATGTGCGGGATGGCCCGCATCGACGGCAAAGCGTTCCGATGGATGAGCCGCGGGCTCGGCGGACTTCCAGCCATGGACCAAGTCTCGTTGGAGGTCCTTCCGCACGTCACCGCTTACACGTTCAGCGCGGCCGGGATCCGGCTGACCGTGCGTTTCCTGCCGTGGCAAGACGTCCGTGACCCGGACCTGTGTTCGCGAGACCAGACCGACGTCGAAGTGACGGTCCTGTCGGACGACGGGAAGCCGCACGACGTCGCGGTCTACCTCGACTGTTCGGGCGAACTCGTCGTCGACGACCCGTCCCAGTCGGTGCAGTGGAGTCGGTTGCGCAAGGGCGGATCGGACGTCGCCGCCATGTGGCACGACGGCAGGAAACCGCTGAACCGCACGGGCGACGACCATCGTTCGGACTGGGGCGTGCTTCACTTGATCCCCAACGGCGGCCAGATCGGGTTCGGGGGGAGCGAGGACGTGCGCCGTCAGTTCGCTTCCTCAGGTTCGCTTCCTGTCGACGACGACTTCCGGACCCCTCGGGCGGTCTCCGACGACTGGCCCGTCATGGCGTGCGTCCAATCGGTGTCCGGGGTCGGTGCAGAACCCACGACGTTCCGGATGCAACTCGCCTATGACGACGACTTTGCGATCGAATACTTCCGACGGCCGCTTCGGGCTGCTTGGAGGACCGGTGACCGACCGTTCCTGGCCGAGCTTGGAGAAACGGCCCGCCCTGCAAGTTCGTACGAGTCTTACGGCCGCTCCCTCATGGAATCGTGGACGAAGGTCGGCGGACGGCCTTATGCCGATCTGGCCGTTTTGTCGTACAGGCAGAGCCTGGCGGCGCATAAGATCGTCCGGGACGAAGACGGCAGCCTCTTGATGTTCAGTAAGGAGAACTTCAGCAACGGATGCATCGGAACGGTCGATGTCATGTACCCCGCCTGCCCGATCTTCCTCGCGTACAACCCGGAACTGCTCAAAGCGAACCTGAAGCCGGTCCTCGACTACGCCGCTTCGCCAAGGTGGAAATGGTCGTTCGCGCCCCACGACCTCGGCCAGTATCCGAAGGCGAACGGGCAAGTCTACGGCGGCGGTGAAAAGACGGAGGAGAACCAGATGCCGGTCGAAGAGAGCGGCAACATGCTGATCATGTGTGCCGCGTATCTGGAGAAGACCGGCGACGAAGCGTTCATCAAGTCCTATTGGAAGGAACTGACCGAGTGGGCCGAGTACCTGAAGCGGTTCGGCGTGGACCCCGGGAACCAACTCTGTACGGACGACTTTGCCGGGCACATGGCGCACAACGCCAACCTCTCGGTGAAGGCGATCGTGGCCATGGCCTGCTACGGCCGGATGGCCGGACACCTCGGTGACAAGGCCACGATGAAGCGATGGGACGACACGGCCAAAGGCTTCGTCAAGGAGTGGATGAAGCTCGCCGACGACCAAGGGCACTACCGGTTGGCCTTCGACCGGGCCGGAAGTTGGAGCCAGAAGTACAACCTCGTCTGGGACAAAGTGCTGAACTTGGGCCTCTTCCCACAAGAGGTCTACGACAAAGAAGTCGCCTGGTATCTGAAGAACCAAAACACCTTCGGACTGCCCCTCGATAACCGAGCGGACTACACGAAACTCGACTGGACGGTATGGACGGCATGCCTGGCTTCCAAGAAGTCGGATTTCGACGCGATCATGGCGCCGCTCTACAAATGGATGAACGAAACACCTGACCGGATCCCGTTGACCGACTGGTTCGACACCAAGACGGGCAAGTGCGTCGGGTTCCGGGCCCGCTCGGTCGTCGGCGGCGTCTTCATGCCGCTGTTGATTCCGGAACTACCGGGTTAGCGAGGACGCCCCGGGCGGGCACCGGCACTTCAACGGGTACCTTCACCTCTTGGTGGAGCCCCGCCCGTTCTCGCCTGAATCCGTCCAAGCCGTCGCCGATAAACACGGCCTTGGGAACCCCGTCGTGCCGATGCGGAAACTCGGCATTATCAACGACATCTGGGCTGTCGGCGGCGCGGTCGTCAGGATCCCGGCTCAACCCGACTATGAACCGCCCCTCTATGCGGAGTCCGTCGCCGCACCGGCGGCTTTTAGGGCCGGTGTCGACACGCCGAAGATCATCGTCTTCGACGACGACCGGGATATCGTCGACGCTCCTGTCATGGTCACGGAGCGGGTCTGGGGCGAGACGTTGGGGACATGCGCCGTCTTCGAGACCTGGGAAGAGGCAGAAGCCCAGTGGTCTTGGCTGCTGCACGACCTTGGTTCCGCCATCGCGGCCCTGCACCGGACCGCGGACGTCCCCGACCCTCTCGCGCGGCTCAATCCATGGTGGGTCGACGACCCGGCCGTCGAAACGGCGTCGCTCGCGGAGAAGGGGTCGTTGACACCGTCGGAATCGTCGTGGCTGGAGGCCTGGACCGCTCGGCTTTCGACAGCGTTCCCGTACGACCCTCTCGGCCCTCCGGACCAGAACGTCTTCGTCCACCATGACCTTCATCCGTACAACGTCATGGTCCAGGACCGCCGGGTCGTCGTCCTTGACTGGGGTAACGCGTGCTGGGGTGATCCGGCCGTCGACTTTTCCGGTTTTCCGCTGTGGGCTTTGCCGGGTCTTGTCACGGCGTACCGGGACGCGGGCGGTGTGACCGACGAAGGATTCGAGGCGCGCGTCCTCTGGTCATGGTGCGCGCTTGCGGTCGGCGAACCGGCGTTTCTGGACCCTTCTCTGTTCCGCCGTCCCTGGTGGCGGCTCCCCGTCGGTGGTGTCCCGGAACTTCGGTGGAGACTCGAGGCCATGCCACCGGAATGGAAGCGCTGGAACCCTTAGACGGGCTGAATTCCGCACCGCCGGTCAGGTTTTGTCCGACAAGCCGCCGGAGAATGGTCACGGAGCACACCGATGCGAACGACCTTCTTTCTCCTGACCGCTTTCATCACTCATGCCGCCCTTGCCGAAGAACTCTGGGTGGGAAGCTACACGGGCGACCACATCAAACGGTACGACCTGACGACGGGGACGCTGATCGGCCCTGTAGAGGGCGGTCACTTGAACGGTCCTCTTGGAATGTCCCTAGGGCCGGACGGCAAGGTCTACGCTACGAGCGAACTGACCGGATCGGTCGAGACCTTTGCCCAAGACGGTTCCTGGAAGGGCCGCTTCGCGACGGCCTCGTCGCCGACCGCGATCGCCTTTCGACACGACAAGTCGGCCTTTGTCGCAGAATTCGATACCGACAGCGTGTCCTGGTACGCACCGGACGGGACGCCGAAGGGAACCTTCGTGACCGCAGGTTCCGGCGGCCTCGATGGGCCCGACCTCGGCACGGTCTTCGGGCCTGACGGCGACCTCTACGTCCCGAGCTTTTGGAGCGGCGCGGTCTTGCGGTACGACGGGGCGACGGGTGCCTCGAAGGGCGCGTTCGTCGTTGCCGGTTCGGGCGGGCTGTCACAACCCCGACAAATGCTGTGGCGTGGGCCCTATGTCTATGTTTCGAGCGATAACGGGAACAGGGTGCTCCGCTACGACGGTACATCGGGTGCGTTCGTCGACACCTTCGTCACCACCGGTTCCGGTGGCCTGAACGGAGCGTCCGGCATGGCGTTTTACGGAGATTCGTTGTACGTGACCAGTTGGAGGAACAACCGCATCCTTCGCTACGATGCCGCGACAGGCGCGTTCCAGGGTGCCTTCGTGACCACGGGCCTCAGTGGGCCGGTCAGCCTTCTCGTCGTCCCCGAGCCTGCGTCGTTGATGGCTCTGACCGCCGCAGGGACGGCCCTTCTCAAAAGGAGACGGTCGAAGCCGTGAAGGCCAAGACGCGGCGGGAGCTCGGGATCGTCATGGGCGATCTGATCGGCCGCGTCTTGCGTTCGCCGCTTGACTTTGAGTCGGCCGAGCACATGGCCGACTCCTGCGGCTATTCCCGCTTCCACCTGACGCGCGTCTTCCAAGCGTTGACGGGCGAGAACCTTAGCGTTTTTCTCCGCAGGATCCGCCTCGAGCGTTCCGCCTGCCGTCTGGCCCAAGGGGCCAGTGTCTTAGAAGCTTCGGAAGCTGCCGGCTTCGATTCGCCCGAGGCTTTTTCGCGGGCGTTCCGCAAAGCGTACGGGGTCCCGCCGAGCGGCTTCGACGCAGGGCACCACGAGTGGCGGTTGCCGTCGGACGAGGGCTTGCACTGGATTCCGGAGTGGGAGCCCGAGCCTGGTGACAAAGTCCGCAAGACCAAGTTCGACGCACGACTGGACCGCACCCCAGCGGTGCGGCTGGCCGTGGTCCGGCACACCGGGAACTACGCGAAACTGTCGTTGGGATGGGAGACGGTCCCGTACCTTGAAAACCGCAGGTGGGTGACCGTGTACCACGATTCGATCTGGACGTGTCCGCACAGCGACCTGATGCGGGCCGACCTCGGATACGTTCTGAGCGACGGCGAGCGTCCTTGTGACGGGTTCAAGACCCTAGAGATCCCAGGGAGCCTGACGGTCAAGACCGTCCGGTTCGTCGAACGGAACGAGCGCCACGAAGCATGGACGCACATGACGGGCCGCTGGCCGGACGCGGCGTGCTCGTGGGACGAGTACGCGGAGTGGCCGTTGCCCTTCGAGACGGTCCGAACAAAGGTGTGCCTGTCGTTGCGCGCGGCGCCACCCGGGACCGATTGAACTTGTCCTGCCGCTGGGTCCCTTCGATCCGGTGCCGTCTTGCGACGTTGGAGGACACATGGACGACGGACAACGCCGTCAGAGGACCGTCGAAGCCTTGGAGTCTTTCGGACGGGCCCTGAGCGAGAACGACCGGGCGGGCATCGCCTCCGCCTTCGACTTTCCCGCCTTCTTCATCGGACACCAAGGCGCGTTCGTCCTCCATTCAGAGGAAGAACTCCACACGATGTCGGCCGAAGGGAGAAAATTCTACGATGACGAAGGGATCCTAGCGACAAGGCCGGAAGTCCAGAGCTACGGTCCGCTCACCGACCGCCTGTCCGAAGCGACGGTCCGATGGCCCGGCTTTGACGCTGCCGGCAACGAAGTGTGGACGGAGACGTCGCGCTACGTCTTCCTGACGGGCGAGGACGGCCGGCCGAAGATCCGGGTCGCGGTCACTCTGGGAGGCGAAACGGTAGCGCAAAGCGGCCGCCATCCAGAGCCGCGCTAGTATACTGAAGTCCACATGTCTTCCGTGCAGTCGATCGTCCGTTACGACACGCCCTTCGTCTTGAACCCGGACTACACGCCCAAAGGAGACCAGGCGCAGGCGATCGAGCAACTCTGCGACGGCATCGACAGCGGATACCGTTTCCAGACCCTTCTCGGTGCGACGGGAACGGGCAAGACGTTCACGATGGCGAGCGTCATCGCGCAGACGCAACGCCCTGCCCTGATCATCGCCCACAACAAGACCCTGGCCGCCCAACTGTGCCAGGAGTTCCGAGCCTTCTTCGCCGAGAATTCGGTCCAGTACTTCATCAGTTATTACGACTACTATCAGCCGGAAGCCTACGTCCCTGGAAGCGATCTCTACATCGAAAAGGACAGCAGTGTCAACGAAGAGATCGAGCGGTTGCGCCACGCTGCGACCCAAGCACTCCTCGAGCGGCGAGACGTCGTCGTCATAGCGAGCGTGAGCTGTATCTACGGCCTGGGTTCGCCCGACGTCTATGCGGATTCCGTCGTGACGTTCGAAAACGGAGTGGAGTTTCCGATGCAGGAGGCCATCCAGAAGCTGGTGCAGATGCAGTTCACGAGGAACGACATCGTTCTCGACCGTGGCACCTTCCGCCGAAAGGGCGACGTCCTTGACATCCAGCCGAAGGACGAAGAGATCGTCACGAGGGTCGAGTTCTTCGGCGACACCGTCGAGCGGATCCGGCTGATCGACCCCCTGACCCAGGACGTCATCGACGAGCCGTCACGCTGTTCGGTCTTTCCCGCCACGCACTACGTCACGCCATGGGAACGGATCGAAACCGTGCTGGCTCAGATCGAGGACGAGAGGGACCGCCAGGTCGTGTGGTTCGAAGAACAGAAAAAGCTGCTGGAAGCCCAGCGGCTGAAGCAGCGGACGGACTTCGACCTCGAGATGATCCGTGAGGTCGGGTTCTGCAACGGGATCGAGAACTACTCGCGCTATTTCGACGGACGTGAAGCCGGAACGCCGCCGTACACGCTCCTCGACTTCTTGCCGAGCGACGCCGTGGTCTTCATCGACGAATCCCATGTCACGCTGCCCCAGATCCGAGCCATGTACAACGGGGACAGGCAACGCAAGTCAGTGCTCGTCGACTACGGGTTCCGGCTTCCCAGCGCCTTGGACAACCGGCCGCTCCAGTTCGAGGAGTTCTTGACAAGGGTCCCTCAAGTGGTCTTCGTCAGCGCGACGCCCGGCCCGTTCGAAGGCGAGCAAGAGTCGCAACGCGTCCAGCAGATCATCCGACCGACCTACATCGTGGACCCCGAAGTCGTGATCCGCCCCACGAAAGGCCAGATCGACGACCTGATGAACGAGATCAAGACGCGCGTGGACAAGGGGCAACGGACGCTCGTCACGACGCTCACCAAACGGATGGCCGAGGATCTGACCGGTTACTTGGAAGACCTGGGGGTGAAAGTTAACTACATCCACTCCAACGTGCATTCGTTGGACCGCCCCGAGATCTTACGCGACCTTCGGCTCGGCGTGTACGACGTCGTCGTCGGCGTCAACCTGTTGCGCGAAGGCCTGGACTTGCCCGAGGTCACGCTCGTCGCCATCCTGGACGCCGATAAGGAAGGGTTCCTTCGTTCCGAAACGTCGCTCGTCCAAACGATCGGACGCGCGGCCCGCAACGTCAACGGCCTTGTCATCCTCTACGCGGACAACGTCACGGGCTCGATGGAAAGGGCCATCGGCGAGACCAACCGACGCCGCGAAGTCCAACTTGCCTACAACGAAGAGCACGGGGTCGAGCCGTACACCATCCAGAAGGAGGTCCGCGAAACCGTCCGGTCTTACGAAGTCGTGCGGGAACTGGTCTCGCAGTACGGCGACGTTTCGCCGCCGGAGCCGGACGAGACCGGAGGAGACCCTTCGGACTCTCCGCTCCTGAAGATCGGGGGCGACGGCGCACGCGTCTGGGTCAAGTCGCAACCTGACCAAACGGTGAACATCGACGACATCCCGATGATGATCGGGGCTTTAGAACGTCAGATGAAGGATTTCGCCAAAGGCATGGAGTTCGAAGAGGCTGCCCGAGTCAGGGACGAGATCGTCCAGCTTCGCAAGGTGATGGGCGTCACGGACGGCAAGATCGGGGTCAGCGCCAGGCGCAAGGATCCGAGGCGGCGCGGGCGGTCCTAGCCTGAAGGCCTTGTCGCCCGCCCGCACCGCGCACGGATCACCTCCGACGCCTTCGCCGGACCGCTAAGGACGCCAGCGACAGGCCGAGGACCAGGAATGTCCCCGGTTCGGGAACCGGATTCAAGATGGCGTCGTCCATGACGAGCTCCGAGTGGAACAGGCCGAAGCTGTCGATGTAGTGCCCCCAGTTCGTCCAAGTCAGGGTGACGGAGGACGCCGTCGGTTGGAACACGATGTAATAGCGCTGTGAGGCGCCGAGTCCGGAGAGCCCGCCCGGAGCGGCGAGCAACAACTGTGCTTCGCCCGTGATATCGAGGCCGAAGAAACCGTCGCCCCAGGAACTGAACCCGGCGTTCTCGCCCGAAGCCCAAAAGTCGAGCAGATACTGCTGGGACGTGTTGAGCCCCGACACGGTCTGACTCAAGGTCACAGGCCCGAAGCCGGGTTTGGGTTGGATGTTCGGGTTGCCCGAGAAACTGACCGAACCGTCCGGGGCGAACGTCGGGTCCATGGCGAGCGGCATCATGATGCCGGCTCCGAAGTAGACCGCGTTCTCGCCGTGAGGGATCGTGTCGCTGCCTACGAGTTGTGGACCGTTGTTCCCCCATTGCGCGTAGTTTTGCGGCCCTCCCGAAGCCGTCCAGCCCGTCAAGCTCATCGAAGGGGTCAGCGTCGTCCCCGTCGCCCAATACGACAGGTTCGTGGCCGACCCGGCATCGGCTTCGAAACTTCCATTGGTGAGAAGGTTCGACGGACGGTTCCCCAAGAGCGTGTCGCCACTGGTGACCGAGACGATCGACGCTTGGGAGAGCGAAGCGGCGACGAGGGCGACGAGGAGGGCGGTTCGTTTCATGCTGCGGTTCCTTATTGAGAGATTGTCGGTCGAACGTGACACCGGCCTGGATTCCTCGGTGACCGAAGTCAGGTCGAACGAGTGCAACCCTTCTCCACGTCTTCAGGTACACGGAACACCGGGGAGCGATCCGATGAGACCGAAAGCCCGCCTCAGTCCTCAAACCTTCTCGGCTTGTGCCGCTCTGGCCCTTGTCTTGACCGTCCATGCCCCGTCGGACGGGAAGGGTCTCGACCTCTTGCTCTTCGCGGCGCGATGGACGGGCAACACCCTCTTGATCGGCTGTATCGCCGCCCCGTTCCTCTACGGCCGCACGTCGGGTCAGACCCAGCGCCCCATTCCCCGGCGCGTCCGGGCCGGAGCGGTGCCCAGACGGCACCTGTGACCTTCCAAGCGGGATAGAATCGACCCCGAATTGGGAGACGACTTTGCCTGACGTCCGGACCTTATGGACTTTGGTCTCGGGAGCTTCAGACCCGTCGATCGGCGGCATGGAATCGCGGAGGTTCCAGGCCGTCAAGGCCGTGACCGCACTGGCCCTCTTGGCGTCCATGATCGTCGCGGCACCCCTTTGGACGACCGGACGCGACTTTCCGCTCGTCCCCGTACCGGCGTTCTGGCCGAACCTCCCTCCCCCTTTCGACACCTTCGCCTTGTTCGCCCTCATCGGCCTACTGGTCGTCTCGGTGGCCCGTGTCCCGGCGCGTCCGTTCCTGATCGCTTTCCTGATCCTGGCCGTGTTCGTGGCTCTGGGAGATGCGAACCGATGGCAGCCCTGGTTCTATCAAGACGTGTTGCTTTTGGCAGCCCTGGCGACGGTGCGGTCCGCAACGTCCGACGATGACACCGGACGGTCGTTGGACGCTTGCCGGGTCGTCATCGCGTTCACGTACGTCTGGAGCGGACTGCACAAGTTCAATTTCGGGTTCCAGCACTCGTCGTTCGCCTTCGTGTTCCAGCCCGTCCTCGACAATCTGGAACCTGGATTCCGAGAGACCGTCCTGAAGCTCTGGTTCGTCCCGCCGGCCGTCGAAGCCCTTTTGGGTTTCGGACTGCTGTGGGGAAAGACGAGGAACGTTGCGGTGGTCGGTCTGGTGGCGATGCACGCCTTCCTTCTTGCGATGCTCGGACCCTGGGGCCGCGACTACAACTCCAGCGTCTGGCCCTGGAACGTCGGGAACGCCTTGCTCGTGCTGACGCTCTTCTGGAAGGCGGACCGTTTCCGGCTCGCCTCGGGCTTGTTCCGGCGACAGGGCGACCTGACGAAGTCCGCGGCCGTCGTCCTCATGGGCCTCCTGCCTTCGCTCTGCCCCTTCGGCCTATGGCCGCCCTATTTCTCAGCCGCGCTCTACACCGGCGACGTCGTCCAAGCGATCGTCGTCCTGGACCAGGAGCGTGCTTTTGCAGCTCCTCCCTCCCTGGCGGGCGTCCTCCGGCCCGATCCGGAAGGCAGCGCCGTCAACGTCGGAAAATGGGCGCTGGCCGCGATGAACGCCCCCGTGTTTCCCGATGAACAGGTGATCCGTCGTGTCTGTCGGACGTTGTCACGTCCCGGCGACGGCCCTGGCCGGGTCCGGATCATGTTCCTCGACCGCCCAGGCTGGACCGGGCCGCTCCTCAAAAGAAGATGGGTCGATCTTGCACCGTGACGTACGTTTGTGAGACACTGTCGCCTCGGAGAGGTCGGTGGCGATGGATGATCGTAAGGAACTGCCGAACGTTCGGCTGATGCGGGTGCGGGACGTTTCCGAGACTCGAGAGCAGCGCCTGGTCCGAACGTGGATCGAGGCTTGGCAGGCCAAGCGTCGGGCTGAAGAAACGATGGCGGGCCTACGTCCCGAGATCGAGTCGCTCCTCGATGACGGCGTCCTGCTCGAAGCGCCTTTGGGAACGCTCGGATGGTCGGAAAGCCGCATGTTGAGGGCCGATCGGGTCGCATTGGCCCAGGACGTCGGGACGTACGTCTTCGCCAAGGCGAGCACGATACCGTCGGGCAAGATCCGTGAACTGATCCACGGTGGACTGGTCGCACCCGACGCGCCTTACTTGTCTTACGAGACCGTCAGACGGCTCGTCACCACGTTGCGGTGACGACTCGGGCCCCTGCAGACCGTCTCTAGGAAAAGACATGCTCGATGCCCTCGCCTTGGGAAAGGCGTTCGCCTGCCTCTTTTTTGCCGTCCTGTTCCTACAATCTGGGCTGGACAAAGTGACCGACCGGAAAGGCAACCTCGAGTGGTTGACCGGGCATTTTTCAAAGTCCCCGTTGGCCAAACTCGTACCCGTGATGCTGGCGACGGTCACGGTCGTCGAGTTGGCCGCAGGAGCTTGCTGTGCGGCAGGCGCCGCAGCTTTGTTCGTCCCGGCCCTGGCAGGAGCGCAGACCTTGGGGTTGGGCCTTTGCTGCGCGGCTCTGTGCATGCTCTTCTTCGGACAGCGCGTCGCAAAAGACTATGCGGGTGCTGCGACGCTCGCGACGTACTTTGTCGGCGCCCTGCTCGGGTTGGTCCTGACCGGAGTCGGGAGGCTCGGCTGATGGTCGTCGGAGTCGTCGCCCTCGATCTCAGGTTGGAAGGTTGCCGATCGCTGAAGGATAAACGGAACCTCTTGCGCGGGCTCATCGAGAAGTGCCGCAACGACTTCCATGTCGCGATCGCCGAAGTGGGCGACCAAGACCTTTGGGGCAACGCGCTCGTCTGCGCGACCGTGCCGTCAAACGATGCGGGTCATGTCGAGAAGGTGCTGTTCAACGTGGAAAAGGCCTTCGACGAGCATCCCGAAGTCGAGGTCACGAGCGTCTTGCGCGATCTCTGGCGGCCCTAACCCCAGGCGTATTCGCACGGCTCGAGGCGGGCCCCGTTCTCGTCGCAAACGGCATACCGCGAACCCTTGTTGGTGCTGATCCCCGCGTGGCGGCCCTTCACGTCGAGCACGTAGTACTCCATGCCGAAGTTCGGCTCGCCCTTTTCGTTCTTCAGACGCTTTTCGAACGTGTTCGCCTTCATCCGCTTCATCGCCGCCATCCCCGCGTCTTTCGGATGGACGCCCCGACGGAGTTCTTCGACGATCAAGAAGGAGAGGCACCCGTAGAGGTTGGCCTCCCCACGCCCGGTCGATCCGGCCGCTCCCACGGCACCGTCGACATAAAGCCCTGCACCAAGGATCGGAGAATCGCCGACGCGTCCAGGAATCTTGAAGGCGAGCCCGCTCGTGGTCGTGACTCCTGCGATCTCGCCTTTCTCGTTCAGACCGTTGCAGTTGATCGTCCCGTAGGCATGGAGCGGATCGATCAGGCCTTCCTGGATCATCGACAGGAGCGCTTGTCGCCCACCGGACCGCTTGCCCGGGTCGAGGTAATGGTCCGGATCCGTGCGGCGCTTCCATTCCAGCCACGCCTTGCGCGAGGTGTCGGTGTTGAGGTCGGCTTCGATCGTGAACCCGAGCCTGCGCGCAAAATCTTGGGCGCCCTTTCCGACGAGCAGATGATGGTCCGTGTCGCCGGCGACGCGGAGTGCGACCGCCGCCGGCGTCCTCACGCCTTCCAGGCACGCGACGCCGCCGGCCCAACGTTTGGCCCCGTGCATGACGCACGAGTCGAGCTGGACGACGCCTTCGGCGTTGGGCAGACCGCCATAACCGACCGAGGTCTCGGTCGGATCTTGCTCGGGGATCGCGACGCCGGCGACGAGGGCTTCCAAGACGTCTGTCCCGCCCGAAAGGCGCAAGAACGCTTCCTGGACGCACGTCCTCGGCCCACCGTTCTTGAAAATGTGACCGTTGCTGCTGGACACCACGACGGGCTTCGTGGCCGAAGGGAGGAACACGCCGGGAAACGAGGAAGCACGGGCCGCGACGGCCAGACCTGCGCCCCCCGCGATCAGGTCGCGGCGGCTGATGGTACGGGACATTCGGCCACTTTATCCCGATTCTCGACCAGAGAGGCGCGTCCTGGACGCACTCTTTGGTATACAAAGACATGCTCTTCGCGCTCTCGCTCGCTCTGGCCGCCGTCGACGGAGGCGCCCCGCAGTCGGCATCGGCCGTGCCGGACTCGTGGCACAGCTTTAAGATGACCGATATCGACGGCAAAGTCCGGTCGATGTCGGAGTACAAGGGTAAGACCGTCCTCGTCGTCAACGTTGCGAGCAAGTGCGGCCTGACGCCGCAGTACACGGCCTTGGAGGCCCTTTACGAGAAGTACAAGGACAAGGGGTTCGTCATCGTCGGGTTCCCCTGTAACGATTTCAAAGGCCAAGAGCCCGGAACCGAAGCCGAGATCAAGGAGTTCTGTTCCGCGACTTACAACGTCAAGTTCCCCCTTTATTCGAAGATCCATGTGCTCGGCCCGGAACAGCACCCTATGTACACCTGGCTCATCAAGAACACGGACGGAAAGGACATCGAGTGGAATTTCGGAAAGTTCCTGGTCGACGGGAAGGGACACGTCGTCGGCCGCTTCGGATCCAGGACGAAGCCGGACGACCCGCAGGTGGTCGAAGCGATCGAGAAGGAGATCGCGACCAAGTCCCGTTGACCGGAACGGAGTCCCGCTGAGAGCGGAAGCCGCGTCCTTTGACGCAGCTCCCATGTTGCCAGGCCCTGAGCCGGCAGGTCCCGTCTGGCCCGTGTGCCGTCGTGCCATGATCGTCCCGCCCGTCATGTTCACGTTCTGCCGACCCGCAAACCACGTCGCGTCGGTGCTGGGCCTTCTTCCCGGCGCCTAGCGCGCCGTCGCACCCTTCGCGCCGCTACGCGGCGCCTTCTCTGCGCCTTCTCTGCGCCTCGTCGCGCCCCCCGACCCTTAAGGGACGAAATTTCACATGGTCAGACAGCTCAATGAGGCCCTGACGCGGGCCCTGCATGCACAGCCTTGCGCCGCCACCTACATCATGGGTGGAGCGATCGCCGAGGCGTTCCCCGGTTGCGCGGTCCTAGAAACGGAGGACTGTAGCTTCGACGTGACACTTTACGCCGACAAAGGCAAATGCTCGCTGATGGTGCTGGACACGGTCCGGCCGCAGGTCAAGCACAAAGCCGAGTACGTCTCGGCCGTCAAATCCGTACAGGTCGAAAACTCCCTTTGCGAAGTGCTCTGGCGCGGGCATCGGTTCCATACGTTCTTCTTGACGACGTCGGAGACCGTGCGCCACTACCTGATCGCCGAGACCGGACCGCTCGCCGAAGAGTTCTTCAGCGAAGTCTGTCGGTGGTGCGACCAGGTCCACGGCGAGATCCTCGTCTTCGCCCACGGCTATTGGCGGCGCGACGAGGGGCTCGTCCGGCAGATCGCGTCGGCACGGTTCGAAGACTTGATCCTTGACCCGTCCACGATGGCTGCGCTGCTCGACGCGACCGAGGGGTTCTTCAACGCGTGCGAAACATACCGGCGGTACGGCATTCCGTGGAAACGGGGCGTGCTTTTGACAGGCCCTCCGGGAAACGGTAAGACGCACGCTTTGAAGGCCCTGGTGAACCGGCTTCAGAAGCCGACGTTCTATGTCCGGTCGTTCATCGGGTCGCAATGTAGCGAGGAATTTGGTATCCAGGCCGTCTTCACGAGGGCCAGGAACGTCGCTCCGTGTATCGTTTTGATCGAGGACGTCGACTCCGTCGTGACGGCGAAGAAGCTCTCGTTCTTCCTCAACGAACTCGACGGGTTCGCGCAGAACGAAGGGATCCTCGTCCTCGCGACGACGAACCATCCGGAGAGACTGGACCCGGCTTTGGTCGAGAGGCCGTCGCGCTTCGACCGGAAGGTCGGTTTTGGACTTCCAGAGCCCTCCCTCCGGTCCGCCTACCTGGATAGGCAGACCCGTCTGTGGAGCGAAGGCTTCCAACCAGACGGTGCGACGATCGGACGCCTGGCAGAAGCGACGGAAGGGTTTTCCTTCGCCTATCTCAAGGAACTGTGCCTTTCGTCCCTGATGGCGTGGGTCAGCGCCGACGGTGCCGTCCCGATGGAGGAGGTCCTCGATGCCCAGGTCGAAGCGTTGCGCAAGCAGGTTGCGGCAGGGACGCCCGCGATCCCGGAGCACGTCCGTGACGACGACGACGACTAGTAAACTGTGACCATGGTCGCGGTCGGGATATTGGCCCTGTTGATTCAGGACGCGCAGGTTCCGACCGTGACCTGGGTCAAGCTGTCCGAGGAAAAGCCGGGGCGCTGGAAGGCATCGGCGAAGTACCCCGTTTTGGGCGGCGACGCCCCGCTGACCGTGAAGGCGAACCAGATTCTGCGGGAGCAGTGCGAGGCCCGGTTCCGGACGTTCGCCGCCGGACGTCAGGACACCATCGTCCTGCCCTCGACACCGCGCGAGTTTCGACTCGATTCGTTCGTCAGCGTAGCCGGACCGACGCTCGTCAGCTTCCAGGTCCGAGTCAATGAGACCGGGGCGGGGGAGGCCGATGTCACGGAACTCAGCCCCGTCACGGTCGGGATTGTCCGTCGCGAACCAAAGGCGCTCCAGATTCCGGACGTCTTCAAGAAGGACGCGGACCTCGCGAAGTTCACTGCAGACCTTGTGTTACAGCCCGCAAACGAGACTCGAAAGGCGCACGGCCTCGAGCCGCTGTCCGAATTCTCGCCCGACTTGCTCGGGCCGTTCGCCGTCACGAAGACGAACCTGGCGTTCGCAGTCGGTCCGGGCGTGCTCGGCCCCGACGCCGATCAGGTCCGTGTCCCCCTTTCGGCCCTGGGAGTTTGGGCCGATCCGGCCGGGCCGCTCGGATCCGGAGCCGTCGAACAAAAGACGACGGTCCGGGTCACGGGCTACGCGACGTGGATCCACCGCGAAACGTTGCCCTTGGGAGCCGAGATGGTCGTCAGTCTGCTTCGGGACAGGGACGACGCCTTGGAAACGGGCTTCGGCAGTACGAAGTTTTTCGTCCTGACGCCTCCTGCCAACTTTGAGAGCACGTTCGAGGTGAGCGGGATCCGTGAAGACGACCGGATGTACTTAGACGTGCGGATCGTGGCCGACGGGAAGACCCTTTTCCGGAACCGGGCCACGACCCGCGTGCCCTTGCAAGGTTGGGCCTCGAAGCGCGAAGTCAAGCTGGTCCGTGAATCCGGACAGGCTTAGACCGTCGCGCTCTTGCGTTCCGAGACTTTGCGCTCCGAATGGTCGAGGACTTTCTTTCGGAACCGGAGCAACTTCGGCGTGACTTCGAGAAGCTCGTCGTCGCGGAGCCAGGAAAGAGCCTGTTCGAGCGAGAAATCACGGTGGGGGTCGATGACCGTGGTCTGGTCGCTCGTCGCGCTCCGCATGTTCGTGGCCGCCTTTTGCAGCGTCGCGTTGACGACGAGGTCTTCGTCGCGGGCGCACGCTCCCACGATCATCCCGCCGTAAACTTCCGTGCCGACCGTGTGGAAGAACTGGCCCCGCTCCATGATGTGCTCGTAGGCGTACCGCGTGATCTTGCCCGGATCCTTCGCGATCAGCGAGCCGTTCGTCCGGCTCTGGACGTCGCCGCGGTAGACCTCGTAACCCTCGAAGATCGAGGCGAGAATGCCGGAACCCCGGGTCAACGTCAGGTACACGGAGCGGAAACCGATCAGTCCGCGGGTCGGGATCGAGGCGACGACCCGCGTCCGGCCGTTGCCGAGAGACTGCATGTCCTCGATCTCGGCCTTCCTTCGGCTCAGCTCCTCCATGACCCCGCCCGTGGAGTCCTCGGCGAACTCGAGGGTCAACTGTTCGACCGGTTCCAGGCGCTTTCCAAGGTCGTTCTGACGGAAAATGACTTCTGGCCTGGCGATCGCCATCTCGAAGCCCTCGCGCCGCATCGTCTCGATAAGGACGCTCAACTGCATCTCGCCACGGGCGGCGACTTTGACCGTGTCCGCCGGAGCGTTCCGGTCGATCTTCAGCGACACGCTGACCTTTTCTTCCTTTTCAAGCCGCTCGCGGATCTTGTGGATGGTCAAGAACTTGCCGCCGTCCTTGCCCGCCAGCGGCGAGTTGTTGGCGAAGAAGTTCATGGTCAGCGTGCTTGGTTCGACTTCGATGCGCGGTAGCGGCTCGACGTATTGGGCGTCGCACACCGTGTCGCCGATCAAGACGTCGTCGAGGCCCGACATCATGACGATCTCGCCTGCTTCGACCGCGTCGCGCTCGACCATCTTCAGTCCCTCGTAGATCCAAAGCTTCGTCACGTTGAAGCTCTGCTGCGAGGATTCTCCGACGCACGTCAGGCGGTCGCCGACGTGGACCCTGCCTCGGAGCAGCTTGCCTCCGAACATCCGTCCCAGGTAGTCCGAGTAGTCCAGGTTGTTGACTTGGAGCCGGACGGGGCCGTCCTCTTGGACCTTCGGCACCGGAACGTGCTTAACGATCAGCTCGAAGAGCAGCCGCATGTCCGACTCGCCGCCGTTGGGTTCGCTTCGGGCGAACCCGCCCGCGCCGCTCGCGAACACGTAAGGAAAGAACAGGTCGTCTTCCTCGCACCCGAGGTCGATGAAAAGGTCGAGGGTCTTGTCGTAGGCGTCGTGGGGGCGGGCGCCGTCACGGTCGACCTTGTTGACGACGACGATCGGCTTCAGTCCGTTGTCGAACGCCTTCTTAAGGACGAACCGGGTCTGAGGCATCGGGCCCTCACAGGCGTCGATGACGAGAAGGACGCCGTCGACCATGCTGAGGACGCGTTCGACCTCGCCGCCAAAGTCCGCGTGGCCGGGCGTGTCGACGATGTTGATCTTCGTCCCTTGGAACGAGCAACTCGCCACCTTGCTCAGGATCGTGATGCCCCTTTCGCGCTCCAGGTCGTTCGAGTCCATGACCCGGTCCTTGATGACCTCGTTCTCGCGGAAAAGGCCGGCTTGACGGAACAGCGCGTCGACCAAGGTCGTCTTGCCGTGGTCGACGTGCGCGATGATGCCTACGTTCCGGATCTGTTCCGCGGACATGGGGAAGCGTTAGGGTACCAGGAGGCAGGTTCAGGCTCCTGCCATTGGGCGGTCGGAAGGCTCCGACCGCTGGGCCGATCGGTCCCAGGGTCAGCCTTTGCTGACCCGCTCCAAATAGGCGCCAGAACGGGTGTCGATCTTGATGACGTCCCCCTCTTCGATGTGCATCGGCACCTGGACCGGGGCCCCGGTCTCGACCGTCGCGCCCTTCATGACGCCACCGCTGGCCGAGTTCCCGCGTACTCCCGGCTCCGCTTCGGTCACCTTCAGCTCCACGAAGTTCGGAAGCTCGTAACCGAGGACTTCTCCGTCGGCGGTGAGGGCTTGGACTTCGGTCTCCTCCTTGAGGAACTGTGCGGCATCGCCGATCGCGCTTTCAGGCACGCTGACCTGCTCGTAAGAGTCGAGGTCCATGAGCGTGAGTTCGTTGCCGGTCCGATAGAGGTACTGATAGGCGACCTTTTCGAGGAAGCACGGCTCGAAGCGTTCGCCGCTCCGGAAGGTCTTCTCCATGACGTTGCCCGTCTTCAGACGCTTCAGGCGCGTCCTGACGAACGCGCCGCCTTTCCCAGGCTTCACGTGCTGGAACTCGAGGATCTGATAAATGTCCCCGTCGAGATAGAAGGCCATGCCGTTCGTAAAGTCACTCGTGTCGATCGCCACCGGTCGTCCTCGGCGAGCATTCTGGCACAGGAGCCTCAACGCGCCTCGGCCGTGCCCCATGGTCACCGGTATCCTTCGGAGTGTATGGCCGCCATCATCGACATCAGCGCGCGCGAGATTTTGGACTCCAGAGGCAACCCGACGGTCGAGGTCGAAGCCGTGCTCGACGACGGGAGTTCTGGGCGCGCCGCCGTACCGAGCGGCGCCAGCACGGGCATGTTCGAAGCCGTCGAACTTCGGGACGGTGACAAATCGCGATACGGCGGTAAGGGCGTCCTGAACGCTGTCGAAAACGTTAACGAGCGGATTGCGGCGGCGGTGCTCGATATGGAGGCGACCGATCAGACAGCCCTCGACGACTTGCTGATCGAACTCGACGGGACCGACAACAAGGGCAACTTGGGTGCGAACGCCATCCTCGGCGTATCGTTGGCCGTAGCCAAAGCGGCGGCTCAATCGGCCGGACTTCCGTTGTACCGTTACGTCGGTGGCGTCTCGGCGTCCACCCTGCCCGTCCCGATGTTGAACATTCTGAACGGGGGCAAACACGCGGATTCGAACGTCGATTTCCAAGAGTTCATGGTCCTGCCCGTCGGCGCGACGTCCTTCAGCGAGGCCCTGAGGTGGGGAGCCGAGATCTTCCACGCCCTTAAGTCCGTCTTGCACAAGAAGGGGCTGGCCACGGGCGTCGGCGACGAGGGCGGTTTCGCACCGAGCCTGTCCAGCCAGGACATGGCTTTGGACTACATCCTTGAAGCCGTGCAGAGCGTCGGTCTCCAGCCGGGCGAGCAGGTGTTCCTCGGCCTCGACTGTGCTGCGACCGAGTTCTTCGAGGACGGAACCTACGTCTACAAGGACGGCCGCAAACTCAGCGGGGAGCAACAGGTCGAATACCTCGCACAACTGACGTCCAAATACCCCGTCTTAAGCATCGAAGACGGGTGCAGCGAGGAGGACTGGGACACCTGGAAAGCGTTGACCGACGCGCTGGGCGACAAAATCCAGATCGTCGGAGACGACCTCTTCGTCACGAACGTCGAGCGGTTGGGCAGGGGTATCGCGACCGGGACGGCGAACTCCATTCTTGTCAAAGTCAACCAGATCGGGACGTTGACGGAGACGTTGGCCGCCGTCGAAATGGCCAAGAGGGCGGGTTACACGTCCGTCATGAGCCACAGGTCAGGCGAGACCGAGGACACCACGATCGCCGATCTGGCCGTCGCGACCAATTGCGGTCAGATCAAGACGGGCGCCCCGAGCCGGACCGACCGCGTGGCTAAATACAACCAGTTACTGCGTATCGAAGAGGCGTTGGGCACCCAAGCCTGCTATGGCGGGCGCACGGCCTTCGGTCGCGTCCTCGCTTAAGCCTTTCGGCCCGCCTCCGGCTGTCGACCGGAGGCGGGCCGGTACCGGTCAGCCGATCGTGGCGGCTTCGTTGGCGAGGAACTCGGTCAGTTCGGCGATCCGGCTGAGGTCGTGGGCCGTGACGAGCCCGATATAGTCGTCGATCGTGAACGTGCCGTGGCCGTCCAAGGTCACCGTCTTCGAAAAGTCCTCGGGGCCGAGGGCCTCCAGATAGTCGATCGTCATCTGACGCCGCGACTCGAAGACTTCGGCTTCATGGAAAGGCTCCTTCTCGGCATAGTGCCTGTCGCGGGCCCGTTCTTCCGGCTCGTACCATGCGACGGTCGAACCTGGCTTCCGGTTGGCGGTGCGGATCCGGTCGAGGACGATCTCCTCGGAATCGGACAGGAGCGCGAAGATTTCGCGGCAGGTCAAACTTTCGTGGTACGGACGCTCGTCATAGCGGTCGCGGGGAAAGACTCGGAGGACACGCTCAACGATCTTTGGCGAGGCCGCTAGGGCTTCGAGGCGATAATCCCTCATACCCCTTCACTTTACTCCGACTGTCCGAGCCCATGGGCAAGGCGGATGCCGGTTTTTTCGAGGACTCTCGGGCGGGCTCAGACGAGCCGAGCGCGCGCGCCCGTCGGGACCGTCGCCGCAACGGGCACGACGAACGTGCCGGTGAAGGTCACGACGGGCCGGGATTCGGAGACGATGGCCGCTGTCCAGTCGTCAAGGCAAACCTCGAGTTCTCCTCCTGGATTGACGACCGTGTACCGCCCTCCGGTCCCAGTCTTGCGGGCGACGACGACGGCAGCGGCCGCGCTTCCAGTCCCGCAACCTAAAGTCTCGC
The DNA here is from genome assembly GCA_018268395.1 of Armatimonadota bacterium. Taxonomy (NCBI): domain Bacteria; kingdom Bacillati; phylum Armatimonadota; species Armatimonadota bacterium. Next base: position 591,072 of record JAFDWQ010000001.1, on the reverse strand, counting down.
CCGCCCCGCGTTCCCAAATCCTCAGTTCGAGGCGCTTCGGGCCTGCCTGCCGGACGAACATCACGCTCGTATGCTCGGGAAAGAGGGGGTCTCGCTCGATCAACGGGCTGACCCTGTCGAACTCTTCGTCGCCGGGAAGCTCGTCCCTCACGACGACGAAATGGGCCGTTCCCGTACTCACGGCGGTCCCGACCACACCTTGGACGGCCGCGTCGAGCAGCGGGCCTTGACTGAGCACCGGAACGGCTTCGGGCGAAAAGTCCGCCGGCGGCAGTTCGATCCCGGCCGTCCCGTCGTCCCGGGCCCAGGCTTCGATCCGTCGCCCTCCGTGTAGGATTTGGAAACGCTCGCCCGTCCAGCCCGACTCCCGGACGTAGGCGGCCGTGCAGCGGAGCCCGTTACCGCAAAAGTCCTCCGTGCCGTCCGGGTTGAACATACGGAGGACAGCGCCGAACGGCGCCCGAGCGACGGTCAAGAGTCCGTCCGAACCGATCCCGGTCCGGCGTGCGCAGAGTTCGACGGCCAAGGCGGGGAGATCGAGGTTTTCGACGTCTTCGGCCCGGACGAGGACGAAGTCGTTCCCGATCGTTTCGGTCTTCCAGAAGCGGACGTGTCTCAATTCAGATCAAGGGCTCCAATCGGTATCGCGCCCTGCGGGACGTCGCCCGGAACCAACTTCCGTCCGGGCAGACGAGCGGGAACCACCAGGCCGAGGGCCTATGCCCGGCTTTGACCATACCGACCGACGCCATGACTGCCTCCCGGATCAGCTTGACGCGGGCCAGTTCGGCCTCAAAGGCCATGTTCTTCCGGGTCTCCTTTGCCCGCGTCGCCTCTTCGGACGAGACGATGGCGTCCTGACGGGCCTGCAGGTCCCGCCAGTCCCGCTCCAACGCCCCGACCCGTTCGGCGGCGGCGGCGACCCGTCGGACGTGGGCTTCACGCTCGGCCAGATCGTCGGGGGTCGCGTCCTTCTCAAAGATCCGGTCGCGCCAGTGGCGGCCTTTGGCGGATTCGGCCTCGTCGAGCGTCCGTTTCGCGTCCTTGACCGACTTCAGGACGACAGCCTTTTCGGCCCTCACGCTTTCCACGTCGCGATGAAGGGCGAGCATGTCTTCGTGCAGGTTCTCATAACACCGGGCCAGGCAGTTCCATCGGCCCCCGACGGTCTCGTCGAGGAACCGGACGAGGTCTAACGGCCGCCTCAGGGATTTGAGTCGGTCCAGAAGCGTCTTTTGTTCCTCTACGACCTCCTTCCACCGCGTGGCCAGGCTCCGGCCGCTCGTTTCGTCGACGCCGAAGGGGCGCCGCATCGGTTCCGGAAGTCGGAACCAGGCGCAACACTCGTCGAGCGCGTCCCAAGGCTCGAGGTCGACCCGCAACACCGGGTTGAGGGACAAGGCCAGCCCGGCATCGGCCAAGCGCCTATGAAAGTCGCGGCTTCGTGTGACATAGCTGCTCGCCCCTTCATGGAAGACGAAAACGAACTCGTGGCCCAGCATCCCGATAAGGGTCACGGCCTTTCCGATCAGGACGCAGTCCGGGCCGAACCGGTCTTCGATGATCCCGGCCAGGTCCTCGAGCGTCTGCGGAGGCTTCTTGAAAGAGAATCCGACGGGCTCCGGCGACATGACGACGCCGCCCCGATTTCCGATGCGAAGCGTGCCGCGGCCATGGCCCGGCACGAAGAGGTCGAACGGCAGTGCTCCGGCACCGAAGCGGTCTAGGGTGTAGACCTCAGAGCCACGGATGGCGTCGTCGTACGCCCGGACCGCCAAGGGCCGCGTCTCGGGTTCGACGAAACACCGGAAGAGTTCGAACCGGGGCAGGGAGCACGTCGTGCGGTTGAACTTCAAGAGCTCGGTCGTCCGCGTGGTGTCCAACTCGACGTTCTGACCCGCTGCCGCCCGGTACATCACCGGGAGCAGACGCTGGAAGAAGTCCGAAAGCGTGTCTCCGGCACCGTCGCAAGAGGCGTCGCAGACTTGGGAGGTCAGCGCCTCTGCGGCCCGCTCACTGTCCGTCCGATGCGGGCCGGCGACCAATGCGAGCGACTCTTCGACGGCCCAACGGAAAGTCTCGAAAAGGACCGGCATCAGCGGGGCGATAGGCTTTTCGGCCGTGATCCTGGATTCCGGGCCGTTCGAAACGATGCCGCGCCAACCCCAGGCCTCCGTGAGTTCGTCCAAGTATCCGGGCCGCTCGGCCTGGATCTCGGTCGTCCGGCCGCCGTGAGACTGGAGCAGGTCGCGCGTGACCACCGTCTCCGACCCGAAAAGGGCCGAAAACTCGCCGGCAGCGCTCCATAGGTCGCGGGTCGTGGTGTCGTTATGGGGAAGGGCTTCGTAGCCGCTCGTCTTGCCGCTACGGGACAGCTTCGCGAAGTAGTCCGTGTCGTGGACACCCGCTACGAACGACCGCGCGTATCCCAGTTCTCGGGACCTGAGGGCGACCCCCGCCTTCATCGGCTCGTCCCAGAAGACCGTTTGTCCGAGCGCCAAGAACGGGGCTCCGGGAGCCGTCCGCTCCAGTTCTGCAAGCGCCTGTTCCTGTGTGGGACAAGGGGAGTCCATGTCGGGTCGTTCCTGAGATTCTACGACAACCGTCCGCGATCTTCCGTCTTGTCCGGCCCATGGGGCTCAATCCGGAACGTCGCGAAGTGGTTCCCGGAACCCGGGCCCGCCCCTGAAAATCGCCGGGTACTTGCCGAATATGGGAATGTGGGCACACGCCCGAACGTCGGCGGACAGGATATGGCGAACCGGAGCGCGAAGGCGGGACAAGCGGTCAACATCAGCATGGCCAGTAACATCACGGGGGTGGAGGTCCACACCCTGAGGTACTGGGAACGCGAATTCGCCGGGCATTTGTGCCCTGAAAGGACCAAAGGCGGCCAGCGGCGGTACCGGCCGCAGGACATCCAGACCGTCTTTACGCTCAAACGGCTCCTTCGCGACGAAATGTTTTCGATCGCCGGAGCCCGAAAGCACCTTGCCCGCCAGACCTTTGACCCCGCCGCTTAACGGTTCGACTTCGGCCCGCGGCTTCGGAGACGCCACGGCCATTTGACCGTGAACCAGCCGACCTTCGTCGCGACGGCGATCCCCCCGACTCCGATGACGGCCAACACGCCCAGCACTAGAAAGTAGCCGTCCGCCCAATCGAGTTCGGGCATGTACTTGAAATTCATCCCGTAGATGCTCGTGACCAGGGTCATGAGCATGAGGATCGTCGCGATCGAAGTCATGTTCCGCATCACCTCGTTGAGCCGGTTCGACGTCACGCTGAGTTGTGCGTCCATGATGGAGGTCAGGATGTCCCGGTTCAGGTCGATCCCCTCTAAGACGCGAAGGGTGTGGTCGTAACAGTCTTGGAGGTACGTCCACGTCTCTCTCTTGATGACGGGCGAATCCCTGCGGAGGAGGCCGTTCAGGATGTCCCTCGTGGGTGTGACCTGGCGACGCATCTCGAGGAGGTTGCGCCGGAGCCGGATCGCGGCCGAAACATCGGGCCGCGCCCCACGGTAGACGCCTTCTTCTAGTCTGTCGAGTTCGCCCTGGATCCGGTCCAGGGCTGGAAAATAATCGTCGATGGCCGCGTCGATCAACTCGCTCATCAACATGTCGCTGGCCGTTCCGATCTCCTTCGGATGAGCTTTCCAGCGGTCGAACCACTCGTTGACGAAGTCGGAGCCCAGAGTCGTCACCGAAACAAGGCAATGGGGACAAACGAAGAGCCCCAAGTGCGTGTACTTCGTCCCTTCTTGCGTCCCCGTGACCAGTGACAGGGTCGCAAAGACGTAATCCTCGCCGAAAAAGTAGCCCGGCCGCTCTTTGTCGCTCAACGCGTCATCAATGGCGACCGGATGGAAACCGAACTTTTCCTGGAGGACGTCCTTCGCTGCCTCCGGTTCCTGGACGGTCAAGGCGATCCACGTCAGGCCCTTCTTGTCAGGTCTGGTCTTGAGGGCCTCGTCGACCGTGACCGCAGCGAACCCTCCCGGTTCGGAATACTGCCCGACTCGGGCGACGAACGCTGCGCTCACCGGATCGCTCATGGAACTCGATCCTACTCCGTCCCGGCGCTTGAATCGATTCTGGACTCGGATCGTCCATGAAGTCGGAGTGCAACCATGATTTGGGGAACGTTGAGTTTGCTGGCCGTAACACAGGCCCAAGAAGTCGATGAAGGGAAGATCGTCGCCGCGTCACTGTTCAAGAACGGATATGCCGTGGTCGTCCGGGAAGCGCCGTTCAATAGCGGGAAGGCGGTCGTGACGCCCCCTGTGTCCACTTCGCTCGGTACGCTTTGGATCAGTGCATCGGAAAGCGTGAAGCTGGAGCGCGCTTGGACGGGTTCGATCGAGACCAAGTCCGAACGGAACGCGGTCACGTGGGACGAACTGCTGTCCGCCAACGTCGGAAAACGCCTGACGCTGGAGACGTCACCGGCATACCCGGGCCAGAACCCTCTCGTCACGGGAACGGTCCTGAGCGCGGACGGGCCCATGGTCGTCCTCGCGAGCGAAGGGGAAAAGCGCGTGGCGTTGATGAAGTCGTCCATCGTCCGGATCGTCGCCGGGGGTGAAACCCTCGCGTACAAAGTCCCGGCGTCCTCGACCAGGACGGTGATCGAAATCCGGGGCCAAGGAGACGGCAAGGTCTATGTCGCGAGCCTTCAACGAGGCATGACGTGGGTCCCCGCCTATCGGATCGACATCTCCGACGACAAGAGACTGGACCTCACCGCCAAGGCGACGGTGATGAACGACCTGAACGACCTTGAAGGGGTCGCCGTGAACCTGGTGACCGGCTTTCCGAACGTCCGGTTCATCGCCGTTCCCGACCCGTTCGGATCCGGAGCCTCTGTCGACCAGTTCGTCAACTCGTTGATGTACGGAGCGACCGACCGGAACTTCCGACGGGACGCGATGACGCAGAACGCCGCGCGGATGGGAGAGACCGGAAGCGCAGGCGGCGAATTCCTACCGGATCCGTCAGCGACCGGGACACAGCTCGAAGACCTCTTCTTCTACAAGCAGCCCGGGGTCACCCTGAAACGAGGGGAAAGGGGTTATTACATCGTGCTGAAGGCGACGGCCGAGTACGAACCCGTCTACCGCGTCGAGATCCCCGACGGATACGTGAGCTCTGGCGAATGGCGGGCCGATGCCGAGGCTTTGGACGTGTGGCACACCTTGAAGTTCAAGAACACGTCCGGGCAACCATTGACGACCGCCGCCGTCCTCACGGTGAAGAACGGAGAAGTCCTCGGACAAGACATGCTGAACTACACGTCCCCGAACGCGGAGACCTCCGTCCGTGTGACCAAGGCCTTGGACGTCTCGGCTGAAACGACCGAGGAGGAGACGGGCCGGGTCGTCGGCGTGGTCAAGAACGGCAACCGCAACGTGTACGACCGTGTGACGGTCAAGGGTGTCATCGAGGTCACGAACCGAAAGGGCAAAGAGGTCCAGATGAAGGTCGTGAAGACCGCGACGGGCGAAGCGACGGCCGGTCCGGGGGTCGAAGTCAAGAAGACGCCGGCCGGACTTCGACAGGCCAATCCGGTCTCGGTCCTGACATGGAGCCCCAGGCTCAAAGCAGGGGCCAAAGCCCGGGCCGAATACACGCTCCAAGTGTTGGTCCCGAGCGCCAACTGATCCGAAAACGAAGAAGCCCCGGGATGTCCCCGGGGCTCTTAGAGGTCTGCCGCTGAGCCGCGTTAGCGGAGCAGCGAGAGAACGGCCTGCGGAGCCGAGTTGGCCTGCGCCAACATCGAGAGGCCGGACTGCTGCAGGATCTGCAGCTTCGTATAGTTGGTCATTTCCTCAGCGACGTCGATATCGGCGAGGTCGGACTCGGTGGCGGAGAGGTTCTCCTTCGCGACGCTCATCGCCCGCATGTTGGATTCGAGCGTGTTCTTCATGAACGACCCGATGTTCCCGCGAGAGGTCGAGACCGTGTTGATGGCCGAGTCGAGCGAGTCGAGCGCCGTCTGGACGCTGGAGCCCGTGATGTCCAGGCTGCCAAGGCTCAAGGCGGTCGAGCTGAAGTTGCTCAGGTTCAGGTAGGCCGTGTCGCCACCGTTCGCACCGAGCTGGAACGCGCTTTGACCCGCGTTGACCTGCACGACGCCCGTGGTCGAACCCGTGGCCGTACCGCCGGAGACCGTCAGGTTCATGACGTTGCCGTTGGTGTCCTTCAACTGGAGGCCGCTACCGCTCGTAAAGCTCGCCGTTGCCGTAGTTGCGGTCGTACCTACCATATAGTTGTAGGTGACCGTCGCGACGGCGTCGACACCAGCGTCCGACGAACTGCCGGCAGCGCTGAGAAGCGTCGTCCCCGAGTCGGTCAGATTGATCGTTTGATCATCGCCGTAGTTCTCCGAGGTCAGGCTGATCACGTTGCTGCCGAACGTGGCGCGGACGCCCGTCGTTCCGACAGCACCGTTGATCTTGTCCATGACCTGCTGGACGGTGTCGCCCGAGTTGACCGTGAACTGCGTGCCGTTGATCGTGAACGTACCGCCCGCGGTCAGAGCCTGCGTCGTGCCGTTCGTATAGGTCTTCGTGCCGGCGACCGTCGCCTGCTGCGCAGCCGTCGTGACGTTGATGTCGAGCGTTCCGTTGCTCGTCATCGCCGTCGTGCCGATCGTGCCGGCGACATAGGCGCTGGAGACCTTCGTCGTGTTGGCGACCGTACCGGTGGTGCCGGCGGCGCCGTTCAAGAGCTTTCGGGTGCCGAACGCGGTGTTCGACGAGATGCGGTCGATGGACGCAAGAATGTTGTTCAACTGCGTCTGGTTGGCCTGCTTCTGGTTCGCGTCCAACGAACTGTTACCGTTGGCGACCGCCAGAGAGCGGGCGTCCCGCAGAAGGCGGCTGACTTCGTCAAGGGCGCCGTCGGCGGTCTTGGCGTAGTTCATCGCGTCCTGGTTGTTGCGAAGCGCGGCTTCCATACCGCTGATCTGCTTGCGGTAACCCTCGACGGCGATAAGGCCTGCAGGGTCGTCCGCGCCAGAATTGATCCGAAGACCGGTTGACAGGCGGCTGATCGATTTGTTCAGGTCGTTGCCCGTGGAGCCCAAGCTCCGAAAAGCCGTCATCGCGGTGATATTGGTGTTGATCCTATACGACATGTCTTCCTCCGTGAAGTCTTGCGTTGCCTTACAGGGTGAGGCTTGCGTCCCACAAGCCCGTCCCAGAACCTGCGTTCCGCACTCCGCCGGAAGGAATCCCAGTATTTCTGACGGCAGAGTCCATAATCCCGTACTGTTACCGTCAGCGTTCCTACCGGCCGGCAACGATACGGGGATCGGAGCCTTCTGACATGGAGTAGGCTCGTCCCATGAGCCTGAACCGATGGGCCGCAGACCGGAAGCGGACGCTCTTCGACGAGCTCTCCCAGGGCCTCGAACCGTCTCTGGGAGAGTTCGACCGGAACGTCCTCACCGAGGCCAAAGCGAAAGGAAGGCCACAGATGGGAGCGACCGTTTACAGCCCTCAGGCAGCCCGGTTCGAGTTCATTTACAGTGACACCGCCTCCTCGGCGACCGTCTTGACCGTCACTGTCGCGGCCCCGGAACGGATCGTGTACCTGCCCGTTCCCGACTGGGTCGTCGAAAACGTCTGGCAAGGGAGCGTAGACGGAAGCCACGTTTTTGATAGCGAGGCGGAAACGGCCGTCGCGAAGTTCCTTGAAAGCCTGAAACCGCAGGCCAACGCCGAACTGTTCGGACCTCGGCAAGCGACCCGGCGCGAGTAAGCCGGGGCCGTCCCCCAGACCCCGTGATCCCTCATAATCCGAGGACATGCCCACGATCCTCGCCACCTGGAACGAACCAGGGAAGGTCGCCGTCGAAGTCGCCGGCGCAAAGTATGAAGCCACCGGAAACATGCTCGACAGCATCGAGGCCGGCTTGACCGCGGTCGAGGACGATCCGGCCTTCATCGCGATCGGAAGGGGGTCGCTCCCGAACTCGGACGGCGAGCTCGAGCTCGATGCGAGCATTATGGAAGGCCGCACTCTTAAGGCTGGGGCGGTCTGCGCCATGAGGGGGATCCTGCCCGCGATCTCGGTCGCCCGGTGGGTCATGGAACGTACGCCTCACGTGATGATCGCGGGCGAGCAAGCCCGGCGGTTCGCGATCGAGCAAGGACTTCGCCCGCAAAACTTGATGACCGACGAAGCCGTCCGACGCTATGAAGAATGGCTCCGGACGCCTGAAGTCCAGACGGAATACGTCCACAGCATCCGGGACACGGTCACGATGCTCGGGCGCGAGGACGACGGGCGGTTCACGGCCGCCAGTTCGACAAGCGGATGGTCGTTCAAAAAGCCGGGCCGCGTTGGGGACTCGCCGATCGTCGGGGCAGGCATCTACGCCGACGACGAAGCCGGCGCTTGCGGGGCGACAGGGTGGGGCGAAGAACTGTGGAAGGCGTGCGCGTCCTTCCGCACGACGCAAGCGATGCAGGCGGGAGCGAGCGCACAGGAGGCGTGCGAGGCGACGGTGCACCATATGCTCAGGCGGCAGCCGAGAAGCGCCGACATCGCCTGTGTCGTCCTGGCGATCGACCGACAAGGCGGGATCGGGGCGTGCACGACGAAGGGCGTCTTCCATCTGTGGTCGTGGCAGGACGGGCGCATCGACGTCCGGGAATACACCGGCGTCGCCGGGCTGTAACCGAAGGGAGAAGGCCAAATGGCCAAGTTGATCGGTACCGCGGGTCACGTCGACCATGGCAAGACGAGTCTTATCCGGGCGCTGACCGGGATCGACGCGGACCGTTTGCCGGAAGAGAAGCGGCGGGGAATGACGATCGACGTCGGATTCGCCTACCTTGAACTCCCGGACATCGGGCGCGTCTCGATCGTCGACGTCCCCGGCCACGAGCGGTTCATCGCCAACATGCTCGTCGGAGCCCTTGGGGTAAACGTCGCCCTGCTCTGCGTCGCGGCCGACGAATCGGTCATGCCTCAAACGCGGGAGCACCTTCAAGTCTTGGAACTGCTGCCCGTCGAAAGGCTGGTCGTCGCCGTGACCCGGGCCGACCTTGCCGATCCTGTCGTCCGAGACATCACGTTGGAAGAAGTCCGCGACCTTTTGGCCGGCACCCGGTTCGCTCAAGCCGAGGTCGTGACCGTTTCCGCGGTGACCGGGGAGGGCCTGCAGCGACTCAAGCAGGCCCTTCAGGAGTCCCTGGAGGAATCCAGGTCTGACGGCGACCAGCCTTGGTACTTGCCTGTGGACAGGGTGTTCACCGTCAAGGGCCACGGGACGGTCGTGACAGGCCCACTGATGAGGGGACGGGTGCGGGAGGGCGAGGAAGCCCAGGTCGAGCCAGGCGGTTTGACCCTTCGCATCCGACAGATCCAGGGCCACGACCGCCACGTTTCCGAGGCCGAAAGTGGCCAGCGGACGGCCTTGAACCTGTCGGGGCCGAAGTCGGACACCCTCGTCCGTGGCATGGTCGCCGGACGACCAGGCACCGTTTTCAGCACCACCGTCCTCGATCTCGACGTACGCTGGGCCGAGCCGCCCCGGCACGGTCAGAGGGCGCGACTGTCGATCGGAGCGGACGAAGCGGTGGGCAGACTGTTCCTGAACGACCAGGATCCGGCGTCCGCCCAGTTCCGTTCCGACCGGCCCCTCGCCGCCGTCAAGGGGCAGCCCGTGATCGTCCGGACTTACAGCCCGCAACGGATCCTAGGGGGAGGAACGGTGATCGTCCCACAAGCCGTCAAGCGACGTCGTTCGGAGACGGCCGTCAGGACCGGCACGGGCAGCGACGAAGACGCCGTCCTTGCCGCGCTCGCTTCAAGGTCGGCAGGGGCTGCGACCGAGGACGTCTGTCGGGTCGTCGGGAAGACGCCCCAGGCCCTGGGTTCGGTCTTCGAAGCCCTTTTGGCGGCTGGAGCGGTCCAGGGTTTTGCGGGCCTCTGGTTCAGGAACGACGAATGGGACGAGGCCCGGGCGAGGTTTCTGAAAGCCCTGGGGGCCGTGCATGAAGAGGCTCCGACCCGCATCTTGGTCCCTCGGGAGGCTGTCGTGGCGAAAGCAGCGCTTGCATGGAAAGGTAAGCCGCTCGACCGGATCGTCGCCCGGCTCGAGCACGAAGGAGCCGTCCGTGTGTCAGGCACCCTGGTCGGCCTCGAAGGGCGGACAGCCGTCCTGAGTGCTCCACAACGATCACTGCTGGACAGGGTCAAGACCTTGCTCGACGAGGCTGGGGTCAACGTGCCCGATGCGATGGTGTTGTCCCAAGCCGTCGGTGTCCCGCCTCAAGCGGTCAGCGGCATCATGCAGGTCGGTCTGGATGCAGGCGAGGTCGTCCGGGTCGCGGAGGGACTTGTCTACACGCGGCAAGGCCTCGCGAACGTCCTGGACTCGGCCCAACGCTCCCTTGGAGGTCAGGAGTTTACGGCCGGCGGATTCAAGGAGGCCCTCGGAACCTCCCGCAAATACGCGATCCCGCTCTTGGAGCACTTCGACGCCAAGGGATGGACGGTCCGGCGCGGAGACGTCCGGGTGTTCGTCACACCAAATGCTCGAGGGCCTCAAGGAGCGTAGGCTGCTTGAGAAGGATGCTCTTCACAGTCCCATAGCCTTGAGTCAAGAGCCGCGCCGCCAGTTCCTGGCCTTTTTCGGCACGGATCAAGAGGCCGCCCTCCGTCGGCTGTACGAAGAAGGTGAAAGGCTCGACCATCGAAGCGACGGTCGAGGTGTCGTCTGTTTCGACGATGATCTCGGTCGGAAGGACGACCCGCATCGCCTCCCAAACGGAACCTGCGAACACGGGTTCGCCTCCTGAGAAGAAAAGGACCGACCCTACCGACTCGGCCACGGTCGAAAGGTTCGTTCCGATGACGAACACCCGGCCTTGTTCACGCTCCTCCTGAACGAGCCCTAAGGCGCTGTTCCTCGACCAAGGGTCGAGGCGGTCGAGCCCTCCGTCGATCACGGCCCACTCGGAATCTTTCAAGAAGACCGGCAAGAGCTCGCACGCCGCTTGCTGCTCCGTGTCGAGCTGGACGATCGGAACATGGCGCGCGTCCCAAAGACCGAGTCCGCTGAGGACTTGGGTCAAGCGGGAACTGGAGGCACCTTTGGCGACGCTCCGGGCTGCGGCCTGGGGCGTGACGCGCCGTCCGGGCTCCCGTTCGTTCGGCGTGACCGGTGCGGAGACAGAATGGAAACTGCCGGACGTCGGCTTGGAACGCCCGAGCAGGACGTCCATGAACCGGAACTTTCCGCTACCTGAGGGCCCCATGACCGCAAAGCCGTCCCCAGAGCCGAGAGTCAGGCTCAAGGAGCGCCCGCCTTGTGACAGCGCTAGATCCGTGATCTTGACGATAAAGGTGGGGCTCAACCGAGTTCGATCAGGCTCTTCGGATACGACGTCAGGACTTCCGGTTCGCCTGTGGTCACGAGCACGTCGTCTTCGATCCGGACTCCGCCGAAACCCTCGATGTAGACGCCCGGCTCCACGGTCCAAACCTGCCCCGGCTCGATGGCGTCCTCGGACCGGGTGTTCAGGCCCCCCAAATCGTGGACGGCCTTACCGAGGCCGTGTCCGAGACCGTGTCCGAAGTACTGGGCCAATCCCTTCTCATCGAGGATTTTCCGGGCCAGCGCGTCGACCCCGACGCCTGTCGCGCCCGGTCGGAGCGCGCCGATCGACGCGATCTGGGATTTCAACACTTGGCTGTAAACCTCCTTTTGGCGGTCGGTCGCCTTGCCCAACACGAACGTCCTCGTGATGTCGCTGTTGTAACCGTCCAACTTGGCCCCGATGTCGAGCGTGATGAAGTCGCCCGGCTCGAACTTGCGCTCACTCGGCTTGGCGTGCGGCCGGGCGGAGTTCGGTCCGCTCGCAACGATCGGCGAGAACCCGACTTCGGCCCCGTTCCGCCGGAAATAGAACTCGATCTCGAGCCCGATATCGAATTCCGTGACGCCCGCCTGAAGGCGGGGCACGACGTGATGGAGGCAAGCGTCGGCGAGGGCACAGGCCCTCTTGATCTTTGCGACCTCTTCCGCGGTCTTGACCATCCGAAGAGGCTTGAGGACTTCGGGAGCGGCCGTCAAATCGATGCCGTCCAACGCCTGTCGCCACTCGTCCCATGTCCCGTACGTGACGCTCTTTTCGAAAGCCAAGGTCTTCACCCCGAGTTCGTCGACGTTCTCGCGAAGGAACTCGGTGAACTTTTTCGGGCTAGCGTACGACCGGACCGGGACGTCCGAGACCTCTTCCCCGGCTTGGATCGTGTACCGGCTGTCCGTCAAGAAGCGGCCGGTCTCCGGCGTCAGCACGACGAAACCCGAACTCCCCGTGAACCCGGTCAACCATTGCACGTTGGTAATGTCGCTGATCAGGAGGGCGGGTACGCCCGACTTGGCGAGACGGGTCTGCAATCGTTGGACGTTGTTCATATGGCTCCGACTTCGGTGGACTTGAGGGCGTGAAGGGCAAGGATATAGCTGTTGCTGCCGAACCCGGCGATGGTCCCGACGCAGACCGGGGAGATCACGGACTGGCGGCGGAACTCCTCACGGGCATGGATGTTCGTCAAGTGGACTTCGATGATCGGCAACCGCACGCTGGCAAGGGCGTCCCTGAGGGCGTACGAGTAGTGGGTCAAAGCGCCAGGGTTGACGACGACGGCGTCGGCCCATCGACGGTGCTCCTGCACCGTGTCGATCAAGACGCCTTCGTGGTTGCTTTGAAGCACCCGGACTTCCATCCCGAGCTCTCCGGCCGCACGATGGATGTCCTCGTCGATCTCGGCCAGAGGTTTCTTGCCGTACAGTTCGGGCTCCCTGAACCCGGTCATGTTCAGGTTCGGCCCGTGCAGGATGAGGACTTTCTTGCGTTCCATGGCTTCAGCCTCGCGGCGGCTCGGCGTCTTCCGGCAACAGGTGAGGGACGCCGTCGACGATGGGATAGGAGCACCCGCACGAAGGGCAGACCAGCTTGTCCTCCTTCAACTCGAGCTTGGGCCGGTCGTCACAACGCGGACACGCGAGGATGTCGAGAAGGTCAGGTGGGATCAAGCGCAAGCCTCGCGGTAGGCATCGAGCGTCAACCGGGCCGTCGACCGCCAATTGAAGTCTTTGACCCTGTCGCGCCCTCGTGCCCGCATCTCCTCCAATTTACTCGAATCGGCGAGGAGCCTCCGGATCAGGGCCGCCCATGTCTCGGGCTCAAAGTCGGGTGCGACGCACGCTGCCCCGCCCGAGACCTCAGGCAAGGCGCCTCCTGGCGAGCACAGGACCGGACACGAGCAGGAGAACGCCTCGAGGAGAGGGATGCCGAACCCCTCGTGAAAGGCCGGGGCCAGGTACAAGGAAGCACACTGGTAGAGGGCGGTCAGGTCCTCGTCCGATACGTAGCCTGTGACGACCGCGCCCGACCGTTCCGGCCCAAAACCTGGCTTGCCCGTGACGACGACGGGGACGTCCGCCGAGAGGGCCGCCTCGATGGCGAGAGACATGTTCTTCCGCGGCCAGCGCGTCCCGACGGTCAAAACGTACGTCTCGGGCGCCCCGAGCGCGTCGACCCGCTTCCTGGCCTCCTCGACCGGCATCGGGCGGACGTTGTCGCCCACCGCGTTCGGCGTGACCCTGACTTTGGCGGCCACGTCCGGATAAAGGCGGGCGATGTCGTCTTTCGTGGTCTGCGAGACGGCCAGCACGCGTTTCGCGCGCCTCATCGAAGCGGGGACTTGGCTGTTCAGGAGCACACGGTCGCGAGGTCGGAACCATTCCGGGCCGATCGCGAACGAGACGTCGTGCACGGTCGTCACGCCGTTCAGCGCCAAGGGTGAGAGAAAGTACTGGGTGTGCAGGACGTTTGCTCCCGACCTACGGGCGTCCAACGGGAACCTGTAGAGGCTCCACCATCGGTCGCGGCCCGGAAGGTGCTTCCATTCGACCGTTTCCAACCAGGGAATTCCTGACGGTCGCGGGCTGTTGGAATACAGCAGCAACTTCGCGCCTCCGCCGAGTCCGACCAGAGCCTTGACGAGCCCCTTCCAGTAGGAGGTGTCGCCGGTCATGGTCCGCGTCAAGAGGCGGGCGTCGACAGCGACGGTGGGTTCCATGTTCGTCGGCTCCGTCCGAACGTGGAAGGAGCGATGGTGCAGAATAGGTGAACAGCCATTATGCAGAACAAAAAGTCCCCGGCGCTCCTCTTCGGGATCGTGATCGTCGCACTGGCCAGCGTCTTCATCTGGAACGCGAGGACCCAGCCGACGGGTGGCGACCCGCACGCCGAAGAGCACAAGCAAGAGGAACTCAAGTCGCACGAAGTCTCCGCCGAAGACCGCAAGCGCAGCTCCTCCGAACTGATGGGCAAACTTTCGTCCTCGACCCCGGCCGGAGCACCCGGCGAACCGTCGGTCAATAAGGCTCTCGAACCCGGCGCACCTGACGCTTCGAGCCTCGAAAACGCCAAGGAGCCGACGATCCTCGTCGAGAAGAGTTCCGGCTACAAGCCGACTCCCAACGATTCGGGAACGGCGACCCATTGGTACGACGGCGACTCCCGGTCGGCCAAACGTGCCGAAGAGATGAACCGGAGTCGAGGCTAGTCCGGCTCGCGCGGGACGAGGAACGTCCGACCGTTCACGTCCACCTCGTCGAAGGTGGTGTCGAAGGCGTCCTCGTGCGCCTTGGCTTGGACGGCCTCCTCCGGGGTCCCTTCATAGACGACCTCTCCGCATTTCAAGAACACGGCGCGGTCGCACACGGCGAACGCCCAGTTGAGGTCGTGCGAGGTGACCAAGATCCCTCGACCTTCGGTGCGCAACCGCCGGAACAACCCGACAGACCGGGCCTGGTGACCGGGGTCGAGGTGGGTGTTCGGTTCGTCGCAGAGCAGGACTGGAGCTTGTTGGGCGAGTGCTCTGGCGATGAGCGCCCGTTGCGCCTCGCCTCCGCTCAGCGTCGTCAAAGGCCGGTCGGCGAACTGAAGGCAGTCCGTGTCCGCCATGGCCGATTCCGCGACCTTTCGGTCCGAGTCCGATTCGAACAAGCCTCGGGACCAGACGTAGCGCCCCATCAAGGCAAGCTCTCGGACCGTGAACCCGAAGGCGTGGTCTTCGCTTTGGGGGACGAACGCTATGGAACGGGCCCTTTCGTCGGGGCGCATCGCATCGAGCTCTCCGCCTGTGACACGGACATGGCCGGCCTTGGGCCTGTGGAGTCCGCAGAGCCCCCGGAGCAATGTGGACTTCCCGCTCCCGTTCGGCCCCAACAACGCGACGACCTCGTTGGTCCGCACGTCGATCGAGACCCCTTTGACGGCATCGAACGGTCCGTAGGAGAGCCACAAGCCCTCGGCCTTGAGTAACGCCTCAGCCAAGGCCGTCACCGTCGAAGTCCGATCCTGCGAAAGCCCGGAACATCGATGCGTAGACCCCATCGGCGGCCATCAGGTCCTCGTGCGTACCGGATTCAAGGGCTTTGCCCCGACGCAAGACCAAGATCTTGTCGGCCCGGGACGCGGTCGTCAGACGGTGGGCAATGAACAGGGTCGTCTTTCGGTGCATCAGTTCGTCCAAGGCGGCGGTCACGGCCCGTTCGCTCACCGCGTCCAGGTTGCTCGTCGCCTCGTCGAGCAAAAGGATCGCCGGATCCCGCACCAGGGCCCTTGCGATGGCCAGCCTCTGGCCCTCGCCGCCGCTCAATCGGACGCCTCGTTCTCCGAGCACTGTTTGAAACCCGTCAGGGGTCGCGGACACGAACCCATCGGCATGGGCAAGCTCGGCCGACCGTTTTAAATCGTCGTCGCTCGCGTCTTCGGTCCCAAGGCGGAGGTTGTCAGCGATCGTCCCCGCGAAAAGGAAGGTCTGTTGTGGGACCACGCCGAACTGGGACCGGTACCATGCGACGTCCAACTCCCGGACGTCGGTGCCGTCCAAGGTGATCCGGCCCGAACTGGGGTCATAGAAGCGCAGAGTCAGGTCGGCGATCGTGCTCTTTCCCGCCCCGCTCGGCCCGACGAGGGCCAACGAGGTGCCCGGCTCGACGACGAAGCTGACCCCCTCCAGCGCCTTCGTCCCGTCCGGATACTCGAACGACACGTCCTCGAAGACCAGCCTGCCTTTCGTGGCGTCCAATCGGGCGCCGGTCTCGCCGGTCGGTTCGTCCGGGATGTCGAGGATTTCGCCGTAGATCCGGTCGGCCGCAGCTTGGACCTGGTTATAGGTGTTGTTGACGTTGGCGATGCTGCGCATCCCTTGGTTGATCACGTCCAGGGCCAAGGTCAGAGCGACGATCTGCGCGATCTGGAGCGTTCCGAGCTTGGCCATATGGCCGCAGACGTAAAGCACGCACGCCAGGGCCACCGCGCCGATGAGTTCGACCATCGGCCGGAGTTGAGCGAACCGGCGGTTCGCGTTGAGCTGGCTCGCCAGCTGCTTTTGGACGAGGCTCCGGAAGATGCCCGCGACACGGTTCTCGGCGGCGAACGCCTTGATCACGCGGGTGCCGTTCAAAGCCTCTTGGGACATGGCGGTCAGGTCGGCCAGGTCGTCTTGAACACGGGCCTGGGCCGCTTTCATCCGGCGCCCGTTCCGGTTGACGAACCATGCCATCACGGGCACGAACGCCATGGCCAGGAGCGCGAGTTGCCAATTGATGGCGAAGATCGTGATCAGGGCGAAGACGGCTTTCGCCGGGCCGTCGATACTGTCGCGAATGAGCGTGACGGCGGTCTGATAGACGTTGATGTCGTTCGTCAGGACGCTTTGCAAGGCCCCCGCCCGTTTTTCGTTCAACGTCGAAACGGGCAGTTTCAGCAGTTTGGTGAACAGACGGAGACGGAGCTCGCTCGCAAGGGCCGCCGAAGCCTTGCTCAGATACGTGAACTGGCCACGGGTCAAGAAGTACTTCAGTCCGAAAAGCAGGACGACGGCCAGGCAGACGATGCCGAGACGGTCGATCGGTTCGGCCGAATAGAAGCGGGCCAACGCGCCGGGAGCGGAACCGGCGAACGCGCGCCGTTCTTCGGCTTTCGCTTCGCGGACGCTCCTGTCCACGAGGTCCCTCACTTCCTCGGGCTGTCGCCCAAGTTGCCGTCCGAGGCGTTCGCCGGCGGCTGGGCTCAACGTCGATCCGACCTTTGCCCCCGCGTCCTCGATCGCTTGGATCGCCTCTTTGGTCAGCGGAATGGTCGCGGCGGTCAACAGGCTCGTCAGGCCGACGCAGACCAGCCCTTTCCGGATCGTCCGGGCTTGTGAGCGGAGTTCGGCCGCGATGCGTCTGTCGAACGCGCGGAAGAGCCTCATGCAGGGACGCCGAGTTTACGTCACCTCGGCGTCCCGGTGTGGGATGCCGTCCGGTCGGCCGGCCGGCCGAACGGTACGGATCACGGGTGGGTCTTCCAGCTCTTCCAGTATTCAGGGTCTTCGATCGCCAGGGCCTCTTCCGTCAGCCAAAGAGGATGGAAGGTGTCGAGCATGACCGCAAGTTCCTCGGTGTGCGTCGCGCCGATAGAGCGTTCGACCGCTCCCGGCTGGGGCCCGTGAGGGATCCCTAACGGATGGAGGGTGATCGAGCCCTCTTCGATCCCTTTCCGCGATCCGAACTTGTCGTTGCAGTAATAGAGCACTTCGTCCGAGTCGACGTTCGAGTGGTTGTAGGGGATGACGACGGCGTCAGGATGGAAGTCGAGGACGCGCGGACAGAACGAGCAGATCACGAAGTTCCAGCCCTGGAAGGTCTGATGGATCGGCGGCGGTAGGTGCAACTGCCCCGTGATGGGCTGGAAGTCGTTGATGTTGAACGACCATGGATAGACGTATCCGTCCCATCCGACGATGTCGAACGGGTGGAACCGGTAGTGGTATTTCGTGTGCCGTCCACGGGCCTTGACGATCACGTAGTAGTCGCCGGCTTCGTCGTGCGTCCGCAGTTCCACCGGAGGGTGGATGTCCCGCTCTGAATAGGGCGCTTCTTCGACGAGTTGCCCGTACTGGTTCCGGTACCGCTTCGGGATCTGGATCGGTCCGTGGCTTTCGATCGTCAGCACCCGTACGGGAAGCTTGTCGAACGCGATCTTCCAGATCGTTCCCCGGGGGACCACGAGGTAGTCGCCAGGCTTGAACGGGACGTCACCGTAGTTCGAATGGAGGATCCCTGACCCGTCGTGGACGAACAGGACTTCGTCGGCTTCGGCGTTCTTATAGAAGTCATCCATCTGCTCGGCGACCAGCGCCTGGCTCCAAGAACAGTCGGCGTTACCCATCAGCGTGATCCTTCCGGAGATGGCGTCTCCGCACGGTTTCATCTTCGCCGTCTTGAGGTGGCGGTGCCGCAACGCTTCGTCCTTGAGGTACGTCGGAGCCGCCGGCCCCATGTCTTCCCAACCCGCGACGTCCGTCGGCAGGTTGATGTGGTACATCGTCGACATCATGTCGCTGAAACCATGTGTGCTGAAGAGCTCTTCGGCGTAAAGTCCGCCGTCCGGTTTTCGGAACTGGACGTGCTTCTTCGCCGGTAAGTGGCCGAGTCTGTGGTATCGGGGCATCTTTGACCTCTGTCCGGAATTCTACATTCAGCGAACCTCGATCGACCCGAGTCCCGTCAACGGCTACGGAGGATCCTGAGTGAAGCGACCGATTTCCGAAAGGGCCGTGCTCTGGCTCTTGGTCACTGGCATGACCATCGTCGTGGTCAGCCTCGGCTTCGGACATATCCTTGGGATCGCACTTTCGGCATGGGGGCTCCCGGCGGACGCGGTCGCCGTGTTCTTCTATTCCTACGGGACGCTCGCCGGGGTCCTCACGTTCTCGGCCGGATTGGTCTTCGGTTTGCTGAGGGCCAGGGGCGTGTGGCCCAAACCCGTGGAACGCACCGAGCACGGCGCTTACGTCCTGTCCGTCGCAGCCCTGAACCAAAGGCAGGAACCCGTTTGGAACGAAGGGGTCTTCGACGGGGTGAAGCGGTTCGTCCGGTTCCAGACGCCTACAGGCACCCTCGAGCTCGTGGCCGACGTCGCACATCTTGGAACGCTGGCCGAAGGGATGACGGGGACACTGGTGTATTCCGGCGACCGCCTTGTGACCTTCGAGCCCGTCGTCACGGCCGACCGGACGCATTGGATCCGTTGAACGGCTGTCCATGAGCACCCCTTTCGGGCCATAATCCACGGGAATGCCGGAGCTGTCTGAGGTTTGGTCGGAAGTCCTTCCTGATCTGCGCAAGGCCGTGACGGGCGTCGGCGTCTGGGCGGCCCTTAATGCGGCCCGACCGATCGTCATCGAAGACGGGCACCTCGTCCTTGGTCTGCCCCACTCGGAGAACGAACTGGCGGGGCACCTGCGCATGGCGCAGACCAGAAGGCTCATCGAAACCGAAGTCGGGCGGCACTTTGACGCTCCGTTAACGTTGCGAATCATCGAAGGGACGTCCGCCGAAGACTGGACGACCGAAAAGATCCGGGACGCCGAAAAGCGAAAGCTGAACGAGCAGGCCCTGGCACGGGCGAAGGCCGAACTCAAGGCGGGCGTGTCTTGGGACGGCGTATACGAAAAGCTGAGCCGCAAGTATGCGGAAACGCCGAACCGCTCGCTACCGCAGAACCGGGCGAAGTTCTTCTTGGAAGCGGTCGACATCATCGTCGAGGCACTTTTGTCCACACCGATCACGGACGATCTGGCCGAACGAAGCTACGCCCGTTGCATCGAGCGCGTCGCACAGTATTCCGAGATCCCGAGCAGCCTGGTCGCGGTCAAGATCCTTGAACGCTCGTTCTCGGGTTGATCGGTTCGACGCTCTGCTGACTGCGGCGCCCCGTCCGTTGGAGGACGGGGCGCCCGCATTGTTCAGGGCATCGCGAGGAGCACGTCTTGGTCGACGGTGGCCGTCCAAGCGTTGGTCGCGACCACGCCGACTTGCTTGTACGCCAGTCGGGCCTTGACCACGGTGCCGTTCACGTAGTCGGACGGGTTCGCGACCGTGACCGACGCGTTCGACGGCGACGTCGTAGCGGGCCGAGCGTCGACTTGGTCCCACTGTCCGGTGTTCTTATTGAGCAAGAGGATCCTTTGCTCGAGCCCTACCGTGTTCACCGAGGCCCAAACGTGGACTTTCAACGAACTCGGGTTCGCGGGCACGTCCGAATAGGTCGTCTCGAACTGGATGGGGGCCTCGCTCGCGTTGGCGACGATGCCCTTCTTCCCAACAGCCGATGTCCCTTCGTGCAAGAACAAGGACGTCCGTCCGCCACTGACGAGCGAACCACGGAACATGGTCAGAGCCGATGGGATTTCGATCGGATTGTAGACCGTGTTCGTGTAGACCTCGGCTTGGGCCGTAGTCGTATCCAGGTAGACCGGATAGACCTGTTGGTCCGAGAACCCGAGACCGCTATAGTCCCCCATGAAGGACGTCGTCGTCCCGCGTCCGTCGTTGTAACTGTCGAAGGACGCCGGAGTCAGCCGGAACTTGTTCGACCAGGTCGCACCGTCATCGTCCGAGTACACGTAGATCTGATCCCAAAAACCATGGGCGATCCCATCGTTCTGGGTCGTGTAGGACGAGTCGAAACTCAGGATGTTCAGACGCCCCTCGCGGGTGTACTCCGCCCAAGGGAAGATCATGTCTCCTACCGTCGTGAGCGGCCTATACGGCAGTCTTATGGGCGCGGACCACGTCGATCCTTGGTTCGTCGACCGGACCAGATAGAGGTCCAGGTTCTTGTTGGTGCCTAGGGTGTTCGTCGTGTCGAAGTACACGATCGAGATCGCGCCGTTGACCGGGTTGACCGCCATCGTGTGCAACTGAGGGGTCCGGAAGTTGCCCGGCACGCGGCCGTTCGCGATGCCCCACTGGTCCATACGGGTCGCGGCCGTTTGGGCCGCGCTCCACGTCGCCCCTCCGTCCATGCTCCGCCGGAACATGACCCCGAAGCCGAAATCCCAATACGTCACGTATAGTTCGCCGTTCGGGCCGATCCTGGGAAGGAAGCCAATGCCTGAGCCGAGGCTCTTGGGCGCCGTCCACGTGGATCCGAGGTTGTCGGACCAGACGATCCCCTCGTTGTAGGCGATGTAAAGGCGGGTCGTGTTCGCGTTACCCGGGATCGGGCCCGCGCACATCCAGCCTTTATCGACGCCGCTGAACGTCCGCGCCATGACCGAAGCGCCGAAGGTGTTCGATCCCGGCGTCTTCTTGGCCACGTAGATCCCGCCGTTTCCGGCGAAACTCATGGCCCCGGCGAAGAGGGTGCCCGTCCGTGCGTCATAGCAGGCCATCGGGTCGCCTTCGACCGAACTTTGCTGGGCAGCGGGCGGTCGGACAAGGACATGGGCCCAAGAAGCCCCTCCGTCGCTCGATACGCCGAAGCTGCTCTTGATCGAGCCGTCCGTCCGATAATCGTTGAACCCGCCGATGATCTCAAGTCCGTTGGCCGACGCCGATCCGCTGGTCTCGTTGCCGCTACGGCTCAGATTGTCGACGGACATGCGGAGTTGAGGCCCGACGACCGGGTCTTGGGCCAAAGCGTTCAAAGCGAGGCCCAGCGAGGCTAGGCCCACGATCGCGAGTCTAGAGGTCGTGGTCATGGTCGGGGTGCAGCCTCCTTCAGAAGGGATTTGAACTGGGGCGGTACGGGTTGTTTCCTGGCTTCGGCCTGGTCTACGTATCCCCAAGCAGACCGGTAGTCTTCGGTGTAGTAGCTTGCCACGGCCAGCCGTGCGAGCACTTGAGGATAGTCAGGATCGATGCCGGCCAGGGTCCGCCACTCGGCAAGGGCCCCTTCATAGTCGGCGGCTCCTTGGCGGAGGGTGCCGAGCATGAACCGGGCCTCCTTCGCCTTGGGATCGAGGGTCACGGCCGTGCGCAATGCCTTTTCGGCCGGGACTGTCTCGCTTTCGATCAGGAAAGCCTTCGCCAGCCCGACATAGGGCCGTGGGTCGGCGGGATCGGCCAAGACCGCGTCACGATAGGCTCCCACCGCCAAGAACCACACGTTCCTGGACGACAGTTCGGCATCGGCAAGGGCTCTTAGTTTCGCGGCCCTCGCCTTGTCCGGCGTGACCCCTTTCGCTACAACCTTGACCGTCGGACCCGAGAGGTCGAGTCCGGCCGTCGCCTGTTCCATGCGCTGTTCTTCGAGCTTTTCCTTGGGATTGACGAGGGGTTTGGCCCCTCCTTGAGTCTCGCTCGCAGCGATCGAGGGACTGCAGCCGATGACGACCGCTCCCGCGACTAGCGCCGCGCACGAGGACAGCAAGCTAAGTGTTCTCACATGTTCCTCCGAATGCAATGTGCGGGCCAAGCTCCCGACGTTCCAGTATGGAGAGACGGACGGCTAAGATGGCCCTGCATTTTTCAGGGAGTAGGCCGTTTTCTTATGAGAATCTAAACGCGGGCCGCTCGGACTTCGGCACTGCGACACGGCCCGGTATCCTGGTGACCGATGGCGATCGGCCGTTTCATGCTCGTGCTGCACTCCCACATGCCGTACGTGCTGTCGCACGGTAAATCTCCGCACGGAACGGACTGGCTCTTCGAAAGCGCGGCCGAATGCTATCTTCCGCTCCTGGACGCCCTCGACAGGCTTCGGGCCCAAGGGATCAAACCGCGCTGGACGATCAACGTCACGCCGATCCTGGCCGAACAGCTCGACGATCCCGCCTTTAAGGACGGTTTCGAGGACTACTGCCAGGAAAAGGTCGCTTACGCGAAGATGGACCGGGAGAGGTTTGCGGCCGACGGCGACCTCCGGATGGAGGGACTGTCGGCGATGTGGGCCCGGATCTATTCCCGGGAACTGAGACAGTTCAAGGAAAAGTGGGGACGGTCGATCAACGACGCGTGGCGGCAGTTCCAGGACGACGGTCTGGTCGAGTTGATCACGTGCGGCGCGACCCACGGCTACTTTCCGCTTCTCAGGACCGACGAAAGCGTCCAGGCCCAAGTCCGGTTAGCGGTCGAGACCCACACGGCCCGCTTCGGCAAGAAGCCACGGGGAATCTGGCTGCCCGAGTGCGCGTACAGGCCGTCCTACGAATGGAAACCGCCGACCGGCGACGCTCCGCCTTTCCCTCGGGCCGGAGTCGAGCAAATCCTGGGCGAGTCGGAGATCGGGTACTTCTTCGTCGACTCGCACATGATCCGGGGCGGCGAACCCTTGGGGACGTACTGGCAGAAGTTCCCTCAGTTGGCCGAGCTCTTCGCGCGGACGCGACACTTGTTCAACCCTCCTGTCGAGGCCAGGAGCGAGTACGAACACTATGCGATCCCAGGGGGCACGAACATCTTTGCCCGCGACCCTCAGACGACGGTGAAAGTCTGGTCGGGCGACGTCGGGTATCCCGGCGACGAGTGGTACCTCGAATTCCATAAACAGCTTTATCCGGGTCGCCACCGCTATTGGCGGATCAGCCCGAACAAGCAAGACCTCGGCGCAAAGCAGCCTTACGACCCGTGGGTCGCGTTCGACCACATCGAAGCGCACTCGAAGGACTTCGTCCGGCTCGTCAAGTCGACCCTGGCCGGCTACCGCGGAGCGTCAGACCGCGACGGTACGGTCGTCGCCATGTACGACACGGAGCTGTTCGGACACTGGTGGTGGGAGGGCCCCGAGTTCCTCTACCAGGTCGCGCTCGAAATGGCCCGCGACGGCGAGGTCCGACCGTGCAGCGGAGGAGACGTGGTCGACGAAGACCCGGCCCGTCACGTGATCGACCTTCCGGAAGGCTCTTGGGGCGAAGGCGGCTATCACAGCGTCTGGCTGAACGACGACAACTTCTGGACGTGGAAACGCCTGTATCCGGCCGAGCTGAAACTGAGAGAGATGGCCCAGTCGTACGGCGACGGCCCGGCCCGCGAAATCGCCGAACAGTGCGCCCGCGAACTGCTGTTGGCCGAAGCCAGCGACTGGCAGTTCTTGATTTCGACGTGGGCGGCCAGAGACTACGCCGAAGCCCGCTTCACCGACCACATCGATCGCTTCGAACGGCTGGCGGGCATGGCCGAGCGCGTCCACTATGGCGGCCGCTTGAGCGACGAGGAGACCGAGTTTCTAGCCGAGTGCCGTCAGAAGGACGCTCCGTTCCCCGACCTCCGGCTGGACCACTGGAAGAAGCGACCTGTCCCGACCGAACCGACCCCGGCATGAACCGAATGCAAACTTCTTTGACACCGACGAACGTCTCAATGGCCATGCGGGGCATGCTCCTTGTCGTCGTCGCATTGCTCGTCGCGGCCTGTAACCCACCCCAAACGCCGACAAAGGTCACGGGCCTCGACACGAAGGCCGTTCCGGAGACCGGTGGTCCGGGCTCGACCCCAGAAGGGGGCGCCGACCCCTCGAAACCTCATGGTCTCGGTAAGACCGAAGTTCCCAAAATCACGTTCTCCAAGGACACTTTCGAAGTCAAGAAACCTGGCTCTGGGGACTGGCGGAAAGCCTCGAAGCCCGCGTCCGAGATCATGGACGCGGTCGACAGGGCGATGTCCGAACCCGTGCCCATGATCGCGCTCGCCGACACCAATTTCGACGTCGGCGGTGCGACCCTCGCGGGCAAATCGACGGTCAAGATCAAGGACGCCAAGACGTACGCCGTCGAATACTACACGCCGGAGAGCCGTGCGACCTTGAACCGGATCATTTCCGACGGAGCGCACAAATCGTCGTTTTCGGAAGAAAAGTGGACGCCGCCGGCGCCGCCGCAAAAGCCGGACAGGTCGCCCGTCGACGATCCGACGCTGAAAGCGTGGCCGCAAGCGTTCATGAGGTCGATGTTCGCCGCCTACGACTCGGGGCACACGGTCTGGGGGCCGCTCGTCCGGTATTGGCAGAGGAACGGGTTCACCGTCACGGTCGAGGAACGGACCGCAAACATGAAGGACAACCGACGGTTTTTCAGGATCGTCGGAACGGGCAAGGACGGCTCGCAGACCGAGATCCATGTCGACGGCATGCGCAATCTTCCGATCCTCGTCCGGACCGTGACGAAGACGGCAGACGGACAGTCGGACAAGCGGATGTGGTCGGCGGCATGGCAGTTCGGAGGGACCTTCGAGGCGAAGGAGTTCAGAGTGCCGGGAGTGGCGGCGTCCGTGGCCGAGCGACCGGGACCTTAAGCCGGTCACCGCACCGATGAGCGGGTGGGAACGTCCAAAACCCTGAGGAAATCCATGAGAGTAAGGATGCTCGCTTTCGCCCTGGCAGGTGCACTGTCGGCCGCGTCGTTCGGGGACGTCGCCGTGACGCGCGTCAAGACCATCGACCAGTTTCAGGTGACCGCCGTCGCGGCGGCCTTCAGCGGTTCGCTCTTCGCGTTCGCGACCAACGACAACACGGTCCGCATTTATGACCCGGTCAAAATGCAGACCCGGTTCCAACTCGTCGGGCATCCACAGACGGTCGGCGCTATCGCCTTCAACCGCGCCGGGACGTTACTTGCGACGGGGGACGCGACGGCGCGGCTTTATCTGTGGGACGTCAAGACGGGCAAGAAGGTCCGTGAGTTCTCTCGGGACAGGGGCCACAAGCGGGGGATCTCGGCCATTGCGTTCAATGCCGACGGTTCCAGGATCGCCACGGTCGGGAACGACGACACGATCTGCATTTGGAAAAAGGACGGCGGAAACCCGGTCGGGACCATTCACGGAAAGGGTGCCGACTTCTATGGCGTGTCCTTCACTTCGGCCGGCTCGATCGTGACGGGCACGTTGAACGACGGGTTCCGGGTGTACAACGGGAAGACCTTCGCGTTGGCGACGAAACTCCCGGCAAAGGGCATCAACGGGATCGCCGCGACCAAGGACGGCGACGTCGTCGTCTCGGCCGACCGGGAGGGCCGTCTCGTTCAATGGAGCGTCGCGAAGAAGTCCAAAGTCCGCGTCATGAACGGGCATACGGATTGGGCGATCAACGCCGCGGTCTCTCCGAACGGCCGCGTCGGTGCGAGCAGTTCGACCGACCGGAGCGTCGCCATTTGGAGCCTCGTGACGGGACAGTTGCTGACCCGGATCAAGGACACTTCGGCCGTCGGTGCGCCGATGGCCTTCACCGGTGACGGCAAGTACTTCATCGCCACGACGGTCTCCGACGGACTGTCGGTCTATAGCGTCTCCCCCGCACAGGCTGGGGCGACCAAAGTCGTGCGCAAGAAGCGCTGACAGGACAAAGGCCGGGCCGTCTCGTCGGCGTCCCGGCCTT
Source organism: Armatimonadota bacterium (assembly GCA_018268395.1). NCBI lineage: Bacteria > Bacillati > Armatimonadota > Armatimonadota bacterium. Next base: position 564,887 of record JAFDWQ010000001.1, on the reverse strand, counting down.
TGCATCTCTCGTCAGGCCCTAGTCTTCGATGAGGAACTCGGCGATGAGGGCGGCGGTGTCACGGAGGGCGTCGACGTGTGTCCGCTCATATCCGTGGCTCGTGTCGACCCCAGGGCCGATCAGGCCGACTTGGGCCCTGCCTCCGGCTTGCCAATAGGCCGTTCCGTCCGAACCGTAGTGCGGATAGACGTCCGGACGCAATTCGATCCCGTTCCGGTCGGCGAGTCCGCGGATCCGCTCCGTCAGGTCGCGGCTATAGGGCCCTCCGCTGTCCTTCAGGCAGATCGAGCAATGGAACTCGTCTCCGTTCTGACCATCGCCGACACAGGCCATGTCGACGACCAAGAGGTCGACCACGTCGTCCGGTATGCCGTCCATTCCCCCGTGCCCGACTTCTTCGTAATTGCTGAAGAGGACGTGCGTCCGTTGCGCCGGGCTGACACCGGCGTCCTTGAGGGCCTTAAAGGCGGCGACCACACAGGCCACGCAGGCCTTATCGTCCAGGAAACGCGACCGGACGAAGCCGGCAGGGCCGTTTTCGAACCGAGGGTCGAAAGCGACGAAGTCGCCGACGTCGATGCCGAGCAACCGGGTTTCGTCGGCGGTGGCCGTGCGCTCGTCCAGGCGGACTTCGAGAGTCTCGGCGTTGCGCTCCTTCGTCTTGGCCTCCTTGTTCACGTGGACCGATCCGTTCGCGAACACGATCGAGCCCCGGACCTGCGTCCCACGGCGGGTGCTGACCGTGACCCCCTCGCTTTCGACCGAGGGCCACATGACGCCGTTCAGGGCCGTCAGCTTCAATCGACCGTTGTCCTTGATCTCGCTGACCATAGCGCCGAGGGTGTCGACGTGGGCGGTCAGGGCCCGTGGCTTGTCGTTGCGCAAACCGTCGTCGTAAGCGATCAGCGCACCTTTGGTCGTCCGCACGCTATGAATCCCGAGCGACTCGAGCTCCGCCTCGACGAAACTGATCGCCCAGTCCGTGTCCCCGGTCGGGCTGGGCGTGTTGACCAGGTCCTGAAGGAAGCGCACCAAGTACTCGGTTGAAATATCGAAGCGCGGCATGGATCAGGTAGTTTAGCCGCAGAGGGTCGGGACGCGCGCAAACTCTGCGCAACGCGACCGGATGCACGTCAGCGGGATCATGGAAGACCGGGCCAAAACCGAAGAATTCGAGGTCAGCGGACACGAACTGCTCGACGAGGTGAAAAGGCTCGTCCATGAAGGGAACGTCCGGCACGTCAAGATCAAGAACAAAGAAGGGAAGACCCTTTTGGACATGCCGCTCGTCGTCGGAGCGGTGGGCGTCATCCTGTTACCGTTTTGGGCGGCCGTCGCGGCCCTGGTCGGCGTGGCCAACGACTTTACGCTCGTGATCGAGAGGGTCGAACCTGTGTCCGGTGCCGGTCCTGTCGAACCGCCCCACGCGTGACCGGCGCCGCGCGGGCCGACTGCCATAATCCTCCGGTGCCCGGGCTTCAAAAGAACGTTCGTATCGTGACCCTTGGCTGTGCTAAGAACGACGTCGACAGCGAGGAGATCGCAGGCGTCCTTCAATCCGCGGGGTTCAGTGTCGACGCATCGCAACGGGCCGACGTCACGGTCGTCAACACGTGCGGCTTCCTGGAATCGGCCAAAGCCGAATCGATAGCCGCGATCAAAAAGGCCGTGGCCGAGAAAGGGACGGGAAAGGTCGTCGTCGCCGGATGCTTGGCCCAACGGCTCGGAGAAGAACTGACCCGGCTGGCGCCAGGGGCCGACGCTTACGTCGGGGTCGGCCAAATGGGGCGGTTCGACGCCGTGGTCAAAGGGACGATGGTGGAACTCAGCCCGACCCTTGAAGTCGCTCCTCCCCACCATCTGTGGGCGGACGTCGCGACCCGGAGCCGGACGGGCAAGCCCTGGAGCGCCTACCTAAAAGTCAGCGAAGGCTGCGACCATAAGTGCACGTTCTGCACGATCCCGAGCTTTCGGGGCGCGCACCAGAGCAAACCGGTCGAAAGGCTTCGAGAGGAAGCCGTCCATCTTGCCTCGACCGGGTGCCGGGAACTGAACCTTATCGCCCAAGACGTCACCCAATACGGATACGACCTTTACAAAGAGTTCACGCTGCCCCGGTTGCTGCGCGAACTCGATTCCGTCGAAGGCATCGACTGGATCCGTCTTCTGTACTTCTATCCTAACCGTCTGACCGACGAAGTCATCGAAGCGATGGCGACCCTCCCTTCGGTCTTGCCGTACGTGGACATCCCCCTCCAACACGTCCACCCGGACACCTTGCGACGCATGAAGCGTCCCTGGGACGGTGACCGTTACCTTCGACTGTTCGAGAAAGTCCGAGCGGCGATGCCGGACGTCGCGATCCGGACGACGTTCATCGTCGGGTTCCCCGGAGAGACGGAAGCAGAGTTCCAGGCGATGTGCGACTTCGTCAAGGCGGCCAGGCTCGACCGCGTCGGCGCGTTCACTTACAGCCGTGAAGCGGGTACGCCGTCCCACGATATGCCGGACCAAGTGCCTTTCCGGGTCAAAAGAGAACGCTATGACCGCCTGATGCGGCTCCAGTCCTCTGTCTCGACCGAAAAGAACAAGGGCTGGGTTTCGAAACGGCTCTACGTCCTGGTGGACACGGCAGAAGGCGGCGCGTTCGTCGGACGCTCGTTCCGGGACGCTCCCGAGATCGACGGGGTCGTCCGCTGCACGGGCGAGGCGAAGCCCGGCGAAATCGTGCCCGTGACGGTGACGGGGTTCCAAGAGCACGACCTGACCGGCGTGCGCTGCTGAATGCCGGCGGGCGGAACGCCTGGTACTTCGACCTGAATCGAGGCCCGTGGAGCTGAACGGTCAGGGCCTTGCGAGCGTCCCCGACATCTTCCTGAAGAGGAGGGAGTCGGGTCATGAGAACAGCATTCACCGCCCTCGCGGTCGTCGCCGTCGCCGTCGCCCACGCGCAGTCGATCCAGAACGGAAGCTTCGAAAACCCCCCGGTGGGAGCATGGGACTATTTTTCGAACGGCCAAGTCGCGAACTGGTCGATCGGAGGCGGAAGCAAGGCTGAAATCGGAAAATCCGTGTGTTACGGCGTGACAGGGGCCGACGGGATCAACGTCACCGAACTCGACTCAGATCGGAACACGGCGATCACTCAGTCGGTCGATTTGGCGGCAGGCACTTACGACTTGTCGTTCCTCTTCGCCAAACGCGGCGTCAACCTCGAATATAAACCTACCGACACGTGCGACTTCGACGTGCTGTGGAACGGCGGTTCGGTCGCTTACGTCACACCCACGGATTCGACGATGACGCGGATGCACCTGAACGTCCTCGCGACGGCCGGGACGAACACGGTGACGTTCAGGGGCAGGGGCACCAGCGACGGTTATGGTGCGATCCTCGACGGGGTCGGACTACAGGCCGTTCCGGAACCGGGTTCGATGGCGGTATTGGGTGGCGCGGCCCTCGCTGTCGTCCGTAAGCGTCGTCAGACTCGGCAGTAAGGGCGGATGTCGGCCATTTTCTTGGGCCCGATCCCCTTCACCTGTTCGAGCTCGTCGACGCTCTTGAACCCGCCGTTCGCCGTCCGGTAATCGATGATCTTCCTTGCCGTCGCGGGGCCGACGCCCGGCAGGACGTCAAGCTCGGCCTCGGTCGCGGTGTTGATGTCGATGGAGGCGAACGCCGGCCTGGTCCGCGCAGGCTTTGACGTCCGGGCTTTGCCGGCACCGGACGCTTTCGGCAGAGCCTGCTCGTTCACGACCTTCAACCCCCCTTTCGACTTGGTCTGCTGAAGATACGTGTTGCCGACCGAACCGACGCCCAGTAGAGCGACGGCGCACAGGCCGGTCGCGGCGAACCTTTGACGGACATTGAGCCCTTGGAGCAAATTCATGGCTGTCTCCTGGGGCGATATTGGCCGATCATTCGGCCAGAAGTCTAGTCATGAGGAGCCCTGACCGCCAACCGTTCACGCTGACGTAACATCCTTCGGCTCCAAGCGCGAACAAGGCGCGCTCGAGGATCAAGGCACCGGCATGGACCGTGTGTTCGCGGCCCTTTTCGAGGCCCACCAAGGCGGCGCGTCCGGCGTCGTCCAGCGAACACAGCGTATCGACGGCACGGCTGACGTCCTCATAGCCCAACCAGGCGCCGTGGACCGCCGCCGGATCCCAACGCGCCATCTGCTTCCGTACGGTGACCAGGTTCGTGCCCGTCGCGCCGAGCGTCACGACCGTTCCGCAAGAATGGGGCAAAGCCCGGAAGCCGAACGTATCGTCGACCTCGACGGCGGCGGCCAAGAGGTCACCAGGCCCGGCCGGATCGGCCTTGAGCAGGGAACCACGGAGTCCGAGCGCCCCGACCGCGTAGCTCTTCCGGTGTTCGCACCGCCATGCGTCGTCCGTCCGGGCGGAGGTCGAAACTTCGGTGCTATGCCCGCCGACGTCGATGATCGAAAGCCGTCGCGCTTCTGCAAAGTGAGGATCTTGGGCGACGGCCAAGAATCCGAACGCGGCTTCGTCGTCTCCGCTCAGGACGCTGACCGGGGTGCCCTGCGACCGGGCTCGTTCCAGGAACTCCCCCGCGTTGTGAGCGATACGGGCGGCCATGGTCGCCGCCGCGACCGTTTCGGCCGAGCCGAGACCGTCCGCTGCACGGAAAGCCGCCCGTAAGGCCACCAAGGTGTCGGACATGCCTTCTTCGGAAAGGACCCCGGTCTCTTTCGTCCCCCTCCCCAGGCCCGTTACGGCGGAGGTTTCGAGGACGGTCTTGAGGACTCCGTCTTCGAGCGTGCCGACGCTAAGCAGGACCGAGTTCGAGCCTACGTCGACGACGGCCTTCGTCACGGGGCCGAGTGTACACTCGGCCCGTGGCCAGGCTCTTGGGGATCGACGTCGGCACCTCCTGCGCCAAGGCGGTCGTGATCGACGAGACCGGCTTGATCCTCGGCCAGACCGCCTCCGACTACCCCTTGGCCGCGCCCCGGCCAGGGTGGGCCGAACAAGACCCGGAAACGTGGTGGGCGGCCGTCGAACGGTGCTTGGGGCGACTCGAGCCGCCGTTCGACGCGATCGGGGTGACCGGTCAGATGCACGGTTCGGTCTTCCTGGACGGTGACGACCGTGTGATACGCCCGGCCCTGCTCTGGTGCGACCAGAGGACGGCCGCCGAATGTCGCTGGATCGAATCGGCCGTCGGGCCTGGACGGCTGCGGCAGGTCACGTGCAACCCGATGTTGACCGGTTTCCAGCTTCCGAAGACCGTCTGGCTGCGGAACCATGAGCCCGAGGCGTACAGCCAGGTCCGTCGCGTCCTACTTCCCAAGGACTACGTCGTCCGGAGACTCACGGGTGCGTTTTCGAGCGACTTCAGCGACGCGTCCGGGACAGGCCTGCTCGACGTGCCGCGCAAGAGGTGGAGCACGGAAGTGGCCCAAGCCGTCGACGTCCCTCTCGAATGGCTCCCGGACGTCCACGACTCGACCGCCGTGATCGGTTCGACGAAGGACGGGATCCCGGTCGTCGCCGGCGCGGGCGACCAGGCCGCAGGCGCTGTCGGGGTCGGCGCGGTCGGCGTCGGGAACGTGAGCGTCAGTTTAGGGACGAGCGGGGTCGCTTTCGCACCGGTCGACGCGCCAAAGGCCGATCCGGAGGGGTCGGTGCACGTCTTCTGCCACGCCGACGGAGGCTGGCACGCGATGGGCGTCATGCTCTCGTGCGGCGGAGCCGTCCGCTGGGCCAGGGACACGTTCTTCCCGGGCGCGACCTTTCAGGAGTGGGACGAGGCGGCCGAACGGTGCGACCCCGGGGCCGGCGGCGTCTTCTTCGACCCTTACTTGGCCGGAGAACGGTGTCCTTTTGTCGATCCGGAGGCGAGGGGGGCTCTGTGCGGGCTCTCCTTATCGACGGGCCGCGATCAGATCGCTCGTGCGGTGATGGAGGGCGTGACGGTCGGGATCGTCGAATGCCTCGCCGCTTTGGAACGTTTCGCCCCTCGACCGTGCCGGATCAGGGTGACGGGCGGCGGCGCACAGAGCCCGTTTTGGACGTCGCTCTTGAGCGACACGAGCGGCATGGAATGCGCGACGATGCGGTCCGACGAAGGGCCGTGCGTCGGGGCCGCCGTGCTGGCCGGCGTAGGGGTCGGCGTATGGGACGACGTCGCGTCCGCCGTCAAGGTCACGGCCCAAGAGCGCGGGTGTCGGCAGCCCCATGGACACGACCCTTCTGGACTTGTCCAGCGGTACCGGAACAGACGTGCCCTCCGCGTTTAAAGGCGGACAATCCTTACCGTCGTCCCAAGTCCGGAAGGCCCGGTGACTTTCTGGTAAAATCGGATTCTTCGCATCCCATTATTGGACAGCCCCATGATTGACGACAACATGACGACCACCGCCACCGCAGAAGAAGGCTCGGTCACGAGCACTCCCGTGGTGGAGGAGTCCGGAACGGACAGTGGCGTCGCGACCAGTCCCGAAGCACGGACGGAAGTTCCGACCGATGCCGACGCCCCGGCCGCGACCGCCCCTCACGACGGAACGGAACCGGCCGCGCCGGTGACCGACGCCCCTCAGGCGGAGGCCGCAGAGCCCGCGCCGACCGCGTCCGCGCCCGAGCCTGCCTCTGGCGGACAGAGCGACGCCGAACTCTTCGAAGCCGCGCTCGCCAGCCTGGAGAGCGACGACCCGAAGCGCGAGACCTCGTCCGGTATCAGCCGGGGCGACAGGGTCGAAGCCAAAGTCATCCAGGTCGAGAAGGACAAAGTCTTCGTCGACCTAGGGACGAAGGCCGAAGCCGTCTTGCCGCTGAGCGAACTGACCGACGCCCGCAGCGAGACCGCGATCGGGCTCGTGCAGCCTGGCGACACGTTCGAAGTCATCGTCCTCAAGACCGCGAGCGCCGAAGGTGCCGCGATCGTCTCGAAGAGGAAGGCCGACTTCGATCAGACGTGGCAAAGGGTGCTCGACGCTTTCGATGAAGGGAAGGTCTTCGAGGCACAGGTCTTGGACCGCGTCAAAGGCGGCCTTGTGGTCGACATCGGCGTCCGTGGCTTCGTGCCTGCGACGCACGTCGGCAACGGCAAGCTCCGCAACATCGAAAAGTACGTCGGACAGACGCTCAACGTCAAGATCATCGAGGTCGACCGCGAGCGCAAGAAAGTCGTGCTCTCGAACAAGGCGGCCGAAGGCGAGCGGAAAGAAGAAGTCAAGAAGGAGATCTTCGAGAACGTTAAGACGGGTGACGTCCTTCCGGGCGTCGTTCGGAGGTTGACCGATTACGGCGCCTTCGTCGACTTGGGCGGGATCGACGGGCTGCTCCATATCAGCGAGATGAGCTGGTACCGGATCGACCACCCGCGCGAAGTCCTCAAAGAAGGCGACGAGATCAACGTCCAAGTCCTGCGGCTCGATTCGAACAGCGGCCGTGTCAGCCTTGGCCTGCGCCAGGTCCTGCCTGATCCTTGGAACATCATCAAGCAGACCTATCAGCAGGGCCAGAAGATCAAGTGCACGGTCGGCCGCATCGTCCAGAGCGGCGCGTTCGTCCGGTTGCCTGAAGGCGCGGAAGCGTTCTTGCCGCTGAGCGAGTGCTCGAACAAGCGCGTCAAGAAGGCGAACGAAGTTCTCGAAGAGGGCCAAGAGATCGAACCGACGATCATCGACCTTCGCCCCGACGACCGCCGCATGGTCTTGAGCCTTCGTGACGGTGCGCAGCCAGGAGCCGACTACAGTTACGACCGTGGCGGCAAACGTCGGCCGGGCGGCATGGGCGGCAAGAGGCCGATGCGCCAGGACACGGCTTTCGACGCCCCTGCGGCCACGATGCGCGCCCCTTCCGGCGGCGCGACGATCGGCGAACGTCTGGGAATGCTCAAAGGCATGCTCCGTCCGGAGCCGGAAGAGCCGGTGGCCGATGCCTCGGCCTCCGAAGACAAGTCGGGCGAGTAAACCCACGGACCTGCGACATGGACTGGGGCCGACGCGACACCGTTTGCGTCGGCCCCGTTTTCCGTCTGGGGGTCACGGGCGGGATCGCGGAAGGGAAGTCGACCGTCCTCTCCGGCTTAAGAGGGCTCGGCGTCCGCACGGCGTCGGCCGACGAAATCGTAAGAAACTTGTGGGACGACGGCTCGATCCCCGAGTCGTTGGGGCCGTTGTTCGGCGGACGCAAAGTTTCTAAAAAAGAAGTTCTGGACGCACTGTCGTCCGATCCGCGGGTCCGGCGCGCCGTCAACGCGGCCACGCACGGGCTCGTGATGGCCCGGCTCGCCGAAACGGGGGCCGAAGCCGTCGAAGTCCCGCTGCTCGTCGAAACGTGCCTCATGGGGCTCTTCAGGAGGGTGTGGGTCGTCACGTGCGGTCCGGACGAGCAACTGCGCAGGCTGACCGAACGGCTGGGCGACGGGGCGGCCGCGGCCCGTGCCGTGAGGGCGCAACTGCCCACCCGTGCGAAAGTGCCGTTCGCCGATGCGGTCGTCCGAACCAACGGGAGCCCTTCTTCCGTCCTGACTGCTGTCGAGCGGACTGCACGCGCACACGGTCTGGTCTGAAGCCACGGTGCTATAATCGTCCGGCCGTGCGGGCTGATAACCGTTGATTCATCGAACGGTGATCGGCTATGCTTGGCACTCGCCGTTTGGCCCTGCCCGACGGCGGACACGGAAGTGCGTGAATGACGCAGAACGCAAGAGACGAGAAGGATCGCATGGAGGACGCGCGATAGTGAGACGAGACAGAACCCCGTTCGGGAGAGTCGCTTTAGCGGCCAAGGTATTTGTGGCGGCCCTTGTGGCCATGACGGCGTTGGCCGTCCGACCCGCGGCGGCGCAGATCGAAGCGCAGCCCTCGTGGGCGGTCTTGTTGTTCACCAACAACGGTGACGCCAAGGTCCCCATGGGGAAGATGGCGCAAGACGCCGTGATCGAAGAACTTCGCCGACAAGGCAAAGTCGACCCGATCCCGGCCGAAACGACCGCCCGCCAAGCCTCTGACCTGGGATATCAGGAGCCGCTGACGAAACCGGCCGAGATCCAGAGGCTCGGGACCGAGCTGAAGGCCGTGACGGTCGTCTCGGGCGAAGTCGTCAACTACCGCATCGTGAACCAGGGCGACGGCCGACAGGCGCAAGTCATCCTTCGCGTCGTCGTCTGGGACGTCGCGTCCGGTCTGACCGTCAACGGAGCCGCGCTGAGCGCGAGTTCCGACTCGAAGGGCGGCGACACGTCTGACGCCGACCTGTTGAAGAACGCTTTGGCCCAGGGCGCCTTCCAGGCGATGGGCGAGATCGCGTCCCGGACGCTCCCGTCCGCGACCGTTCTGAACACGGTCAACAACCGCGCCCTGATCAACCGGGGCACCCGCGCCGGCTTCCTGAAGGACCAGCGCGTCATCGTCATCCGTGGCAAGAGCCAGGTCGCCGAGGGCATCGTCCGCGAGGTCGACCCGGATTCGTCGTTCATCGAAACGACGCGCAGCTACCGCGGCATCCAGCCCGGCGACAAGATCCGCGTCGTCTTCGACGTCCCGACCGTCCGGTCGGAATTCGGCAAAGACGGCAAGCCGATCGTGAAGCGCTCGAAGAGCGGCGGAAGCAACTCCGGCCTCGTCTCGCTCATCCTCGTCTTGGCCGTGCTCGCGTTCCTTCTCGGTAACGGCCGCGGTTCCAACCAAGACGCCGTCGGCAACGTCCTCGCCGAAGCGACCGTCCTGGCCAACGACGTCCCCGCCGTCCGCATCAGTTGGACGCGGGACGCCTTCTTCCGTGGCAACCAGTTCGGCCCTTACCAGTACCAGGTCTATCGGGACGGCGCGGGCACGACGCCCGTCGCAGTCGCCGCGTCGACCCAGTCCTTCGTCTACAACGACCGGGACAACTCGTACGGCGGTACGTGGTACGACTTCGGCGGCGTCATCGGTGGCAACACCTGTGACAACGAAGACCCGCCCGAAGGCGACGGCCAGGCCGGCGTCGGATCGGTCGTCGGCGTCCCGTACCGGTACTCGGTCGAAGTCGTCTACCGCGTGAGCTGTTTCGACCTCCCCGACACCAGCAACTGTTCGAACGGCGGCAACAACACCGGCGGTAACACGACGGGCGGCAATACGACAGGCGGCAACACGACGGGCGGCAACAACACCGGCGGTAACACGACGGGCGGCAACACCACAGGCGGCACGACCGGCGGCGGAACGTTCTGCTACTTCGCCTCGTCCCGCGTCCCGGCGGTCGGCCAGGCGACTCCGCTGAACCGGTCCTCGTTGAGGTTCCCGGACGACGGGGCCGTGGTCAACGCCCCGCTCGTGTTCAGCTTCACGTCCGTTCGCGGCTCCGTCCAGAGCGTGCCGATCCAGTACGTGGTCCAGTTCTCCGACCGGACGGATTTTCCGGTCAATCGAACTTTCACCACGGACTCGTTCGTCGAACTAGTGTTGGCAGGCGGGCAGACGGTGAGTTCTCCGACGATCGACACGTCGACGATCTTCCCAACGGCCCAGACGCTCTACTGGAGGGTCGGTGCGAGGAACCCTGAAGACAATCCTGGCCCCGTCGCCGACGCGTCGGGTCAGCGCTACATCTTCAGCGGCAAACGCCACTTCCGGAGACCGACGATCCCCTAGAGGGACGTTCGGCGGGCGTCAGGCCGAAGTCTGGCGCCCGCCGGCTCTGTGACGTTTGATTAGGACAGGCATATCGACGAGAACTAAGTCAATGAGTAATTGGACCAGATTTTCCTTCCTCGGCCTTGCCGCACTCGGCGCCGTCGCCGGGGCTTGGGCCGTCCCGGGGTGGTTCACCGAGTGTGAAGAGAACCCGGAGACGCCGCCGCCGCCGCCGCAGTACTCCCCGGACTACGGGACGATGCGCATCCAGGACGCCTTGATCGGCGTGTCCATGGGCGTGTCCGGCACTTCGACTTGGGGCGGTCAGAACGGTTTCTGCTACTCGCCGTCCCGCACTCTCGACGCGTCCGGACGGTTCGCGTTCTTCGTGGGGAACACGGGTTCGGTCCAGTCGACGTTCGACGACGGCCTGGCCCTGACGACGGGCGCCCCGACGGACCCTGTCGGCGACTTCACGTACGCGAAGATCCTGAAGGACGGCGACGATAACGGCGCTTCGGTCCTTTACGGCGACCAGGGCCTCCGAGTCGCCTATGTCGGTGCGAGTAAGCGCTATGCCATCACGGCATGGGGCGACGCCGACGTCGACGTCGAATGCCAGATCAAAGTCTTGGGCGACGCGGTCCGCCTTCGCTGGCGTATGCGGAACCTCAAGGCCGACCCTCAGCGCCTTGGCATCCTTTGGGCCAGCTACACGGGCATGATCTCCGCTCAGGCCGACTCCACCGGCGCGACGCAGGCGCACAGCCTCCTCGGGACGAAGACCGGGACGCCGAAACTGACTCCGGAAGGCTACATCGGATGGTCGATCATCCCGACCGGTAAACCGATCCGGAACTGGCGCCGGTACGACATCACGAACCCGAAGTTCCCTTCGAACGTGAAGCTCATGTTCGGCCAAAGCGACAACTTCGGTATCCGGTTCGACAACTTGCCTGGGCCCGAGACCCCTGACGCGAACTCGACCGACCTGTGGCTCCTCGGGAACCACGGTTTCATCGGTGTCGGTGCCCTCGCCGCAGGCAACAATATTTCGACGACGCTTCCGGACGGTTCGACCGGCGAGGAGTTCGACACGTTCATCCGTGAAACGACGATCGCTCAGCGGTTCCCGGCCGAGACCGTCGCTCCGGGCGAGTCGAGGGACGTGATCCACTATGTCCGTTCGACCTGGGGCGTCGCGAACTACGAAGACCCGTACACCGCCGTTCTGGACGGCCCGAGCCTGATCGCGACCGATTCGAACGGTCAGAACGGCCTCACGCCGAATCCGTTCACGGTCCGCGCCTATGTCGACAACCAGTACGCGACTCTCGACCGCGAAGTCGACCTACAGCAGGTCCGGCTGACGATCTTTCTGCCGAAGGGCCTGAGCCTCGCGCCGGGAGAATCGCAACAGAAGACGCTCGACGTGGTCAGTGCGAACGCTATCCGTTCGGTGGACTGGCGCGTCGTGTCGGACGGCAAAACGTTCGGCAAGCTCCCGTACCAGGTCACGATCTCCCCGAACCCGGGGCCGACGAAGACCTTGTCCGCAAACGTGCTCGTTTCGGCCACACCGAGAATGGACCTGCCGACGGGCGCCAGCCTCGTCACGATCCCCTACAAGTTCCAGGACACGTCGATGGACGACATCTTGAAACTGAAGGCCGGTCAAGACTACGTGGCCTACCGCTACGACCCTGACCAGTCGGCGTACATCCCGGCGATCACCGTCGACCGCGGTTCGGCCTACTGGATCCTGCCAAAGACGAACCTGGGATCGAAGGTGCTGGAAGGCGCGCAAATGCCGACCGACCAGAACACCGGCGGCCTGCTCGTCAACTTGCACCAGGGTTGGAACCTGATCGGGAACCCGTACACGTTCCCGGTGCCCCTCAGCCAGTTGGTCCTCGTCGCTGAAGACAGCCCGAAGGACAGCTACACCTGGATCGAAGCCGTGCAGAACAACTTCGTCCAGTCGAGCTTGATCTACTGGCAGCGAGACAACTCTGCGGCGGGCGGCAGCTACGTCTACACGCAAGGCGTCGAAGACGTCCTGCAGCCGCACTTCGGCTATTGGGTCTACGTTTCGACCTTCAAGCCCGTCCGGATTTCGTGGCCCGCGGTCTACGCCGAAGGCCTCCCGAACTCGGGACGATCGGTAGACGAGGAATGGAACAAGAGTGACCGCCAGTGGAGGCTTCAACTCTCGGCCCGCACCGTCAACGCGATGGACTCCTACAACTTCGTCGGTGTCACCACCGACAAGAAGAAGATCCCGCAACTGACACTGCGCAAGGCCCCGAGCGCGCCTCAGCAACCGGTCGAACTCTCGATCGAGAGCCAAGTCGACGGTAAGACCGCGAAACTGGCCCAGGCGATCACCGACCGCAGCGGTAAGACCGAGTGGAACGTGAACGTCAAGGTCGCCGAGCCGGGAGAAGTCACCGTGACGTGGCCGAACCTGCCCTCGACGCCGCGCAAGATGCGGTTCCGCGTCACCGACCTCGCGACGGGCGAAAACCACGACCTGCGTTCGGTCTCCGGCTACACGTTCCGCATGAACGCGGCCGGCGTCCGCAAGCTGAAACTGACGATGGAACCGGGCGGCTCGTCCAGGCCCGTCATCGGTAACGTCCTCGTCACGAGGCCGGGCCGCGCAGCCGACTCGCCCGTGAACGTGAGCTACTCGCTCTCGGCCGACGCCCTTGTCACCGTCCGCGTTTTGAGCGGGACCGGCAAGGAGGTCTTCACAGTCACTCGTGGACGCGCCGACAGCGCAGGACAGAACAGCGCCAAGTGGGCGATGCGGGACTCGGCGAACCGGGCCGTCGCTCCGGGCGTGTACCGCATCGAGATCCTCGCCGAGACTCCGGACGGCGAGCGCGTGCGCCGGATCGTTCCGGTCACGGTGACCAGATAAAAGGCCAGGTGGCCGGCCCCACAACGTAGGGGCCGGCCACCGGTCTAAAACCATGTCGAACGCGCTCACACGAACCTTCGCCCTCCTCAGCGCCCTGTTGCTGACGGCTCTCGCGTTCGCCCAAAAAGCCTCCCTCCAGATTTCGAGCTTCCCTTCGCTCAGCGTCGCGGACGGCAGAAGCCCGGTGACGATCACGGTCGAAGTCCGCGATCTGAACGGCGGCCTCGTCCGAGACGGCACGCCCGTCGTGTTCGAGACCGACAAAGGCACCTTCCGGTCGAAAAACGTCTTCGAAACTCAGAACGGCTTTGCACGGGCGATCCTGACGGCGCCCGGCATTCCCGGGACGGCGAAGGTCCGAGCCAGCGTTTTTAGCCTCAACGCTTCGGCGACCATCGACATCGACTTCGTCAACGATCGGTCGATCCTTGACATGGCGAAGGAGTACGTCGAGGTCTCGACCAACGGCAATCTCGTCTATGCCAACCAGGACCGTATTCTTGAGGCTACGGGCAAGAACAAGGGCGTCGTCCTCAAGTACCGGGACATTACGATCAAGGCCGAAGACCTCCAATTGAAGGCCTCCGTCAACGAAGTCCGCGCCCGTGGAGCCCAGATCACGATCGGTAAGAGATCCGAGTCGTATCGCGAGCTCTACATGAAGCTTGGCCAGCGAAAGGGCCTTGGGCTCCGGTCAGAAACGAAGACCACGTACGTCGTCCACCGGGCAGGATTCGGCGCGACGGTCGAACCGAAAGAGACGGCCGAGATCATCGTCTGCGACATTTCGAGTTCCGAATCCAAACCGCACGTCGGCGAAGTCAACCTCGGTCAACTCACCTTCACCGATATCTCGAACTCGCTCTCGACCGTCGAAGCCAAGCGTGCCGTCGTCAACATCGGTCGTGGCGTCCAGTTCCAGAAGGCGTCCGTCAGGGTCGGTGGTCAGACCGTTCTGACGATGCCGCTGTTCCAGATCGACCTCAACACGTCGAGCCCGATCATCACGGAGCAGTTCGTCGACGTCTCCAACAGCTCCCTCGCGGTCAACTATCCCTACTACCTCTCGCTCGGACCGGGACAGACGAGCGCCCTCCGGTTCCGGTACGGTAACCGTTACTCGTCCGGTCTTGGCGCGACAGGCGGGACGTACCTGGACTACGAATACAACTGGAACAAGGGCCCGAGAATGGACGGAGGACTGACTCTCAGCGGCCTCGCGCGTGACGACTGGGGCGCCAACGTCCGCCAGTTCTGGCAACCCGATTCGCAGACCTCGGTGACGGCCCAACTCGACGTGCCCGCCCACCGAAGCCTGTTCACCAACATCGGCGTTTCGCGGCGGTTCGACGGCTGGCAAGCGAACCTCTCGGCCCAGCACGGTCGGTCTTTGAGCGGATCGCGCTTCCAGAACGACGAGCTCCACCTGAACCTCGATACCGATCCCATCGCGCTCGGCAAGTCGCCCCTGTCCATGACGTTCGGACTCACGGCGCAGCAGCGCCGGATCTCCGGGCTCGGGTCCAGCTCGCAGCAAGGCGCCGGACTTCAGACACGGTTGGACTCCCGTTCGATCTTTCTTGACAGTCGGGACGCCCTGTCGTTTTCGTACACGATGACCCGATGGGTCGGGACGGACCTCTCGAGCCCGATGACCCAAGTGGGAAGCGTCAACCTCACTTCGAACTGGATTCCCGGCCTTTACATTCAGACCGCGTACGAATACGGTCAGGACGGCTTCACAGAGTCCATCCTGGGCCGGCACCGCCTGACGATGGACGGGATCTATTCGGCGGGCGCGTTGAACCTGCGTGGTTACGTCAGCAAAGGGCTTGACCTTGACCGCATGACGGCCAACATGAACGTCGATTACAAGCTCGGCAAATTGTGGAGGCTGAGCACGGGCTACCTGCTGGACCGCTACAGCGGCGAGACGTTCCTCGAACAGAACATCGTCCTCGGCTACCGACTCGGTTTCCGCGAAATCGGCCTCAGCTATTCGACGCGGACGAAGCGGCTCGGCATTGAACTGCTGGGAACGCGCTTTGACTAGGGCGGCCCTCTTCTTTGCGGCCGTAAACTTGTCCACTTTCAGCAACGCCGGCTGGACGACGCCGGGCTTCGTCATCGACGACGCAGGTTTCCGGTCGACCTTCGGCGCCTCCGACACGTTCCGGTTCGCACATCCGCTTCAAGCCAAGTTGGACAAACAGGAGAAGTACGAAACCGAACTGACTTGCCGGCTCTTCGCTCCCAATCCGAAAAGTGTTTGGTTCGGCGCTTGGTCCCCAGGTTTCGAACTCTACGTTCCCTATGGGCTCGAACTCGGGCTCACGAGCTTAGTCGGTCCCAATTTGACGGTCAAGGACGCGAGCTATGGTCCGGGCAAGCCGACCCCGACCTCGAAATGGGTATTGCTGACGTTTGCCGACGCCCAGCCTCCGCTCTTGTTCGTCTTCTTAGGCGAACCTGGGCAGTTGACGGTCGAGGGCGCGGCAGGTGAATGGAAACTTCGGACGACGGGGCGCTACAGGGGCCGCATCCGGGTCTGCCTTCCGTTCGGCATCAAGCCGTTGACGGGCAACAACGTCGCGACTTTGGGACGCTTCGCATCGGTCGTGTCCCGGCAAGAGGGGCTCTGGTGTTCGCCTCGACCGCGGCTCCTTTCGACCGAATCGGCACAAGGAGACTCGCACGTCACGCTGTCCTACACGTTCGACCACGCGGGTGCGCTCGTGCCGCCGGTCGCCGTCCTTGCCAAGATCGGCGGAAACCCTCTCCGCACCCTCAGTCCTGTGACCGATCCCTCCCGTCATACGGAGGCCGGTCCCCTTGCGTTCTCGGCCGGAAGCAAGATCGAACTCAGGTTTCCTCTCCGCCGACTCCCTGCTGGACGCGGACTGACGGTCGACGGCCTCAAGTCTGGCACTCCTCCCACGCCCTCCGATCTGACGGCGTTCCAAGGCCTGTCCGGGCTCTTGGCACCAGTGGCCCCTCCACGCCCCGATCCGGCCCATGAGGTCGGAGGCGATTCGCTGGGCGCCCTGGACTTACAGGCCGCCAGGCTACTGGGCCACACCGCCCAGAACCGCGCGTACGGGCCTCGGCCCGATTCGGACACCGTCCCAAAGTTGCTTCGAAAGTGGAACCCTGTCGACTGGCGGTTGACCGACGCCGATCCTTCGGTCGCCGATCGGGCGTCGGCTATGACGGCGTTGGCAGCGGCCTTGGAGCCCGACGGCCGTTCCGAGCTGTACGGTGCGCTCTTGTGCGCCGGCCTTGACGCCAAGACCGGCTATACCGTCTTCTGTAAGGGAAAAGACCTGCCCTTGACGGCACCGTCGACGTCAGCCTTCGACCCTTATAGGCCACTACTCCGAGCCCTCTATTCCGAAGACGACAAAGCTCTCGAGGCTTGCCCGTACGTGAAGGGCCTGTCGAGCCCGGTCCGGCTCTTGTCGGCCCAGCCGGTGACGACGACGGCGCTGCCCGTCGGATACCGCTTGGCTTGGCCGCATTCAGCGTCCGACCGCGCCGTGCTGGTGTTGTCCGTCAGCGCGCCCTGCTCGGTGTTCCCAGGTGACAACGTCGAGAGCGTCGAGGCGACCGATACGTTCGGTCTGATGACCGTCCGGTACGTTCCCAAGGCGCCAGGGGAATGTTCCGTCGTCCTCAAACCGCCGAAGTGGGCGCAACCGCTTCCGGATTTGACCGACACGGTGCTTTTTCCTCAGCCTTAGCCTGATCGGCATTGTAGTGGAGGCCGACGTTCTCTTTGCGCGCGATCGCGGAGTCGACCGTCAGTCGGGCCGTGATCAAGAGGTTCCGCGTCTCGAGCGAGTACGTGGAGAACGTCGCTTCCGGTTGCCGGTCGTAATCGTTTCGGAGGGAGCGGATCCGCTCCGCAGCGGTCGTAAGGCCGGCGTCCGTCCGGAAGACTCCGGCACAGTCCGTCATCGTGCGTTGGACGCCGTGCCGGATACGGACGGCTTCACTTTCTGGCACACTGGAAGGTGCGGCGACGGGTTGTCCGGTTCCGGCGGGCGGTGCCGAACGGACGTCAGAGGCGGCCGCCGTCGCGAACACGATCGCTTCGAGAAGGCTGTTACTGGCCAGGCGGTTGGCACCGTGGACGCCGGTTCGGGCGACCTCGCCCGCAGCCCAGAGCCCGGGGACGGTCGTCCGGCCCGAAAGGTCGGTTTTGACCCCGCCGCACGAATAGTGCTGGCCCGGGGTGACAGGCATCCAGTCCTTCTCCATTTCCAGACCGATCTGTCTCAACCTGTTCCAGATCGTGGGGAACTCCTCTTCGAGCCGCTCGGGAGTCAGGTGCGTCGTGTCGAGATAAACGCACCACGTCTGGAGTCTCTGGATCTCACGCTCGATAGCGCGCGCGACCACGTCGCGGGGCGCGAGCTCAAGGCGGGCGTCGTAGTCGTACATGAACCTCCGCCCATGGTGGTTGCGGAGCGTCCCGCCGGCTCCTCGGACCGCTTCGGAAACCAGGAACGACTTGAGCTGGTTGTGATAGAGGACGGTCGGATGGAACTGCATGAATTCCATGTCCACGATCTCGGCCCCGGCCTCCTCGGCGAGTGCGATGCCGTCCGCGGTCGCGACCTTCGGATTCGTCGTCCGGGAGTAGAGCATCCCGACACCGCCGGTAGCCAGGAGCGTGCCTCGGCCCGAAAATTGCTTGAAACCGCGGTCAGAGACGTTTGCGACCGCTCCGACGATCCGCCCGTCCCCCTTGACCAGCGACGTCACGAACGTGTTCTCATAGACCGTGATGGCCCGGTTGCGCCGGACTGCGTCGCTGACGACCCTTTCGACTTCCCACCCGGTCTTATCGGCGTGATGGACGATACGGCTCCGGCTGTGCCCGCCCTCCCGTCCGAGTTCCAGATCGAACCGGGCGCCCAATCCCTTGAGCCACTCGATCGCGGCTGGGGCTTGTCGCACGAGGTGCCGGACGGCTTCTGGATCGCAGAGTCCTGCTCCCGCCGTCAGGGTGTCCTGCTCGTGCAACTGCCAGTCGTCGGCTTCGCCGACAGCGGCGGCGATCCCTCCCTGGGCATAGTTCGTGTTCGATTCGGTGATCTGGGCCTTGGTCAGGACGCACACGCTACCGTGCTCGGCCGCAGACAAGGCGAACGTCAGACCCGCTAGCCCGCTCCCGATCACCAGATAGTCGAACGATTCGGACGTCACGAGGGGATGGTACCGGACGGGGGGCGGGCGGGTCCGTCGCCGTGGACTGTCCGCCTGTGCTCCATCTCCGCCTCATAAGGTTCGTAATGGACGGTCACGACGGCGCTTCCGAGGGCCCTGCCGAGTTCGCTTTCGATGTGCTCGGCGATCTCGTGGGCCCGGACGAAGCTGAGATCGTCGTCGAGAAGGACATGGAGGTTGACGTCTCGGCGGGAACCGATGCTCCGTGTCCGGACGTTGTGGAAGCCTCGCGATTCCGGATGGCGCTCCAAAGTCGTGGCGATCAGTTCCAGTTCGTGAGGAGGCAAAGCTCCGTCCATGAGGGCGTGAACCAAGGACCGGAGTTGACGGACGGCGAAAAAGGCGCCGAGGAGCGTAAAGCCGATCGCGAGCAAGGGGTCGATCGGGGACCAACCCGTCAGGGCATAGGCGGCTAAACCGGCGAGCACCCCCGCGCAGGCCAATGAGTCACCGATGAGGTGCGAAGCCTCCCCCAGGAGGGCCGTCGACCCCGTCTGGCGGGCGATGCGGCGCAGATAGACGATCATGCCGGCGTTGGCCGCGATCGAATAGCCCATCGCAGCCATGCCCCAAAGTGGCTGGACCTCGCGCGGCTCGTGAAGCCGCAGGGCGGCTTGCCAGGAGATCACGAGGGCGGTCACGACGACCATGACCATTTGAAAGGCACTGAGTAGGACTTCGGCTTTTCCGTGGCCGAACGGGTGGTCCTCGTCGGCGGGCTTCGAGCCGATCCGGATCGCCCAAAGGGCGCTCAGGGACATCGCGACGTCGAGCGTCGATTGGAGCGCTTCGGCGAGGACGGCGATACTGCCGCTTATCGCTGCCGCCACGAGCTTGAAGGCGACGATCACGGTCGCGGACGTCACCGCTATGACGGCCGCCCTTTGGGCCGTACGGGTCGGGAGGGCCGTGTCCAACAAGGTCATTTTGGCACTCCGGTATCGTCTTTCATAGAGATGCTTCTGGAGCTCGGCGTCGAAGACATAGCGATCATCGAGAGGGCGTCCTTGTCGTTGGGCCCCGGCTTCACCGCCCTCACGGGAGAAACGGGCGCCGGCAAGTCGCTCTTGTCCGATTCGATCTCGTTGGCGCTCGGCGACAGGGCGGATTCGTCGCTCGTCCGGACGGGCGCGTCGAAAGGGAACGTCTCGCTCTTGGCCGATCTTGCGGGCAACGCGCCTGCCCTTGTCCGTTGTGCCGAACTCGGCGTCGACCTTGAAGACGGAAGGCTCGCAGTCCAGCGCGACGTGAGCCAAGAGGGCCGTTCCACCGTCCGGTTAAACGGTAGACTGGTGTCAGTCAGTACGCTTCGGGAAGTCGGGACGTTGTTGGCCGACATCCATGGCCAGCACGATCATCAAGCCCTGTTAGCCCCTGAAAGGCAGATCGAATTTCTGGACGAATGGATCGGTGAAGAAGCCTCTCAGGCCTGCGCCGTCGTGGCCGATTCGTACCTTAAGGCCGAATCCCTGAAGCGCCGCCTTCAAGCTTTGAGGGCCGGGCAGCGCGACCGTGAGCAGCGACTAGACCTCCTCGCGTTCCAAGTCGAAGAGATCGAAAGCGTCTCGCCGCGCCCGGGAGAGTCGCTGGAACTGGAAGCGTCGATCGAACGGATGAGGCATGCGGAACGGCTCAAGCAGGGCACTCAAGCCGCCCTTGGTCTGCTCGTGACGGAAGAAGGTTCTGCACTCGACAGGACGGGTCAGGCCTTGAAGGAGTTGGAACAGCTCGCCACGCTTGATCCTGGGGCCGAGGACGTGGCCAAACCGGTCCGCGACGCATTGATCTACCTGCAAGAATCGGGCAACGGGCTCTCCGAGTACTTCGACTCCCTTGACATCGATCCGGCCGGGCTCGAGCGGGCGGTCGAGAGGATGGACGCCGTCAAAAGGCTCTTACGGAAGTACGGGGACGACGAATCCGCAGTGCTGGACCATTGCGAAGCGGCGAAGGCGGAACTTGCCGAACTGGGCGACACGTCGGTCAGCGTCGACGAGGTCGTAAGACAGCTCGATGAGGCGGAATCGTCATTGGCCGAAGCAGCGGTCCGGCTAACGGCCGTTCGCAGGGCGAAAGCGGTCGAGTTCGCCTCTCTCGTGACGGCCGAAGTCCGTGAATTGGCCATGGAGAAGGCAGAGTTCACGGTCGCGATCGAGCCCAAAGCGGTCGACGCCTCGGGTGCAGACCTGGTGACGTTCCTGTTCACCGCGAACCCGGGCGAACCGCTCAAGCCCTTGATCAAAGTCGCGAGCGGGGGCGAGATTTCACGCCTCATGCTGGCGGTCAAAGTCGCAGGGGCGGGTCGGGCGGGTGTCCCCACTCTGATATTCGACGAGGTCGATACCGGCCTGAGCGGCAAAGCGGCCGCCGTCACGGCCGTCAAGCTGTCCCGGCTCGCAGAGCACTACCAAGTCATCGTCATCACTCACCTGCCGCAGATCGCGGCGCAGGCCGACGTCCAGTTCCACATCGAGAAGCGGGTCGAGGGCGGCCGAACGATCACGAACGTCCATCGTCTCGAAGGCGAAGGACGAGTCCTTGAGATCGCGAGGATGCTTGCGGGCGAACGCGTCGGAGAGTCGGCAGTGGCCAATGCGGCCGAACTCCTGGCTCGGCGCACCTGAAACGATCACGGCCTGAACCGTTCGGGCCGGCCGGAACGTATCTTGAAGTAGGTTCCACTTGGCAAGGGTTCCGAAGGCGACGAAGGTCCGTAAGAGGCCGCACTCTCCGGCCGCTACGGCCGCGAAGGTGGCTTTTTGGGCGTTCGTCGGTGGCGTGGTCTGGATATCGGCCACTAGCCTGGTCATGTGGTTTGCCCCTGCCGACGATGCGCGGCGTTTCGCGGTCGAGATCCTCAAAGGCTTCGCCTTCATCGCCGCGATCGGCGTCCTCCTGTACTTGTACGTCCGGCGGATCCTGACGGACATCGCCGATACCCACGAGGCGGAGATGCAAGCGAAGCTCGACCTCGTCAACCGGTTGGCATTGGCCGCCGAGTACAAAGACGACCTTCAGGGAGGGCACAACTACCGGATCGGAAAGAGCAGCGAGATCATAGCACGCCGGATGGGTCTGAACACCGATCAGTGCGAGCTTCTCGGCCACGCGGCCGTCCTCCACGACATCGGCAAGATCGGGATACCCGACTCGATCCTGTCCAAGGAGGGCTCCCTGACGCCGGAAGAACGTCGGATCATGGAGAAGCACGTGCTCTACGGCGCTCACCTCCTCAGTGGTTCTGACCACCCGCTCCTGATGATGGCGAGGTCGGTCTCCCTGTACCACCACGAAAAATGGGACGGGACGGGCTATCCGTACGCCCTCCAAGGCGAGGAGATCCCTCTGGAAGGGCGGATCGTCGCCGTTTGCGACGTGTTCGACGCCCTGACGTCCGAAAGGTCGTACAAGAGCGCCTGGACGGCCGACCGTGCTTGCGGTTTCATCGTGGGCTTTAGCGGGAAGCACTTCGATCCGCGGGTCGTCGACGCCTTTTTGGCGGGCCTTTCGGAGATCATGGAGCTCCGCAAAGTCGAACCGGACCCCGATTGGTTGCGACAGCCCTTATCGCTTCCGTCCGAACTGGGCGCCAACGACATGGTCTGGGTTCCAGAGACTGCCGCCGTTCTCGGCAGCCCTGGAGAAACGCCCAAAGTCCGGTGAACAAAGCGCGCCGTTAGCCGTTTGTGCTTTCCGAAATGCTGTGCTGTGCGCTGCTGTCGCTCTTGACGACCTCGGCCCCTGAGGTCAAGACCTACACCGTCGGCGGCGTGTCCCGGATCGCGACGGTCTTCGCACCGTCACGTCCTGGCGCCCACCCTCCTCTCGTCTTCGGATTCCACGGCCACGGAGGCAATATGAGGAACGCGGCGAACTCCTTCCAAATGCACGAGGTCTGGCCGGAAGCGGTCGTGGTCTATATGCAGGGCCTCCCCACGGCCGGGATGACCGACCCCGAAGGGAAAAAGAACGGATGGCAGCAGAAACCCTCGGACGAGAACGGCCGTGACGTCGCCTTCTTCGATGCCGTCTATGCCGACGTGACGAAGCGCTTCGCGGTCGACCTCGACAGGGTCTACAGCATGGGCCATTCGAACGGAGGACGCTTTACATATGTCCTCTGGTCAGAACGCGGCGAGCTCTTCGCCGCCTTTGCTCCCAGTGGATCGCCAGGAGCCCTTCTGGCATCGACGCCGAAGCCCCTGTTCCACATTGCCGGACAGAAGGACCCGATCGTCAATTTCACCGGGCAGCGCCTGACGGTCGACGCCGTCAAGCGGAAGAACGGCTGTCAGGGCCAAGGCGAGAAGGTCGGAACGTACGCGACGATGTTCAAGGGCAAGGACGGGAACGACGTCGTCGCTTATTTCCACCCTGGCGGTCACGAGTACCCCAGGGCCGAGGGGCCAAAACTGATCGCCGAGTTCTTTAAAACGCACCGTCGGCACTGAGCGCGGCCGAAGCGTCCTGTCCGTAGCGCCTTACGATGTGAGGTTCCGTGAGCCCCTTGACCGGGCCATCTATAATCGTGGACATGTCGAGGAGGACGGTGTCGATCCTGATCGTGGTCGTTTGCGCCGTCCTGCTCGTATGGGCGGGCATGGTCGCGACGTCGGAGGCGAACAAGCCCGCGCCACGGCGGGACGGCGTTTCGGCCCTTGGCCCCGCGGTTCTGCAAACCACCATCGGCAGGGCGTCAGGCTGACTGTGGCCGCCGACCCGCACGTTCGCGAAATCGTTTCCACGCACGGTTGGAACACGACTTGCTGGCAGATCCTGAACCCGGGAATGTCGACCTGGACTTCAGGACGCACCGATGCGGCCGTCGGGTTCGTCAGGCGGAAGGGCGTCCGGGTCGTGGCCGGAGCCCCCGTCTGCCCGTTGGCAGACCTCGACAAGGTCGTCCAAGAGTGGGAAGCGGCCGACGGCCGGTCTCCGACCTGCTATTTCGGAGCGGAAGCGAGGTTGCACGGGTACTTCGCGGGACGAGGGGACAGCAGCATCGTCGTCATGGGCGCCCAGCCCGTTTGGCGGCCGGAATCCTGGTCAGCGGCCCTGCTCGGACACGGCACCTTGCGTGCCCAGCTTTCCCGTGCCCGGAACAAAGGCGTGACCGTTGAGGAGTGGCCGATCTCGGAAGTCGCCGGCAATCCGGACTTACAGGCGTGCCTCGAAGACTGGCTGTCGACGCGGGGTTTGCCGCCTCTTCACTTCTTGGTCGAGCCCGCCATTCTCGACGATCCGGTCGGCCGTAGGGTGTTCGTGGCCCTGCGCGACAGCCGACCGGTCGGGTTCGTAGCGATGGCGCCCGTACCCTCTCGGAACGGCTGGCTGACAGAAATGTTCGTCCGAGGCAACGGTGCGGTGAACGGCACGGTCGAACTGGCGTTGACCACGGCGGTCGAGGCGGTGGCAGCCGACGGCGCCGCCTTCGTAACGATGGGCATGGTGCCGCTCTCGACCCACGCGGGGGTCGCAGCGACAGTCAATCCGGCTTGGCTCAGGGGCCTGTCCGCTTGGTCCAGGGCCCATTTGAAGCGGTTCTATGACTTCGACGGGCTGGACAGATTCAAGTCGAAGTTCCGGCCGGACGCCTGGGAGCCGATCTATGTCATCAGCCGGGAGCGTAGGTTCAGCCCTCGGACGCTCATGGCCGTCTTGAGCGCGTTCACGGCTTCTGACCCCCTCGTGACACTGGCCGGCGGCCTGTTGAAGGCCGTCCGCCAGGAAGCAGGATGGATCTTGCGCCCGCGCGAAGGCGGCCGCTAAGGCGCATCAGCCTTTCGTGGCTTCAGAGACGACGTCCCCGACTTCGAACGCGTCGCCTTCGACGATCGTGCAGGTCGAGATCTTCTTTTCGACGTCGGTGACCTTGACGAGACCGACCTTCTGCGTCTTCTTGCCGATGATTTCGCCCGTCTCGGGATCCTTGATGACCTTGGTCACCCGACGGACTTCGAACGTGTCGCCGACCTGGACGCCAGATTCGGAGCCGGCGTTGATCGAAATCTCTTTCGCCGACGTGTCGACGTCGGCGATCTTGCACGACCAGGGCCGTTTTTCGAGCTTTTTGACGACCATTTCTACGGTCTTGTCGATGGCCGTCGTCGTCGCCTTTCCAAGAGGGGACTTCTGGAAGGATTCGAAGTCCGTATAGGCGTTGCCGATGTTCGCGCCGATCCGGACGCCGCCGGCGGCCGCATGGCCGTCGGCCGTATCGCTGATCAAGACTTCGCTCGTGTCGACGTCGAACAGCCGGACGTTGATCTTGACGATCGCTTCACTCGCGCTCGCGCCGACCCGGACGCCGCCGATGCTGACCCCGCCCCCACCGCCCTTGTTCGCGACCTCAAAGTCTGTGATCTTGCCTTGGACAAGGGCTTGCGCCGGAACGATCTTGCCCTTTTGACTCTGACCCGTGTTCTCTTCCTTGATCGCCTGCTCCTTCAGCAGAGCGTCGAGTGCTTCCCGTTCGAGCACGATGAAGCGGCCCGTATCGAGCAGCTTCTTGACGAGTTTCTCGTAGATGCCGGTTTGGAAGCCTTGCGGCACGTTCCACGATTCCGCGAACGACCAGTCGATCGGTGCGACCGCGAGCCGCAACTTGAGCCGTTTCTCCTGTCCGTGTGCGGTCGCGGTGAGCAGCGACGCGGACAACAGGAAGGCGAGGGCGAGCGTCCTCTTCATGCTTCGAGTGTAGCAGGAGGTTCGGACAGGCTCACGGACAGACCGGGCGCTTCAGACCCGGCCTGCGAACTGGACGAGCACGAGCAAAGCGAAGACCGCACCGATGACGACGAGGACGACCAAGTACGTCGCGGCCTGCTTCTGCCTCTGAAGCGACTCGACTTCCTGCATTTTCAACAGGCCAAGCATCGCGTCGGTCTTCTTTTCGAGCGGGTGGGGCGACGGCCCGTGGGTTCGAGACGACTCGAGGCCCGTCAGCCTGCTCTCGTGATCGTCCAACCTCGCGCCGTAGTGTTCGGTAAGGTCTGTCCCCCTCACCAGTTGGAGGGCGGTCAGGACATCGGTCGGATCGGCACTGGTCGCTTCGACGATGTCGCCGACCGTGGACTTATCCTCTAGTCCGAACTCGACTCGGCCCAAGCGCTCAAGGACGGAGCGGACCTCCTCTGGCGATAGTTCGATCGCCGAAATATGGTCTAGGACATGACGGTCGAACTCGGAATTCACGACGACTCCTGGCCGCATTTTGACCTAAGGGCCGGCGCGCGACCGGATGCGGCCAGGACGTCGGTCCGCTCCGCTACTTTTTCACCATCGGCATGCATTCCATCGCGAACCCGTGGACCTTTTTGTCCTTCGCCCAAGGCGGCCCGTCCGTGACTTTTCCGGTGCTCATTTCGAACGTGATCGTCTCCGTGACCGGGTCGGTCGCGCCGTTCTTCTGGACCGGATCATGAACGACCGTGACTTGACACTTGCCTCCTTCGAGCTTGGTCATCGAGGTCACGGCCACGCAGTGCCCACCGTCCTGGTCCTCCATCCCGACCTCCATCTCGATCACGCACATGCCCGAGTTCAGGCCCATGATCATCTTGTCGACGTCGCCTTCGTTCTGGTTGTGCTTCGTCGTCTTGATGCCGAAGGGCTTGAGAAACGTACGCTTGGCCTCCACCCACTGGTTGAAGGGCACGCCGGTAGCCCCCCAACCGAGCGCGGCGGCGATGGCGGGGATCGATGTCTTGTCGTCAGGGAGCTTCCAGCCCGGAAACTTGGACTTGAGCCACTTCAACAGGTTGGAGATCGCCGTCGGGACGCACTGGTTCGGGCCGCACGGCTGGTTGGGGACGCCCGTAATCTCGCCCTTCGATCCGACGGGCAGTTTCTTCGTCTTACCGACCCAAGGCTTGGCAGGGGTGTGAAAGATGACGGAGCCGGCGGTCCCGCGCACGCTTTCGAGCTTGCTCCCGACAGGGGCGGCGGTCGCTAACGGCGGAGGAACGGCGACGGGGCCAGGCGTCACGGAGTACCCCGTCATGACGGTCGTGACGTCGGTCCCGTCCGGGACGCCGAGACTGAAGTGGAAGCCTTGCCGCTGCTGTTGGCCGAACGGTGGAGAGACGACGACCAAAGCGTTTTCGACCTCCCATCGGCCGTCGACGTTCACGTTCAGATACATATCGTCGTTGAAACCTTGATGGTCCAACACGACGAAGCCGTACGAGGAGTCCTGCGCGGTGCTGCCGTCGAAGTCGATGTCGCACTGGGCGAACGAGAGGGACGGCGGTGCCGCGGCAAGGGCGAAAAACAGGGCAAATGTCATCTCCGATCACTCCCGAACGGGCCCAGTCTACAGGATGTTATCGAATAATCCAAGAACTTTCTTTCTTGGTCGGTGTCTTGCCATGGCTCCGGAACGCAACTTGTAGGTGAGGTAAACCGGACGACACCGATGCCGTTCGACCCTCAAGACGCGGAACGCGTGAAACGGGCGCTCTCCCGCCTGCCCTTGCTGCACGGTGAAGTGACGAGCGAGAAGAAAATGTTCGGTGGGCTTTGCTTCCTTCAGAACGGGAAGATGTTGCTCGGGGTCGAAAAGGAGCGGTTGATGGTCCGATTGTCCGATGACGAGTTGGAGGCTGCGCTCGCCGACGGGACGGCCGGGCCGATGGACTTCACGGGTAAGCCGATGCGTAACTTCGCATACGTCCCTCGAACAGGCTGGCATACTGAAGGACAAGTCCTCGAATGGGCAGGTCGTAGCGCCGGTTACGTGAGGGCGCGCATGCTCACAGGGCCGAAACGTCCGCCCCGATACAAGTCCAAGGTCGTCTAGACGGGGCCCTCAAGATCGGCGGGTCGGGCGTCGATCGTCGGGTAACGACCGTTCCAGCTCCGCCGCTCTAAGACTGTTCATGACGGAATCGGTCCTTGAGCTCGATCTCACAACGCCTCCGGATCGAAAACGTCTGCCTGGAGCAAGAGTTACAGCTCGACCGCAGGCCATTCTTCTGTCTCAAAGTGAAGAGGGTCAGAGTTCTCGTCTCCACCCCCGACCCCTTCCTCATTTTCGAGGCACGAACCATCCGCTACAGACGAGAAGGCGGTCTCCGCCGGCCTACTCTTCGTCGATCCACTCGTCCGGATCGAACGGCGCAGCCGAACCTCCGCTGAACATGTGTTCGACCTGCAGCGCGTCGATCAGGACTTCGCGGGGACGTGGGCCGTCGCGAGGCCCGACGATCGACCGCGACTCCATCAAGTCCAAAAGTCGCGAAGCTCGCTGGAAGCCGATCGAGAACTTGCGCTGGAGCATCGAGGTCGAGGCCTCGCCGCGCGAGACGACGAAGCGGACGGCGTCTTCCCAATGCTCGTCCGACTCCTCTTCCTCGCGCATCGCGGTCTCCTTCTCCTCGATGGCGATCTGGACTGGGTTGAGAACGTATTGCGGGCGGCCCTGGCGTCGCCAGAAATCGCACACGTCCTCGATCTCTTTCTCGCTGACATAGCAGCCCTGCAGGCGCACGGGCTTGTTCATGTCGATCGGCATGAAGAGCATGTCGCCTTTGCCGATGAGCTTGTCCGCGCCGCCTTGGTCCAGGATCGTCCTTGAGTCCACCTGCGACGAGACGGCGAAGGCGATCCGCGAGGGGATGTTGTTCTTGACCGTGCCCGTGATGACGTCGACCGAGGGCCGTTGGGTCGCAAGGACGAGGTGGATGCCGGTCGCCCGGGCGAGCTGCGCGAGGCGCATGATGCTCGTTTCGACTTCGGCCTGGGCCTGCACCATCAAATCGGCCATCTCGTCGAGGATGACGACGATGTACGGAAGCTTGTCCTCGAAGTTGACCTTGTTGTTCCAGCCGTCGATGTTGCGGACACCGACGTCCGAGAACTTCTCGATGCGCCGCTCCATCTCCCGCACGACCGCGCGCAAGACGCCCGCTGCTTCTTTGACGTCCTTGACGACCGGGCACATTAAGTGGGGCAGGTTCTCGAAGAGGGCGAGTTCGACGCGCTTGGGGTCGATCATCACAAGGCGCACTTCTTTCGGGGTGTGCCTCAGGATGAGGGACATGATCATCGTGGCCAGGCAGATCGACTTACCGCTGTTGGTCGCGCCCGCCACGAGGACGTGGGGCATGCGGGTCAAGTCTGCGTATTTGGGCGTGCCGCTGACGTCCTTGCCTAACGCTACGCCGAGCTTGAGGTCGTCGGAGTGGAACTCGAGCGACTCGCACATTTCGCGCAAGGTCACCATCGCCCGGGCCGCGTTCGGCACTTCGACGCCGATCGCGTTCTTTCCGGGTATCGGGGCTTCGACGCGGACGTGGCTCGCGGCCAGGTTCATCGCGATGTTGTCTCCAAGCGCGGTGATGCGGTTGACCCGGATGCCTGGACCGAGTTGAAGCTCGTAGCGCGTGATGGTCGGACCGGTCGCGACTTCGACCACGTTGGCGTCGATACCGAACTGCTCGAGCGTCTGCTCCAGAGTCCGGATGTTGCGCTCCATCTCTTCCTTACTGCGCTTCGCCTTGTTGTTCGGCTCCGTCAGCAGGTTCATCGGCGGGAGCTCATAGCCTTCTCGCGAGGTTTGGAAATTGAGTTCGGCCTCGGTCGCCTTGGGTACGACGGGTTCAAGGTTCACCTTGGGCCGCTCCGGTTTGCGCGGGGCCTCCGGGACGGCGGGAGCGGGCTCAGGTTCGTCGTCGTCTTCAGGGAGGTTGACGATCGCGCGTTTGGCGGTGACCTTGCCATCGTCGCCCACGGTCTTCACGGGTTTGGCCAGGGCCGCGCGCTTCTGCCGTTCGATCGCAGCCTGCCGCCGTTGCTCTTCGAGCGCGGCGAGGAACGTGTGGACGGGGGAATCCAGGCACAGGACAAGGCCGACCAAGGACGTAGCGACGAACCCGATCGCCATACCTCCGCCCAGGAGCTTCTGGAACGCCCAAGCGACGACGGCTCCGACGTACCCGCCGCTCAGACTGACGGTCTCCGGGTCGAACCAGTCTCCCTCCCAGGCTCGGGCGAAAAAGGCCACGACGCCGCAAAAGACGAGGAACGCGCCCAGCGTAACGCGCCCGACCTGGACTTTGGTCCGGCCCGCCAACATCGAGACGCCCGCAAACCCGATGCAGACGGGGACGAGCCACGCGGCTTGTCCGACCAGCGTCCGGAACATTCCCGCCAGACCGTCGCCGATGATGCCGCCGTTTCCTGCCCAGAGGGCGAGCCCCGTCGCAAGGGCGACCGCGATCAGGACGATGCCTAACGCGTCGGTGTTGCGGTGGGGGTTCTTCGGCACGGGGCGCGTGGCCGCCGCGCCCGTCCGGCGTCGGGGCGTTGCCTTTGGCATCCTGCTGTCTCTGACGGCCCTTGTGGAGCCTCGCTCGTTCATGAGTCACGTCTGCCCGTCCGTGGGCGTTGCGTTCGGGGAGTCTACCAGTATGAAGTCGTCCAGGTCCACGCAGGGCGGAAGGTAGGAGGGCCGTCGGACCGGGTCGAGCGTCGAACCGGTCGTCCCGCCCGTCTGCTCATGTGCGCCTTGAACCTAAGAACCATCGGAAGGGCCCCGCAACCGGCCCCTCAGCAGACATGGACCGCCGTCAGCCTGTTCTCCGGAGCGGGCGGTCTTGACTTGGGTCTCGAACGGGCTGGATTCCAGACCTTGGCCTGCGTTGAAAAGGACGCGGACTGTGCGGCGACGCTCAAGGCGAACCGTCCGGAATGGCGTCTTGTGGGGGGCCGATCGTCAAGCGGTTGCGGCGACGTCCGCGACTTGGACGGCAGCGACGTTTTGAAGACCGTGGGCCTGAGGCGCGGGGACCTCGATCTGGTCGCAGGCGGTCCGCCCTGCCAATCGTATTCGAACCTTGGTCTGGGGCTCGGCGAAAGCGACCCGCACAACGGCGATCTCGCGGGGCACTATCTTCGGCTCGTCGAGGAGATCTTTCCGCGGTCGGTCCTCTTCGAAAACGTCGAGGGGTTCAACCAGCCCAAACACGGTGAAGCTCGCGACCGCCTGATCCGAGGACTCGAGTCGCTGGGGTTTTCGCTCGCCGCCGGGGTCCTGAACGCAGCCGACTTCGGCGACCCCCAGAACCGAAGGCGGTTCGTCCTGATCGGCGCCCGGTGCGGCGAGGCCCGGCTCCCGACTCCGACCCATGCAGGGCGGCACCGTACGGTCGCGGAAGCGTTGGAAGACGTGCGCCGCTGGTCTCCCGACCGTCCGGACAACGTCGTCATGGGGATCGGTGCGACCGTGAAGGAACGGATGCGGCATATCGGCCCGGGCGAAAACTTCAAGGTCTTGCCCGACCGACTGCGGCCGCCGTGCTGGCGGTCCGGGAAGCACCAGGGCGCGGACACGTTCGGCAGGCTCCGGCTCGACCGCCCGTCGGTCACGGTCCGCACCAGTTCGTACAATCCGACGAAGGGCCGCTACATTCATCCCACGGAGAACCGCGGTCTGAGTACGTTGGAAATGGCCGTACTTCAGTCTTTCCCGGAAGAGTGGCGGTTCGTCTGCGCGGGGCGGCAGAGCCTCGTGGGTATCGGCCGGATGATCGGGAACGCCGTGCCCGTGCGCCTCGCCACTGCCCTCGGGAGGGCGGTCATCGTTTCATTGTCGGAGGACGGAGCGCTATTTCACCCCGACGAGCAGGCCCACGCAGGCCATGCACATCCACAGCGCGGTGCCTCCGTAGCTCAGAAACGGTAACCATAGTCCCGCCACAGGCAGGACACCGACGTTCATGCCGAGGTTGACCACCGTATGGAAGCCAAGGACGGCCAAGACCCCGGCCGAGGCCATTTGCCCGAACGGCTCGGCCGCCCGGTAACCGACGAGCCAGACCCTCGTGAAGAAGAACAGGAAGGCTCCCAGTACAAGGATGCCCCCGACAAGGCCTCCTTCCTCGCCCACGACGGTGAAAATGAAGTCGTTCTGCTGCTCGGGAATGTTGCGCGCGGCTTTTTGCTCGCCTTTGCCGTAACCGACGCCGAACGCCCCTCCGACTCCGAACGCGATCTTCGCCCGCTCTTGCTGATAGGCGTTCCCTTTCGGGTCTGGATTGAGCTTGGCCTCGATGCGCGACCGCATGTACGGCGGCATGACGCGGGGCGTGAACCAAGCGAAAGCGCCGAGGGCGGCGATGACGAGTACGGTCGCGAACACGAACTTCCAGGGGACGCGGGCGTACAGCGAAATGGCGAGCCACGTCACGATCAAGGACATCGCTCCGGCCAGGTGAGGTTGGACGAGGACGAGGCCGACGATCGGCGCCACGTGGGCGATCGATCCCACGTACGTCCGGAGTTCGTGCGTCTGGTCCCAGCGTCGGGCGTAGTACGTCGACAGAGTGACGATGAGAATGACCTTGGCGACCTCGCTCGGCTGGAACTGGAAGGGCCCAAGGTCGATCCACCGGGTGGCTCCTTTCACGTTTTCGCCGATCACGAGGACAGCGAGCAAGCCGACGAGGCTGACACCATAGAGCATCGGAGCGAAGCGCTCGAGGCGCTCTGGCCGTGCTGCTGCACAGATCAGGAAGACGATCACGCCGACGACCGCGAACAGACCTTGGCGGAACATGTAGCCCGATTGGCGGGAGAGGTCGATGCTGTGCTGAAGCGCCAATCCGACCAGGATCAGGACGACCATGCCTGCGATAAGCCAGACGTCCAGTCCCCGGCCGGGCCGGTTGATGTCGGATGCGAACGGGCCGCGCGCGTCGGGCGCGACGATCATGAGCCTTCTGTCTGCGGTCTCGGTTCCCGGGCCGAGCTCATGACGAACTCACGGCGGACCATCCCTTTTTTCGGTTCGAACCAAAACTTGAGCTCGCGTTTGCTGACTCCGCCCTGCCCCGTGTCGATCGTCAGCGAGGCGTTGACCTTGACGCACTCGGCCACGCCCGTCGCCAAATTCAGCGTTTCCGTGGACGAGACCAGTTTGGCGCTCGCCGACTTCGTGTTCGGCCCGAGGCTGGCCGTTCCGGTCCATTCCCAGGATTCTCCGACTTGGAAGGGATAGCTGACCAACGGGATCGCAGGCTTGAAGGTTTCGCCGGTCGCTCCTAGGAACCGGAACCCGGTCGCGTTGGCTTCATAGTGCTCCTCTTCGAGCGTCTCCGAATGGGCGGCCAGGACGAACGTGACCGTTTCGCCCGATTGCTTCCGCGACATCGTCACGGGGACTTCGGTGCCTCCCAAGAGAAGGCGGGTCGCTTCATACGGCAAGACGTCCGGCTTTAAAGCCTCGGCGTTTTCGTACTTCGGGCCCTTGGCCTGGACACCGGCTTCATCCGGGAGCTTGGCCGCGCCTTTGAGGCAACCGACCATGGCCACGACCGCCGCAGCCAGGGCTACGGCGGGGAACAGCTTCACCCGTTGCCCCCGGAGTACGCGACGAGTTTCTTGACCGTCACCTGTTTGACGTCCTTGACCTTCATCGTGTCCTTCATCTCGACGAGGCCGATGCCGCGCGCATAGACGTAAACCTGGCTGGACTTCAGGTTGGGCTGGTCTTTCGCACCGATAATGGCGTCAATGGTCACTTCGATCGCATCGCGCTTCGTTCCCAGGACGTCGCGTTGCCCGATCTTCTTGACCCGGCCCTTCATCGACAACGGCGCCGACGTACCGAGCCATTGCGTCTCGCCATCGAACGTCCAGTCGTTCGACCCTGAGCCGAACTTGAGGATGGGATACGGCGAGCCGAGCGGCTTGTTCTGCTCGAACGCGACGACGTAGACGGTGTCTGCGGTCACCCGGTAGAACGTGCTCCCGTCGACCTTTGCTCCGACCTTCGAAACGATCGGCGTCGCATCCTGTCCGTCGATCGTTTGCGTGTTACCGACGGAGTCCACGTACCGGGTCGAGGTTCCCGAGCCCGAGACTTCGTACGTCCAGGACACGCCCTTCGTCAGCGGAAAGTAGTCCGAAGCGTCGGTCTGTCCCTTCAGCGTCGCAAGGAGCACGGCGGACAACATGTCATTCTCCGGTGCCGGCCAGATCGATCGTCGACGCGACGATCTTGCCTTTCGCGTCCTTGACTTCCATCTTCATTTTGACGACGCCGGTCCCTTTCGACCACCACGTCTTGCTCGAGACCGTTCCCTTATTGCCGCCGCGGTCCATCGACGCCGTTTCGCTGACGAGCAGGCAGTCGTACTCGCCGCCCGGGACTTTGACCTTCTCCTCCTTCTCGACCTTGGCCTTACCTTTGAACGTCAGCGTGTCGCCCGACTGCATCGTGAGGACGTAGTCGTAGTCCCAGACCGTTCCGACCGTCACTTTGGCCGGCATCAGCAGGACGGGTTCCTTCGGCGATCCGAGGCTCGTCGAGACCAGGTAGACGCCTCCCGCGTTGACAAGGAGTTCTTCGTCGCCGATCGCGTCAAGGGCCGCTCCCCGTTTCACCGTGTAATGCGCACCCTTTTCGTCGACCGTCTTCAAGACGCTCTCTTGCGTCCCGGACTTCGGGCTCTCGCCCAAGACTTGGACGAAGTTGTACTTCAGCGGCTTCGTCCTTTCGAACCCGTTCAACTCGTAAGCGTCGTGCTTGTAGTCGGCGGGCACCGTCGGCACCGCGGGCTTGCCGTCTGCGGAAGGGTCTGCCTTCGCCTGACCGCCCGAGCCTACGATCTTGGCGGTAGGGCCGTTGTTGCACCCGACCGCAAACGCGGCCAAGGCCAAAAGGAACGGGAGTGTCTTCATGGTCATCAAGGCTGGTGGCTCTTCAGCTTCAAGGTCGTGTTGGACACGATCTGGCGCCCGTCTTTGTTGACGGCCGAAGCCTCTTGGATATACCGGACCAGGCCTACTTTCGGTGCCCAGTAGGTGGTCGAGAGAGACTTGAACTGGATGTCCTTGTCTTTGAACGAGCCTTCCTCTTCAGCGACGACGGCGGACATGCGCCCCATCAGGGTGTCCGTCTCTTGAGAGCCGAGGTACGAGACGGTTTTATGGTCCGGGCCCGGCTGGGCCCCGGCCCTCACGCCCGAGACGTCCTGCGTCTCGACGCCGCCTTCTTTCAGCGGGAACTTCAAAATGCGGAGCGGCGGCTCATAGGCGACTTCACGGATCGCGCCCGTCTTCGGATCGCGGACCGAAGCAGAGACCTGATAGAGCCCCGCCTTGTCCAGGCGCCAAACCAGCTTGTCGGTCGGCTTTCCATCGGTCGAGACGTCGATCTTGGCTTCCTTTCCGTCCGGGACTTCCTTGACGTCCGTGATCCGGAACGTGATCTCGCCGGAGCTGTTCCGGTTGCCCGACGGGCCGTTGGTCGTCGCATTGACCTCGTAGACCCACGTGTTGCCGACTTTCATCGGGAACAGGTCCGCTTCTTGTCCTGCCGCGACCGTGGCCGGGGCGACCTTTTCGCCGGCCTTCGGCTTATAGGCCGAACCCTTGCCGCCGCCGGAATTGCAGCCGGCCAACGCCAGAGTCAGGGCCCCCAGGGCCACCACAGTGAGCTTCATGTCCTTCATTTTCCCTTCGATCCCTTTGCCGCCTCATTTATGAACCGGACGGCGTCGTCGGTTCGTTCCCCTGCTGGGACGCCGGTCAGTTTCACGTCGTCTCCTGCAAGCTCCGTCCGGATTTTCGGGGCTGCGATCGCGACGTTGTCCGCGATCAGCAACAACTGGAAACCAGGCTTCTCATGGCTGTACTTCCAGAGCCGCATCCGTCCGTCTTGAGTCAGCTTCAAAGTGACATCGGCAAGTATGGCGCGGTTCGGCCCCTCATAGCTGACAGAAGATGCACCGGACATGTGACTTTCGTTCACCAGGATCTTGAAATTCTTCAGGATCCTCTCGGGGGCTTCGGACAGGTGGGCCCGCCCTTTCGGATCGATCCGCGACCGCAAGGACCCGGCGACGTCCTCGCGCCGGCCGCCCTCCAAGACCTGCCTCGCCTGTTCCCGGTACATGCCCAGCAACGCCTCCTTGCCGACGTTGAAGACCTTGTCGATCTCCCCGTTCACGGCTCCGGCGAACAGGGTCTTATAAGGTTGCTGGATCCGGCACGTCAAGGTCTTCTCGCCGTCCGGCAACGGAACTTTCACGTCGACGGGCAAGTCGAGCACGATCCCATTCACGATCGATCCGATCCTGACGGACTCCAACGGAGTGCCGTCCAGACGCGTGTTCAAGTCGTCTTCGAGCTTCGCCCGGAGGGCCGTGTCGCCGTCCAGGGCCTTCTGGACGTCCTCGGAAGTCCAGACCACGAGCGTCGTCGGGAGGTCCTCCGACTTCATCTTGTTGACGGCCATGACCAGTTTTCCGAGGGCTCCGCGGTCGCCCTGCAGGGCGGCCAAGGTCTCCTTCATCGGGAGTTTTGCCTTGGTGTCCAGC
Source organism: Armatimonadota bacterium (assembly GCA_018268395.1). Classification (NCBI taxonomy): domain Bacteria; kingdom Bacillati; phylum Armatimonadota; species Armatimonadota bacterium. The sequence goes on along the minus strand of JAFDWQ010000001.1, from coordinate 528,811 downwards.
GCTTCCTTGTCGTCTTGGTCGGGAGCGCCGAACTCTTGGTCGCCGGTCATTTCAGCGAGATGGGCGATACCGTTCGAGATGATGATCCGGTACCGGGATTCCGGCAACACGGCCGCCAGGCAGACCCTTCCCGGCGTGACGAGCGTCGGCCGGTAGTCCCTGAGCCGGGATTCCGTGTACAGCCGCTTGGCACCCCAGGCACCGCCCAAAACGACCGCCAGACTCGCCACGAACGGCCACGAAACCCTGATGCGCATGCGTCTGGTACCGCTGAACAGTCTACCGCCCGCTCTGGTTCCGGCCTATTCGGACGGGTTGAACGTCTCGTAGACCCGGCCCGCCAGCCAGGCGACGAGCACGGTCGCGCCGAGGGCCAAGACGGCTGCGGGCAGTGCGGCGAGCGGTAAAGGGGTCTTGAAGGCCACAAGCGCCGAGAACACGGCGATGCTGGGGCCGCTGGCCGCGACCATGCCCAAGAGCGTCGCCAGCCCCCGGAACCCGCGCTGGGTCGGATCCTCGATGTCCGGAAGCAACACGACGAACAGCAACGACACCGCGCTAAGGGCTAGCGTCAACGGAGGGAACACGATGAGCCCTGCGATCGCCGCAGGCGCCATGCTCGACCGTACGAACGGGGTCACGATCAGCCCTCCCAGCGCCGCTACGATCGGCGGCGCGGCTTTGGAGACGACCTCGACAAGGACGACCCTCATCGACGAGAACGGCAGCGGCTTGAGAAGGTCGATACGCCTTAAGCTCTCGATGAAGCCGGCCTGGGACTGCCCTAGGGCAGGGCCGATCATGATCGCCGCCTCCATGACCAGCAGCAAGACGCCGGCCGTCCGAGGCCGTCTGTCCATGAGGGTGCAGGCCAGCCCGGCCATCAAGAGGCTGAGGGCCAGGTTGAAGACGAACATCCAGACCCCCGACCGGCGGAAGACCAAGAGCTCCTTCCAGAGCATCGCGAGCGGCCCGCGGACGGTCAGGCGTTGGAACCATCCCCATTTGCCGGCCTTGAGCTTGCCGGACTGGGCCCGGAGGGACGCCATCGCGAACATGCCCCCGCCCGATCGCGCCGCGGCCCGGATGCCCTCCGTGACCTGGGCTTTCATCGCGGCTTGCTCGTACATCCAATCCGTGCTCCGAGTGGCCAGCCAGGCTCCAAGGACCATGAAACCGATCAGGACGCTGGCCCCGACGAAGGCTCCGGTCGGATCGCCCGTAAACGCGGACATCGTGATCCAAGTCGCGGCCGTCGCAAGTGGGAAGACCGTCCGCAACCAGGCCTGCTGAGCGATCGGGACGAGCCCGTCCGGTAGGTACACGTTCCGGGCTTGAAGGTTGACGATCAGTGCAGGGACCAAGACCAGGGCCACGCAACCCCATGTCAGCAGTGTCCGCAGCCGGTCCGTCCGATCGTCCGGCCGGCTCATGGCCAACGACAGTCCGTGTCCCAGCCACACGAACGCGATCGCGGACATGAAGTAAGCGATCATCCCCACCCGGAACACTGAGTTGGCGGATTCCGGGTGCTGCACTCCGGTGAACAGCCCCGTCCATCCGATCTTGACGGGGCGATAGAAGACGAGGGCCAGGACAAGCGGCAAGACGGTCTGGATCCAGACGTCCCTCAAGACTCGGAATACGACCACGGACTTCGGGCTGACCGGGGTGGGGAAGAGGACGTCGACGTCGGCCGAACGGTACGTGCCCGTGTATCCGAACAGCGTGAAAGTGGAAAGGGCGGAAACGACGGCGAACAAGGCGAAGACGACCGCGTCGATGACGGCTACGGGCGGAAACGGCAGCTTAGGAAAGGTCGTGGGCAGGTCGTCGAACGTGGTGGGGTTGAACGCGACGCGTGGGACCCACCAAAGCTGGCTGACGACGAAGAACAGGACGCCGATCGTACGGACCGGGGTCGAGAACGCCCTTCTGACCCCGTTGACGATCGACCTAACGTACAGGAACAGTAGAGGTCGCAGCGTCCGCCTCCTCGGTCAACGACAAAAAGACCTGCTCGAGGTCGGCTCCCTCCATGTGGCTGGACGCCCTGAGCTCGTCCAACGTGCCTTCGGCCACGATCGCCCCCTTGGCCATGATGACGACCCGGTCGCACAACCGCTCGGCCGTGTCGAGGAGGTGGGTCGAGACCAAGATCGCGCCACCGTTCGCACGGATGCCGCCTAACTCCCTCTTGAACTCGGCGACGCCCGCCGGGTCGATGCCGATCATCGGTTCGTCGAAGAGGAAGACCTCGGCGTTGTGGACCATCGCGCAGGCTACGGCCAGCTTCTGCCGCATCCCCTTGCTCAACGTCGCGACGAGGTCACGGCGCTTCGATGCCAGGTCGTAGCGCTCCAGGAGCTCGTCCCGAAGTTGATCGTAACGCTCCATCGTGTCGTAGCACATCGCGACGAACTTCAAGTGTTCGTCAACGGTCAACAACTCATAAAGGCTAGGGACTTCGGGGACGTAGGCGAGCTTGGACTTCGCAGGCGCTTGCTCCCGCACGATGTCCGCTCCCGACACCAAGATCCGGCCCTCCGTCGGCCTCAAAATCCCCGCACAGCACCGAAGCAACGTGGTCTTGCCCGCTCCGTTCGGCCCGAGCAGGCCGACGATCTCGCCAGGTCGGGCCGAGAAGGACACACCTTTGACGGCCCTGAACTTCCGGTAGTCCTTGACCAGGTTTTCGATCTGGAGCATGCGCGTGTTCCGATTTGTACCACCCTCGCCCGTCAGAGGTAGGATCGGCACATGAACCTGGTCGAAGCGATGGGCCGCGTCAAGGCTGAAATGGCCAAGGCCGTCGTCGGTCAGGACGAGGTCGTCGAACAGGTCCTGGCCGCGGTCCTCGCTGACGGGCACGTACTCCTCGAGAGCGTCCCGGGTCTCGGGAAGACGCTGCTCGTCCGGTCGCTGGCGAAAGCCCTCGACCTTGACTTCGCCCGAATCCAGTTCACACCGGACCTGATGCCGACCGACGTTATCGGCACCGAAGTCTTCGATCAGCGCGACGTCGACTTCAAGCTCCGGCGCGGACCCGTCTTCACGTCCGTCCTCCTTGCAGACGAGATCAACCGGACGCCGCCGAAGACCCAATCGGCCCTCCTGGAAGCGATGGAAGAGCGACATGCGACGATCGGCGGCGTCCGTCACGAACTTCCGTGGCCCTTCTTGGTCTTCGCGACTCAGAACCCGATCGAACTGGAAGGCACCTACCCCCTGCCCGAGGCCCAGCAAGACCGCTTCTTGCTGAAGATCGTGCTCGGATACCAGCCTGCCGAGGCTGAAAAAGACGTCTTCCGCCGGTTCCATGGCGGTTTCCGGTCGCAGAGGTTGGAGGATGCCGGGATCGAAGCCGTCTTGTCGCCCGAGACTCTCAGGGAGCTCAGGGGACAAGTCGGGGCGGTCACGGTCGAGGACAAGGTCTTCGACTACATCTACGGGATCGTTTCCGCCACTCGGGACCACCCGGACCTCCTCTACGGAGCCTCGCCGCGCGCCGGACTGGCCCTGCTTTCGTGCAGCAAAGCCATCGCGGCCCTTCGAGGAAGGGACTTCGTGATCCCCGACGACGTCAAGGAACTGGCCGTCCCTGTCCTCAGACACCGCGTCCTTCTACGGCCGGAAGCTGAGATCGAAGGCGTCACGGTCGATATGGTCACCTCGTCCATGCTCGAACAGCAAGTCGTCCCCCGATGAGGGTGTTGATCCTCAGACGCCGGCACTTCGGCTCGGCGAAGACGCTTCTTGACGCCCTCGCCTTGGCTCTGGACGACGAAGGCGTCGAGGCGGTCGTCGACGACGCCGAGGGGTGGATCCCGGACCAGACCGGCTTCTCCGTCGACAAGGACGTCACCAAAGCCGTCAAGAGGGCGGCCCAGGGCTTCGACGTCGTCCACGCCTGGGGCTATCGCGCCGCGTGGGCGTGCTCGGAAGCTTTCTATGTCCGCTCCCCTTGGCTGTACACGGCGTACGACATGCCGAAGACGCTTCACAGCGACCTCATCGACCGCTTGAACGCCGCCCATCGAGGCGTCTGCAGCTCGCCGACGATCAAGGCGGAACTGGACCGGGCCGACGCGCTCAACTTAGAGACCGTCGTCCCCGGAGTCCCCGTGCCGCCAGGGCCCCTGCCCGATCGCGATACGGCACGGGCGAACCTCGGTGTCCGGGAAGACGCAGCGCTCGTCCTGGCCTTGGGCCGCTTCGATCGGGACAAGGGCTACCCTGAGCTCGTCGAGGCGTTCCAAGACGTCCGACGGGAGGCTCCGGAGGCCCGTTTGCTCGTTTCGGGAGCCGGGCCCTTCCCGCCGCCCTTGCACCAGGACGGGGTCGATATCCGCGGCCCGCTTTCGGACGTCTGGGAAGCCTATGCTGCCGCCGACCTCGTCGTCGTTCCCGACCGGAGGTGCGGCTTCAGCCTCGTGGCGGCCGAGGCGATGTGGAGCGGGGTCCCGGTCTTGTTGCGCAACGAGGCCGGGCTCCAGGACATGGCCGAGTCCGGTGCCAACGCGTTCTTTTTCGACTCCGACGCCGACCTTGCGGACCAGGTCAGGGCGGCCCTCGATATGGCCATGACCCGGGAGACCGTCGCCCGGTCGGGCCGCCTGAGGGCCGAGGCCCGGTTCAAATTCAGCCGCTATGTCCGGGACATGGCCCACGTTTATAAGGAACTCGGGGGGCCTTGAGTCCCTGGTCGACTAGCAGGTCTGAGCGGCGTGCGTCTAGAATCGAAGAGCGGAAGTCACCAAGGAAGGTGGTAACGGAGGACGGAGCACGGACGCTCCTCCCGCCATTTTCCCTTTCGGCCCTGGTTCCGCAATCCCTCTCGAGTCCCGCTTTCGTCCTTAACGAGAGCCATGCCTGAGCCGAACGGTCCCCTCGTCTTTAACGGCGTCCAGGTACAGCCCTCCAAAACGGCCAGGATCGAGATCCCTTTTTCGACGCTGTCCCTCGGGACGCAGTTTTCGATCCCCGTCACGGTCGTCAACGGAAAATACGCCGGCCCGAAGCTCGTTCTGAGCGCAGCCCTCCATGGTGACGAACTCAACGGGATCGAGATCGTGCGAAGGGTGCTCGACGACACCGATCCCCGCTCCTTGCGCGGCACGGTGATCGCCGTGCCCGTCGTCAACGTCTTCGGCTATCTGATGCAGTCCCGGTACCTGCCCGACCGTCGGGACCTGAACCGCTCGTTCCCTGGCTCTAAGTCCGGATCCCTCGCCTCGCAGCTCGCAAACCTCTTCCTCACGAAGATCGTCGGCCGGGCCGATTTCGGCATCGACCTTCACACCGGATCAGGCGGAAGGACGAACGCGCCCCAGATCCGCTGCAACCTCCAAGACCCCAAGACCCGTGCCGCCGCCCTTGAATTCGGGGCACCGATCATCGTCCAGGCTCGCGAAAGGGCGAACTCTCTCCGGGCCGTGGCGGCGTCCCGTGGGCTTCCCATGCTCCTGTTCGAAGGCGGGGAAGCCCTCCGCTTCGACCAGGCCGCCATCCGGGTGGGCAGCCAAGGGATCCTCAGGGTCATGACGTACCTGGGCATGAAGGCCGGGCACAACGATCCGCCGCCCAAGAAGCCGTTCGTCGCCGAAGGGTCTTCGTGGCTCCGGACCGCTCGGGGAGGCGTCTTTCACGCGACGGCCTATCCGGGCGACCTTGTCAAGAAGGGTGAAACCCTCGGCATGACGACCGATATCTATGGCCGCTCCAGGAGCAAGACCGTCGCACCCTACGACGGCATGATCATCGGCATGGCCTGCAACCCCTTGGTCAGCCGGGGAGACGGTGTCCTTCACATCGCGCGCCGGGAGCCCCGCGAGCCCCGTGAGGCGCGTACAGACGTCGCAGAACCGGGAGGCGCTTCGATCCGTCTACGCAGGTGACGATGTCGCCCGTCCTGCTTGCCTTTTCCGCGTTGCCGCCGGCCGATCCCTGCCGGGTCGAAGCGTGGGCAGGTTCGAAGACCTACCGACCTGGAAACCCCGTGACCGTGGCCGTCCGTCTGACCCCGGATAAGGGATGGCACACCTATTGGGTCAATCCGGGTGACAGCGGTTCGCCCCCCGCCCTAGACTGGAAGCTGCCGCGAGGCTGGTCTGCGGCCGCCGTGCGCTTTCCCGTCCCGAAGAGGATCCCGACGGGAGAGGGGCTGTTTTCGTTCGGTTACGAAGCCCCGAACGTCTTGCTCCAACGATTGACGCCGCCTGTGACGGCCGGTAAGGAACCTTCTGAACTCACGGTGACAGTCTCCTGGGTCGCCTGTCGCGAGGAGTGCGTCGCCGGTTCGTCGACCCTCAAGATCACGTTGCGCCCCGGCGGCGGGGAACGGGACCCGGTGGCCTCCGAGGTCATCGAGGCCGCCGAAAAGCGGATGCCGTCCGCCCTCCCCAAGATCGGGCTCCGATCGTTCAGGAGCGGTGGACGCATCCGCTTGGACGTGACCGGTCCCGTCCCCTGGACGGCGGACGTGGCGCGTTCGTACTTCTTTCCGGCGGACAAGGACGCGCTCGACCACTCGGACGGTCAAGGCGTCGCCGTCTCAGGTCGGCTTTTGAGCTTGACGCTCAAGCCGTCGACGTTCGGTTCGGCACCTCCTCACAGGCTCCGGGGAGTCTTGGCCGTCCCCGATTCTTATCTTTTTCTAAAGAAAACCCCCGGGCTGGTGATCGATGTGCCGATCGAAGCGTCAAAGCTGACGGAAGTGTCGCGATGAAAACAGCAACGGTGCTCTCGCTTTCGGCGGTCTTTCTAGCCGCCATCGCCGTCGACGCCCAAGTTTCGGCTCCGCAAATGGCCGCTCCTGGGACGGACGCCCCGGCTTTTTCTTTGCCGGATGCGGACGGTCAGGCCCGCTCGCTCACGGATTTTAAGGGCAAGTACGTCGTCCTTGAATGGACGAACAAGGACTGCCCGTACGTGGTCCGGCACTATCGCAGCGGCAACATGCAAGCGACCCAGAAGAAGGCGACGGGCATGGGTGCGGTGTGGCTCACGGTCGTTTCGTCCGCCCCGGGCAAGCAGGGCCACCTGACCGGGCCTCAGGCCAAAGCCCATTCTTCCGAAGTCGGATCGAACGCTACCGCCTGCCTTTTGGATCCCGACGGTAAGGTCGGACGGGCCTATGGCGCCCGCAACACGCCGCAGATCGTGGTCATCGACCCCCAAGGCAGAGTCGTATACCACGGGGCCATCGACGACCAACCGAACCCGAGGGGCGCGACGTCCCCGCCGAAGAACTTCGCCCTTCTCGCCTTGGAAGAGTCGATGGCGGGACGGACGGTCACGACCTCCTCGACCCGGCCCTACGGCTGTAACGTCAAGTACTGAGCTCGGGTGGCTCCGCTGACGTCGAACGGCCGCCTGAGCGGGCTCAGGCGGCCGTCGCGTCGTCGGTCCTTACGTCCCGTCAGCCGCCGATCGGGCAACCGTAGGCTTCGGTGCTCGGGCGCGTGACCATCTTGCCGGACATGGATTCCTCGAGGGCGGTCATCACGTAGTTGTGGGCCCTATCGAGCGAGTCCGCGTCCAACGAGCGCGATTTGTCGTCGAACGCCCCTTGGTAAATGATCTTCCCAGCCTTGTCGATGACCACGGCCGTCGGCGCGAATTTCACGCCGTACATCTTGGCCACCGCACCGTCGCTGTCCCACAACATGTAGCTCGGGGTGGAGCCGGCGGTCCTGTAGTGGTCTTTGGCCTGGTCCATGGTCATGTACCCGCCCGCCGTCATCGGGGTCGAGTCGATGACGAGCCAGACGACGCCTTTGTCCATGGCGTCCTTTTGGACGCCCTGCATCTTCTTCGCGTCGTACCATTTCTTCACGTAGTCGCAATCCTTGTTCGTCCATTCGAGGACGACGTACTTTCCGAGGAAAGAGGAGAGTTGGACGTCGTTCCCCATCGCGTCTTTGAGCTTAAAGCCCGGCGCGCTCAGGGGCGGCGAGGTGGTCTGGGCGAACGCGGCCACGGCCGTCAGGACGCTGAGGGCGGTCAAGGTGAAAGTGCGCATCGTTTTCATAAACGCCTCCGCCATCCACGACGCCCCCCGCCTCCTGCGGTCGGAATCCGTAAGAAGTTTTTGACGCGGCCTAGGTCACTTGGCCAGGCGGCGGTCCACGGCGTCCCAGTCGACGACCTGCAGGAACGCCTCGATGTACTTCATGCGCGCCGTCTGGAAGTCCAAGTAGTAAGCGTGCTCGTAAACGTCCATCGCGAGGAGCACCTTATGGTTCCAGGCGGGGAAGGTGTCCTGCGAGTCGCCGATGTAGTTGAAGACGCGTCCTTCGGCCAGGTCATAGCCCAAGAACGCCCAACCGCGGCCCGCCATCCCGGTGGACTTCCAGTCCGAGACCCAGGCGTCGAAACTTCCATAGGCGTCCGTGATCAGTCCGGCCACGTCGCCGACAGCCGGCCCGCCCTGACCTCCGATCGTCTCGAAGTACACGTTGTGGTTGATGTAGCCGCCGTAGGCGAAGGCGTAGTTGACCTTGAGCGCCCGCATCTGGCTGTAGATCTGATTGGCCTTGGACGGATCGGTGTCCATCTCGGCCAAGGCCTTGCGGATCTCGTTGGTCTTGTTGGCGTAGCCTTTCCACAGTGTGAGGTGGTTGTCGTGGGTGGCGCGGCTGATGCCCGCGCTCTCGGTCGTGTAGACCTTGTCCGGGATCGACTCGGGAACGGCGACAAGCTTGACGTCCATAGAGACATTCTAACCCCGTAGGCTCACCGGCCCGGACCTCCGCCACTTTTGCGGCCGGGCTCGGGCCCGACCGGCCCGCTCGTTTGACACCGGTCCGGTCTGACGTTGCGTTTACGCCGCCACAGTCCCAGCCGGTCCGACCCATACGGGTTCGAGTGGCAAAAGGGGCGTCGTCTGGCCCGTCGCGGCCAAAACGAACCGGTAGGCGGGAACGACCCACCCTCGCTGAGCCGCGACACGGACGTCTTGGCCGCCCTGTCCGAACGCCACGAACCCCTGGCTCCGGAACTTTTGAGGATCGGTACGGGAGATCGACAGCCTCACAGGCTGGGTCAGCAGTTCGGTCGACACGCCTGGCAGGTTGCCACGGTCAGAGGTGAACACGAGGCCGCCGGGCTCCGCGCCGACCGTGACACGCACGGCGTCGCCGCCGAAAGGCGTCGACGGCGGCGTCCGGGGAAGTTCGGCTTCCCGGTCGAGCTGGAGGATCTTCAGCGCCAACGTTCGATAGGCGTTCGTCGCGTTGACCGGGACGGTCCGCCTTTCCGACCACGCGTTTTCGGCGAGCTGTCGGGCATAGGCGAGCCAGGCACGGTGCTCTTCGGGAGTCAGTTGGCTGAAGGTCGCTGCGGCCCGCTGCATCGCGAGCCTCATCGCCATCTGCGCGGCGGTCTTGGGATCCGACGGAGTCGTCCTCACCCGCAGCACCTGCCGCCCGTCCCTTTGGCGTACGAACACGCACGGCCCGCTCGTCCCGCTCAATCCCCCGACGGCCACAGTTCCTTCGATCCTTGGCATCTATCGTGGTTATCGGTGCATCGCACCGCTACAACAGGCTTGTACCGTCCTTTCGCCCGCTTTTCGCCCACAACCCACCTTCACCTCGAGGTGACGGCAAGGTGACGGCGGGGTGACGGGAAGGTGAGGGGAACAGCGTGTTCCAGCCTTGTCGTCTCGACGTTCGCACCGAGCCCTCGGATCCTCAAGTTCGGACCATCGCCGCTTCGCAAGGGCCGACGACAGGACAGGTGCCGCTAGGTTCCGGCGCGTCCGGATCCCCTCTCCCTTTCTTGTCCCAGGTGCGGCAGAGAGAAGGGGGCAGGAGGTCAGGGGCTTCCGGACCTTCTGGCCGGGCGCCGGCCCCGGTTTCCTTGCTCCTTCCACAACCGGCGCAGGTGCACGTTTGGACGAGACGTTTAGACGTCGAACCGGATGCCCTGGGCCAGTGCCGGCCGGTCCGTGCCGAAGTACGTCGTGCTCGTCTGTCGTCGCATATAAGCCTTCCACGCGTCCGAACCGGATTCACGGCCGCCGCCCGTCTCTTTTTCGCCCCCGAAAGCGCCGCCGATCTCGGCGCCGCTCGTGCCGATGTTGACGTTGGCGATGCCGCAGTCGCTATGACGTTTGAAGTATTCGGCCTCGCGGACGTCGGTCGTCATGATCGCCGAGCTGAGGCCCTGCGGAACGGCGTTGTGGGTTTCGAGGGCGTCGGCGAGGACGTCGTAAGGCATGACGTAGGTCAACGGCGCGAAGGTCTCCTCGCAGACGCTCTCGACCTGTCTTTCCAGCTTGACGAGGGCGGGCCGGACATAGACGCCTCCGCTTCCGACGGAGACCCGGTCCCCGCCTACGACTTCGAGCGCGTGCGGGCGGGCGGCCTCGATCGCGCGCTGCATGTTCGTGTACGCGGCTTCGTCGATCAGCGGGCCGACGAGGGTGGAGGCTTCGAGCGGGTCGCCGACTTTGGTGTCACCGATCTGGCCGACGGCCGACTTCAGGGTGTCGAAGACTTTGTCGAAGAGGCTGCGGTGGACGAGGACGCGGCGGGTGCTGGTACACCTTTGGCCCGCCGTGCCCACGGAGCCGAACAAGATGGAGGGGACGGCGACGGCAAGATCGGCGCTCGGGGTGACGATGATGGCGTTGTTGCCGCCCAGTTCGAGCAGGGCTTTGCCGAATCGGGCCGCGACCCTTTGGCCGACCGCGCGTCCCATCCGCGTGGAACCGGTCGCGCTGATGAGGGGCAGTCGGGGATCGTCGACGAGGGCCTCGCCTTGTGTGACGGTGCCGATCACCACTTGACTAAGGCCTTCCGGGGCTTCGGGGAACTCGGCGGCGACCTCTTCGAAGAGGGCCTGGCAGGCCAAGGCGGTCAGGGGCGTCTTCTCGGACGGCTTCCAGACGCACGGGTCGCCGCAGACGAGGGCGAGGGCCGCGTTCCAGGACCAGACCGCGACGGGGAAGTTGAACGCGCTGATGATGCCGACAGGGCCGAGCGGGAGCCAGTTCTCCTGCATGACGTGGTCGGGACGCTCACTGGCGATGGTCAGGCCATGGAGCTGGCGGCTCAGGCCGACGGCAAAGTCGCAGATATCGATCATCTCCTGGACCTCGCCCCGGCCTTCTTCCAGGATTTTCCCGCACTCGATGGTGACGAGCCTGGCGAGTTCTTCTTTCCGCTCGCGGAGTTTGACCCCGAGCCGACGGACCAGTTCGCCACGGCGGGGGGCGGGGACGTCGCGCCAAGCCTTGAACGCGACGACGGCTTTGGCGACTTTGTCGCGGACGTCGTCGGCCGAGTCGGCTCGAAGACGGGCCAGCTCGGAACCGTCGATGGGGGACCGGACGGTCAGATCGTCCCCTTGGTACCGGGCCAGGTCAGGGATCAGGGCGGAGACGGCCTCTTGGAACGACGGCGCGAGGGTCGGACTCATGCCGACAGTGTATCGCCCTGCGGGAGGCTCTGGCGGGAGCGTGTAGGAATCGAACCCACCCGGCGCCTTGTGGACGCCACAACGGTTTTGAAGACCGCGGGGCACACCAGCACCCATGCGCTCCCAGTCGCGAGGTCCTTTGTACCCGCTTCGGCGGACGGCACCGGAACCCTCTGGGAAACTGAGGGCTTCAAGGGGACGAAAGCGGGCCTCGGGGGCCCGTGGAGTACACCGCACGATGAGAATGCGTTTGGATTGGAAGGGCGCCATGGTCTTCGAAGCCGCGCCGCCGAGCGGCGTCCGGTTCACGATGGACGGTTACCACGACGAGCCGGGACAAGCGGCCGGACCGACGCCGATGGAGGCGTTGATGGCGGCGACGGCGGCCTGCACGGGCATGGACGTCGTGTCCATTTTGGAGAAGCAGCGGCAGAAGGTCACGTCGTACAGGCTCGAGGCGGAAGGGGAGCGTCCGGCCGAGGGCGTCTATCCGAGAGGGTTCCTGACCGTCACCGTCCGACACTTCCTGAAGGGGGAAGGGCTCGATCCGGACAAGGTCGCCCGGGCCGTCCAGTTGAGCGACGAAAAGTACTGCGCCGTGGCCGACAGCCTCCGACGGGAGGTCGCCGTCCACAGCGAGTGGATCATCGAAGAGGGCTAGCGCCGGTCTACGGGGCTCCGAACAGCCGGATCCCGAACCTGTCGAGCACGTAGATCGCGTTCGCCAGTTGGTTCAGGATGCTGAAGTCGGGAGACCCGTTGTTGGGCACGACGATCGAGTCGCCCGGCAAGATCGGGATGTTCTGCTGGAAGTCTCCCTTTTCATAGGCGACGAGGTCGCACTTGATCAGGTAGTACTGGTCTTCCGAACCCTTCTTGGGACGGATGACGAGGATGCCGGACTTCTTGCCGCGGTTCGGGTTGATGCCGCCGGCCGCAGAGATCGCCGTGAGCAGGGTCATGCTGTCGTCGTAAGCGATGCTCCTGGGGTTCAGGACGTCGCCGACGACGGGGATGACGGGTTGCAGCCTTTCAGGGATGACGAGCTCGTCGCCGTCTTTGATCTCGTAGTTCTGGCTCAGGTTGCCCCTCGTGATGAGGGCGTCCAGATCGATGGGTATCAGTTCGTTCCAGCCTTTCCTCCGGAACGTCGCCCGCTTCCAATCGCCGATGTTGGGCGCGGCCCCCCCTTGGGCGATCAGGTCCCGGACGGTCTGGCCCGGGCGGAAACGGTACGTGCCGGCTTTTGCGACGGCCCCGTTGATGGTGGCTTGGATGTCGCGGACAGCGAGGATCGTGACCGAAACCTTGGGATTGCGGAGCTGGAGCTTTTTGACGTAAATGTCGGCCAGCTCGGTCTCCAACTCGGCCGTCGTCTTGCCGATCGCCCGGATGATCCCGGCGAAGGGAGCGACGATGTTGCCGTCGGGAAGCACGGTGACGGACGCTGCGATCTGAGGTTCGTCGAACACGGCGATGCCGAGCCTATCGTCCTCCTGGATCCGATAAGTCCCGTTCTGAGACTGCGCCCATGACCAACACGCGCAGACCGACAAGACCAAGAGCGTCAATAACCGCTTCATTTCGCTTCCCTGCGGCGGCAAATCCGCATTCGCCCGCATTATACACCTGGTGTTCTATCCAAGTCCTGCCCCTTTCGCTTCCCTTCGACCACGATCGTGAATTCCCCTTTACGCGGAACGTCCGTCGAAGAAGGCAGCCCGGGGAGGGTCCCGCGCCACACTTGCTGGTGCATCTTCGTCAATTCTCGGCAAAGCGCGTATCTCCTGGAGCCCAGGTCCCTGGCGCAGGCCTCCAGGGTTTTGTCGACGCGGTGCGGGCTTTCGAAGAGGACGACCGTCATGGTGGAGTCTGCGAACGGGCGCAGGGTCTCGGAGACTTGGCCGGGTTTACGCGCCAGGAAGCCGAGGAAGACGAACCGTTGGGCGAAGAAACCGGCCAAGGCGAGGGCGGTCGTGACGGCGCTCGGGCCGGGAACGGCGTCGACTTCGATCCCTTCGTCCAGGCAGAGGTCGACCAGTTCGGTGCCAGGGTCGCTGACCGCAGGGCTGCCTGCATCGGTCAGGAGGGCGGTCCGCTCCGTCCGGGCCAGTTCCACGAGGGCAGCGACCTGTCGGGGATGACTGTGCTCGTTGAGCACTCTCATGGGCTTCTTCACGCCGAGGACGGTCTGGAGCCGGCCGCTGACGCGGGTGTCCTCGACGATCCACGACTCGGCTTCGGAGAGCTCGCGCCGCGCCCGGTCGGACAGGTCTTCCAAGTTCCCGATCGGAGTGGCGACAAGGACGAGCCGACCGTCCACTCCGGCCCTACTTGCCCGCGCCTTTTCCTGCGTCCTGAGGCTTCTTCTCGGTGCCGCCCTTCGACTGTCCGCCCGAGCCGCCTTCGTCCAGCTTCTTCAGTTCGTCGTCGACCTTGGCCGCGTTCTTCGCGGCGTCCTCCTTGTCCTGTTCGGCTTGGAGAATGCCCTTCTTGAAGTTGTCGATCTCTTTCTGGACCGCGTCGAGCACGGCCGTATCGATCTTCTTCGCCGTACGGGCGGCTTCCAGCTTGGTCGTGATCTGCTGGTTCAGATCGATCGCGATGGGATCGGAACCCGTGTTGTTCTTGGCGGCGTCGACAAGGGCTTCACCGGCTGCTTCGAAGTTTCCGGCCTCGGCCTCGTTGTCGAAGAGTTCCAGTCGCAGGACGACCGATTCGGTGTCGGACAGCACGTCCCGGATCATTTCCGACCTTTCGGCGCGCATTTCCTTCTTCTCTTCGGGCTTGGACGACGAGAAGACGGTCTCGAACGCTTCGAACTTCGCCATGGCCTGGAGCTTGGCTCCGAGAAGGTCGGTCGGTTTCGCATCTTTGAGCTTCGAAGCGATGTCACGGAGGGCGGCGTGGAAAGCGTCGATGCCTTCGGTCGGGCCCTTGGATTCGAGCACGCCGAGTTCGAAGCTGAGCCGGCAGACGTCGCTGTGCCACTTGACGGACTTCTTGACCTCTTCCAGGTCTTTGCCCAGTTGCTTGGTCGCCTGGGACGTCTTGTACGTGTCCAGATAGAACTTCTGCTTCTTGTCGAAGTCCGGCGGGACGTTCGCTTTCACCGAGTCCACGATATAGATCGTCGGGTTGCCCTGAAAGACGATGACGTCGGACACTTGGCCCGGCTTTATGGAGAGGATCGGCGCCAGTTCAGGACTGGCTTCCACCAAGGCCCGGGGCATGGGCAGTGCGATGTCGGGTTTTTTCGGCGCGTACTTCTTGATCGCGTCCGGGAACTTCATACCGCCCTTGAGATCGGCAAGGGCCTTGTCGGCCGTGGCTTTCCGTTCATCGAGAGGGACCTTCACGTCGTCGAACGGCAGAGACTTCGTTTCGAACGATTCGGTCGACTTTTTATAGGCTTCCGGCGTGGCCTCGACCGAGGCGGCGTATGCCTTGGTCAAGGCGTGGACGAGGACCTGTGCCCGGAAGACGGCGCCGTTTTCGGGGTCGTTCGCCAACGTCTGTCCTTGCTCGACGGCGGCCTTTTTGATTTCATCGAACGTCTTGCCTCCCGCCTGCGGGTCCTTCTTGAATACGGCTTCGAACTCAGCGTCCGTGGCGTCAGGCTTCAGTTTCTTCGTGGCGATGTAGGAGGCCTTGACCCGTGCCGCCCGCTCGCGAAAGTCGTTCTCCACGTATTCCGCGATGGTCTTATCGTCTGCGGAAGCGCCTTTAAGCTTCGCCAGGCCGTCGATCGCGATCAAGGTCAGCGATTGGTCGAGGGCGTCGACGGTCAAGCGGAACTCTTGCCGGGGGTCGCCGTTCGTCGGTCGGTCGCGGCGAAGGACGTCGGCGACTTTCAGCACGTCGTCCGAACCGACCTTCTTGCCGTCCAGTTCGGCGACGAGGGCGACGTTCTGGTTCTGCGCTTGAGGCTGGGCCCACGGCATCATGCTCGAGCAGGTCCCCGTGTACAGCAGGCCGATGACGGTCAGGCCTCCGATCACGTAAAGGACGGCCTGGCACCCCTTGTTTTCGAACATGGAACGGATCTTCGTGATCGACAACGCTTTGAACCTCTCTGGCCCTCTGGCCGGGCCGATTATGGCACGGGGGCTTGGACTTCGAAGGGCGAAAGGACTTGACAGGTAGACAGGAATAGGCTATAATCCGTTCGCTGAAAGGTGGAAACCGACAGCAGGGAGCGCCACATGGCGAAGGGACTCACGAAGAGGCAAGAAGACATCCTTCAGTTCGTAATGGAGTACGTACAGGCCGAGGGTTACCCTCCGTCGATCCGCGAGATCGGCCAGCGCTTCAAGATCGGTTCTCTGCGGGGGGTCACCGTCCACTTGGACGCCTTGGAGCGCAAAGGGTACATCGAACGGTCGAACACGCCCCGTTCGATCAAGATCAAGCACCCCGCCTATCAGTCCGGCAACAAGGTCATGATGCTCCCGCTCGTCGGAACGATCGCAGCAGGCACGCCCATCTTGGCCTCCGAACACGTCGAACACCTCGTTCCCGTCCCGAACGACATGGTGCGCAACATTCAGGGTGCGTTCCTCCTGCGCGTCAAAGGCGATTCGATGTCGGGCGAAGGCATCAACCCGCGGGACCTGGTCGTCGTCAAACCTCAACAGTCGGCCAACCATGGCGACCTTGTCGCCGTCCTCATGGGTGACGAGGCCACGGTCAAGAGGATCCACTTCAACGGGCCCCAAGTCCGGCTGATGCCGAGCAACCCCGCCTATGACCCGATCATCGTCGACCGGGAAGACGCCCGCGTCATCGGTCGGATCGTCGGTCTGATGCGGGACTACGAAGGCATGGCCTTCTAAGGGCCGCTCAAGTAATCGAGGCGGACGGTGCGCCTGTCGCCCGTCCGTTGCTCTTGACGGTAGACGCCGATGCCGGGGACGAACCATGTCGTCAGCCGCGACGAAAACCCGCGCCCCTTGAGCTGGACGACGGACATGACCGCGTCCGTGCTCCGTCCCGCGACCTGCTCTTTGACTTTCTTGGACTCGACGGTCGCTTCTAATTCGGCCGATCGGTTCCCCATGCTCCAGCGGCCTTTCCAACGGACGGGCGAAGGGGAGTAGAGAGGCAACGGGGGCTCGAAGCCTTGGCCCGCGAGTTCGGAGGCGTACAGCGTCCCGCCTGCCCAACCCAAGCGGCTCGGACCCATCGTTCCGTCGAGCTTCCAGCCCTCGGCCGGCCCGACGGGCACGCGGTCTGCTGCCTTGAGCGTCGCGACATAGGTGTCGAAGTCGCCTTGGACGGAGTACGTCCAAACCGCCTTCTTGGACAGCGGCATCAAACCTGTCGCCTGGTCCTGACAGCCTCCCACGGCTGCGAGTGCCGCCATCCAGGCAAGTCTCCTCAGACCGCCTCCAGTTTGGCGAGGCTTTGGACCATCTTTTTGACCCCGACGGCACCGGGGAACGCGACCGTGACTTCGGCATCGTTCTTTAGGGGCCCACACGCGACGACGACGCCGACGCCGAACTTTCGGTGCTGGACTTTTTGGCCGACGTTGAACGGCGGTGTCCATGACGGTCGTGGCGGCGCGTCCGCGGGCCGGGACGGTTCGATGACCGCGTACTCTCCGGTGCGCATCTGGCGGACGGTGGTCAACCCTGGAGGTGGAGACGACGTCCGTGAACCGAACAGCGACTGGACGTGCTCGTTCGGAATGTCGTCAAGGAACCGGGAACGTCGGTTGAACGACGGCTGTCCATAGAGCGACCTTCGGGTGGCGTGGGTCAGATGGAGTTCCTCGCGCGCTCTGGTCATCCCGACATATGCGAGCCGTCGCTCCTCTTCGAGTTCCGTGTCGGAACTCATCGACCGGGAATGGGGAAAGACGCCTTCCTCGAGGCCGATCAGGAAGACGACAGGGAACTCCAGGCCTTTGCTCGAGTGCAGGGTCATGAGTGTGACGGCCTCTCCCGACTCGTTCAATGAGTCGACGTCGGCGATGAGGGCCACGTTTTCGAGGAACCCTCCCAAGGAGGGCCCGTCCGCGCTCTCGTCGTATTCGGCCGTGACATTGACCAACTCCTGCAGGTTTTCTAAGCGCGAGACCGAATCGTCGTCCCGTTGCGCCCGGAGTTCCTCGAGGTAGCCGCTCCGGTCGAGGACGTGTTTGAGCACGGGCGTCACCGGCCCGGCTTGAGCGAGATGGGCCGCGTCCTCGATGAGACCTGTGAAGGCACGGACGCCGGACAGCGTCTTCTTCGCGAGCTCCTGTTGAACGGCGGTGTCCGTCATCGCCTGCCACAAACTCGCGGAGCGCGCTGCGGCCCATGTGTCCAAGCTCTTCAACGTGGTCGCACCGACGCCACGGGCCGGGACGTTCACGACACGCCGCACGGAGACGTCGTCGACGGGGTTCAAGACGAGGCGGAGATAGGCGATGGCGTCCTTGATCTCTTTGCGCTCGTAAAAGCGTTGGCCGCCGATGAGCACATGGGGGATACGCATCGTGAGGAACGCCTCTTCTAGGACACGGCTTTGGGCGTTCGTCCGATAGAGGACGGCGAAGTCTCCCCAACCGCGTCTTCCGGAGCGGACTTCGCGGAGAACGACGTCGGCGATCTGCATCGCCTCGTCCTGCTCCGTGCCGGCTTCGCTCACGGTGATCGGTTCGCCCGAAACGTTTTCCGTCCAGAGCTTCTTGTCGGCACGTCCCCGGTTGTGGCGGATCACGTGATAGGCGGCGTCCAAGATCTTCTTGGTCGAACGATAGTTTTGGGACAGCGTGACGACTTTGGCGTCCGGGTGGTCGCTGCTGAACCGCATCATAAGCGAGACATCGGCACCGCGCCAGGCGTAGATCGACTGGTCGTCGTCACCGACGATGGTGATGTTCCGGTGCTTGGCCGAGAGGAGCGACGCCAACTGGTATTGCGCGAAGTTGACGTCTTGATACTCGTCGACGAGGACGTGGAGGAAGCGGTCTTGGTACTTCTCCCGGACGTGTTCGGCTTGTTCGAACAGCCGGACGGCCTTCATGAGGATGTCGTCGAAATCGAGCGCGTTCGCCCGAGCGAGCGCGGCGTTGTAGTCTCGATAGACCTGGGCGACGATCTTCTCGAAGAAGCCCGCCGACTCGCGTTCATAGCGCTCGGGGCCGATCAAGCGCTCCTTTGCCCGGCTGATCTCGTTCAGGACGCCCCTGGGTTGGACGGACTTGTCGTCGATACCGCGCTGTTTGAGGATTTCTTTGACGAGGCTGACCTGGTCGCCGTCGTCGTAGATGACGAAGTTCGGGTCAAGGCCGATCGCTGCGCCGTCGATGCGCAGGAGCTTGGCGCAGACAGAATGGAACGTCCCCATCCAGAGTCCGCTCGCTTGAGGCCCGGCCATCTCGACGATCCGTTCCTTCATCTCGCGCGCGGCTTTGTTCGTAAACGTCACGGCAAGGATCCGCCCGGGGGGGCACCCTTCGGCGATCAAGCGCGAGATCCGACAGGTGATGACGCGGGTCTTGCCGGATCCGGCGCCGGCGAAGACCATGAGAGGGCCGCCCGGCCATTGGACGGCTTCGCGCTGTTCCGGGTTGAGGGAAGTGACGTCGAAAGCGGCCGTCATCGGTAGACGTCAGGATACCCTTTCGGCCTGACGGTCACGGCCCGATGACGACCGCTCTCCGCTCTGTCAGTGTCCCGAAGGCGCGGTGCCTTCGGTCGGTTCCGGACTGTGGCCACCGCCGTGGGCTTCGGCCGTCGGGAACTGTTTGAAGGGTACGCCGGCATCGTCTGTCTGAGTCCTTGGGAAGGACGACGAGGGAACCCTTTCCCAGCCCCGGACGGGTTCGAACGCTCGGCCGACGTAGTCGAAGAACAAGATAAAGAGCAAAGAGAAGCCGATGAAGCCGCCGACGACGTAGAGCTTGACCAGGTTGGAGGCGTACTGGGCGCCCATGAAGAACCGGATGACCCAGATGGCTTTGAACACGGCGATACCGAGGGCGATCGCGTTCGTCAGCGCCCAGAAACCCGACCATTGCTCGAAGATCGGAGCCATGGACGGGATCAGGCGGGGACCGTCGATCGGGGCGCGGGCCGCGAAAATGGTCAACAGCATCATTGCGGTCAAGATCCCGAAGGTCTTCTTCAGGACTTTCTCCGAAACGACGTGATGGGCGTGTCCGGCGTGGGCTTCAGCGTGTGCTTCTGACATGGTGGCCTACTTAGGGATGAGATAGAACAGCGGGTAGAGGAAGATCCAGACGAGGTCGACGAAGTGCCAGTACAGGCCCACCATTTCTGTCGGGATGTAGTCCGTGATGACCTTGGCCTTCTTCTTGACCATGATCGCGAGCGTGGCGATGATGATCATTCCGACGAGGACGTGCACGCCGTGCAGGCCCGTCATGGAGAAGTACAGCGAGTAGAAGATCCGGGCGTGCTCCGGGCTCCCGCCGATCCCTGGCTCTGGCGGCCAGTGGAAGGTGTTGTTCGGGAACAGGTGGTGTTGAAACTTCGGCGCGTACTCGAACCCTTTAATGACCAAGAAGATCAAGCCGCAGACGACGACCAGCCAGAGCGACTGGAGCTGCTTTCGGGTCTCGTTGAGCTGGGCGTGCCGGACGGCTTTGGCCATCAGGTACGAACTGGTGAGCAGGTTCATCGTGTTGATGCCGCCGAGCCACCAGTTCAGCTCCTCGTGGTAGATGAAGAACTCGCCTTTGAAGCCCCATCGGTACAGGGTGTAAATGAGGAACAGGGCGCCGAACATCATGACTTCGGTCACGAGGAACGCCCACATCCCGAGGATGTACGTCTCCTGTTGCTGGTCGATCGATTCGTACTGTTCGTAGACGACAGGCGCGTTCGGGTCGACGGTTCCGGCGTGCGCGTGGGCGGCCATTAGACGTTGTCCTCCTTGTAGGTGACCGGTGGGGCGCCCCACTTCTTCCGGAACTCGTCGTTGTCCTGGATCGCGTCGTAGTTGTACGGCGGTTCGGTGACGACCACGGTGTGATGGAAGTTATGCGGGTCCGGCGGCGAATCGGCGTGCTCCCATTCGATCCCTTTGGCGCCCCACGGGTTCGGTCCGGCGTCCTTACCCTTGATCAACGAGGCGGTCAGATAGAACATCGGCAACAGGTAGCCGATACCGAGGACCGTGGCACCGGCCGTGGACATGATGTTGTACACCTGCCACTCCGGTGCGAAATAGTAGTAGTGGTAGCGGCGAGGCATGCCGAGGTATCCGAGGATGAACTGCGGGAAGAACGTGAAGTTGAACCCGACGAAGACGACCAAGGCCGTCAGTTTGCCCCAGAACTCGGAGTACATCTTGCCGAACATCTTCGGCCACCAGAAGTGGAGGCCTCCGAGGAGCCCCATGATCGCGCCGCCGACCATGATGTAGTGGAAGTGGGCGACGACGAAGTACGTCCCGGTCAAGTGGACGTCGGCGGCCACAGCGCCGAGGTACGGGCCTGTCAGGCCGCCCACCAGGAAGAGCCCTAAGAAGCCGAACACGTAGACCATCGGCGTCGTGAACTGGACAGAGCCTTTGTACATGGTCATCGACCAGTTGAAGGTCTTGACCGCGGACGGTACGGCAACGATCAGTGTCAGGAGCGAGAACACGATGTTCTGCAACGTCGACTGGCTGCTGATGTACATGTGGTGGCCCCAGATCAAGAACCCGATCGCGGCGATACCGATGCTCGAGAAGGCGACGAACTCATAGCCGAAGACGCGCCGCCTCGAGAAGCACGCCACCAGTTCGCTGATGACGCCCATCGATGGCAGGATCATGATGTAAACGGCCGGGTGCGAATAGAACCAGAACAGGTGCTGGAAGAGCACCGGGTCGCCGCCGAGTTCCGGGCTGAAGATGCCGAACTTGAGCGTCCGCTCGAGGATGACGAGCACCAAGGTGATCGCGACGACGGGCGTGCCGAGCAGCATGATCAGGCTCGTGGCGTATTGGGCCCAGATGAAGAGCGGCATCTTGAACCACGTCAGCCCCGGTGCGCGCATCTTGTGCACGGTGGCCACGAAGTTCAGACCGGTGAGGATCGAGGAGAACCCGGCCATGAACAGGCCGAGCAGGCACAGGGTGATCTGAGAGTTGGAGTAAAGGCTGGAGAGCGGCGTATAGAACGTCCAGCCCGCATCGACGCCTCCCAAGATGAAGGAGGTCAGGACGATGATCGCCCCTAGGACGTAGAGGTACCAACTGAGCAGGTTCAGCCTTGGGAACGCAAGGTCTCTGGCCCCGATCATCAACGGCAGCACGAAGTTGCCGAGGATCGCCGGTATGCCAGGGATGATGACGAAGAACACCATCACGATGCCGTGCGCGCTGAACAGCTTGTTGTACTGCTCGGACGTGAACAGTTGACCGTGGGGCGAGGTCAGTTCCAGACGCACCAGGCCGGCGGCGAGACCGCCGAGCAGGAACATGAACGTGACGCTGATCAGGTACAGGACAGCGATCCGTTTATGGTCCTTCGTCAACAACCACGACGCGATCGTGTGGTCGTCGTTCAGGTAGTTCCTCTTCGGAACCGGGTCACCGATACTGACGGCCGTCGCGCTCACTGTTTGCTTGCTCCTTCCTCAAACTGTGTCATTCCTGCTGATCCGCTTGCGTTGGTCCTTTCTGTGGAGTTCGGGCCGCTGCCCGACAGATTCTTCTTCCCGCCAGGTGCCGTCGGCGCATATGGCGCTTTGGCCCCGGGGGCGCCCGTGTTCGAGAGCGACTTGATGTAGGCGATCAGGCTCAGGATGTCGTCCTCGACCAATTGGCCTTGATAGGCCGGCATGGTGGGGTCGTATCCTTTTGTGATCCTTCGCCAGGGGGTGAGGATGGAGTCCCGGACATAAGTGGAGTCCGCGACCTGAGTCCCGTCTTCCAGCGGCCGGGCTTTTCCGAAGATGCCGACGAGCGAGGGGCCGCGGGTCGTGTCCACCGACGCGTGGCAACTGCCGCAGTTCTTGCTGTCCCAGATCTTCTTGCCCGCCTCGACCGGATTCATCGCGACGTCCTTGTCGTCGCCTCCGTTGGCCAGCCACTCCGCGTAGTCCTTTTTCGACATGACGACGACTTGGCCGACCATCTCCGAGTGCTGGGTGCCGCAGTGCATCGCACACAGCATTCGGAAGGTGCCCGTCCTCTTCGGCTTAATGTAGAGCTCGGTATAGCGGCCCGGGACGACGTGGAACTGGGCGCGGAACTCGGGGAGATAGAACGCGTGGATGACGTCCTGAGAGATCATCGTGAACTTGACGTTCGTGTCCACAGGGATGTGGACTTTGTTGTTCTCCCGCACGCCGTTGGTGTGCTGCAGGTGCCACATCCACTGCTTGCCCACGACGTAGACCTCGATGCCGTCCTTCGGCATGGTCCGGTACTTGATGTACTCGTTCATGCTCCACCAGAACGTGAACAGGGCCAAGACGGTGGGGACGCCGATGAAGAGGTACTCCAGGGTCTTGCTGTGGTCGATCGGGTTGCGCCGGTCGGCGGTCGACCCGCGTCGGTACTTCAGCGCCAGGAACCCGACGAGAATGATGACCACGGTCGCGAAGAACACCGCGAGCAGAGTGATCCACCAGAAGATCAAGTCGTAAGTGAAAGCGTTGTCGGACGCTTGCTCCGGCATGACCGGGAAGTACTTCAGCACGTTCAGGTTCATACGTTGCCTCCTTGCGCGGCCCTATAGTTGCGGTTCCAAAGGAAGATCGCACCGCCCAAGGCCAAAACCGTGACGACGCCCATCGTCTTCAAGACATTGAGGATGTTCAGCGTCTTTTGACCCGTCAAGGGGTCGACTTCGATACAGGCCAAGAAGAACGGACGGTCGTCACGGGCCCCGATCTCTTCCTTTCCGGCCTTGCGGATCGCGTCCAGCAAGAGCTGCTGCGGGTAGTCCGTCGAGAGGAAATAGCGGCTAATCTTCCCGCTCGGCGTCAAGACCATCAGGCCGGACGGGTGCACGATCGTCCCGTTCGTCTCGTCGAACGTGAATTTGAACCCGAGGGCGTCGGTGACCCGGCGGATGTTCTTGAGGTCGCCCGTCAGAAAGTGCCAGCCTGTTTCGGCGAACGCACGTCGGGCCTTGTCCGACGAAGCGCCCATGTAGGCCGCGATCGCCGTGTCCTTCTTGTCTGCGGCCAGGTCGGCTCCTTCGTTCGGATCGATCCCGAGGATGACGACCGTGAACTCTCGTCCTGCGAAGTCCTTTTTGAACCCCTTCAGGCTATCGATAAGCCCGAACAGCTCGGTTTCGCAGATTCCAGGACACTTATAGAAGATCGGAAGGATGACGACGGGCTTGTCGCTGAAGTACCGCTGGAGCTTGACGCTCCGTCCGTACTCGTCCTTGAACTCGGTGTCGGTCGGTACGAACTCGTTCAGTCGCTGATCGACCCGGACGTTCACACCGGCGTCGGACACGGCGACGCGCCGGCTCCCAGGGGGCGACACGTCGCGGTAGTTGCCGTAGAACTGGGCGTGGGCCGCGACCGAAAGCCCTAGCCCGAGTGCGAGAGTCAGGCCGACGGCCCTCACTCTGATTCACCTGCCGGTACCCGCGGGTTCGCCCGGACGGGCAACCCTGCGGCCAAGACGTCCTTCATGGCCAGATCGACGGGCTGGCGGACGAATCCTTTCTTGCGGTCGGTCCATCCGTAAGTCGTCAGGGCCGTCCGCTGCTCGTGGACGAGGTCCAGGTAGTCCTGGTGTGCCGTCACGTTGCTTTGGATGAGCGGGTTCGGGTCTTCAGGGACCCTCTTCTTCGGCGCCGTCCTTTCGTTCTGTTGGAACGAGACCATCCGTGGGGCCGCGATCCACATACAGACGACGCCGACGAACATGATGACGGTCGCCGCGATCATGAACGACGTGATGCTCTTGTTGATCGTCCCGATGTTGATGTCGCGACGCTCATAACCCATTTCCTCCAGGAGGTTGGCGTCGATCGGGGTTTCATCGTGGTCATGCATGTTCGATGGCCTCCTTCAGGCGGGGAAGTCGGGACGTGAGCAGCGGGGCTTTGGCGAGTTGCCAGCCGAAGAGCAGACACCAGGCGCCACCGAAGACGAGGAACATGCCCGCATCGAGCAGGTTGACGTTCGCCACTCCAGGCTTCCAGGTCGGCAGGACGACGTAGGCGACGTCCAAGACCCGGACGGCCAAGATGTAGAACCCCACGGTCGCGAGCCTGCCCGGCTCCCTCTTCATCCGTGGAGAGAGCAACAGGAGGAACGGGATGAAGAAGTGCAAGGGGATCAGGGACGTACCGAGCCAACCCCAGTAGTTCTTGGCCCGTGCGATGAAGTACTCCGTGAACTCGGGCAGGTTGCCCGACCAGATAATGAGGTACTGGCTGAGGCTGAAGTACGCCCAAAGCATGATCCCCACCAGCATCCAGTTGCCGATGTCCTTCGTCAGCCATGGCGAGACGACCTCGTTGTACGGCTTCTTCTTGGCCTGGGTGCCGAGGATGACCGCCGTGAGCGCGAAAGCGAGGAGGACCGAGCCGACCATCATCCAGACTCCATAGATGGTCGAGTACCAGTGGGGGTACATGCTCATCAGGAAGTCGGTCCAAAGGAAGTTCGTGATGACCACGTAGATCACGGTGTGGACGCCGCCCCAATACTGGCGTTTCTTCCACCACTTCTCGTCGCCGGTCTTCTCTTCCAGTTCGGTCCAAGACTTGTACCGCCAGGCGAAGAAGGCGAACGCGGCGAAATAGACGACGTACCGCGCCAGGAAGAACCCTTGGTTCAGGTATCCGGCCTTATGTTGCAGGATCGGATCGACCGCGACCTCGGCAGGGTTCGCCCAAGGATAAAGGCTCGGGGCCCAAAGCGTCACGACAGGCAAAAAGAGCAAACCGAAGAACGCAAGGTTGATCGCGCTTCCGCCGGATTCGAAGATCCTCAGGACAGGGAAGCCCCAATGGCCGCGACACGTATGGTGGAGGAGCGTCAGTCCGAGGCAGCCGAACGTCAGGCAAGCCCAGAACACCCAACCGAAAATATAGGAGTGCGAGAGCGCCTTCATGTCGCCGCCCGCCATCCCGATGCCTGCAAGCGCCAGCACGACGCCGAGGATCAACATGGCGCCTCCGGCCTTGACGAACGACGCGTTGATCCGCGTCGTGGGTGCTGTGTTTTCGCTCACTGTGCCTGTCCTCCTGGAACTGCGGCGCCTTCTCCGGAGGGAGCCGGGCCCGCAGGGGTGTCGGCCGTCGGACGTCCCGTCCTCGGGTTCGGGACGATGATCTGCCCTGGTGCGTTGTCACGCCGGTCGGGCGGGCCACCGATGGGAAGTTCGGGTTCCGGGTTCTGGTCGGCCGACGGGGCCATCGCCTCCAGTCGCGCCTTCTCTTCGGCCGGGATCTCTCCGACCGCCTTGTGCTGGCTCTGCTGAAGCACACGGACGTAGGCAGCGATCGCCCAACGGTCGATCGGCCGGATGCGGGACCGGAACGGGTACATCGTTCCGTAACCGTTCGTGATCACGTCGAAGAAGTGTCCGACCGGCATGTTCCGGAGGCGGTCCGTATGGTAGTTGCCGACGGGTCGGGCGAGGGTGAACCCGCGCTTCGCGATCATCCCTTTACCGTTGCCGAGTTCGCCGTGGCAGGGGACGCAGAACACACGGAACCGTTCCTGTCCCCGCTTGAGGAACGCTTCGTCGACGGCGACGGGGAACTCTTTGACGAGCTTGCCCTTGTCGTCGAAGCCGGTGTAGAACACGTGGTCGGTCTTGGGCCTTCCGAACGCGACCGTTCCCGCGACCACTCCCCGGCTGTTGCTGCCGTCGCTGAAGATCAGGTCGCTCTTGCTTTGAGCCTTGGCCTTCGGCTGGCTCCACATGTCCTGGTGACACCCGGCCGCGAGGACCAGGGACGCTGCTCCCAAAAGCGCGGCTTTGTGGCGGACGGTCATCAGTAGCCCTCCGACGTCATCACGGTTTCGACCTCTTCAGGATTCAGGGTCTTCATGAATTCGGCCACGTCCTTGGGGTCATAGTTCGGATCCGTCGCTTCGATGCAGAGCACGAAGCGGTCTTGCGAAGCCCGTTCCATGAGCGGTGCGTTGAAGATCGGCTGGTGAGGCTTCGGCAACCCGCAAAGGCCGAGCATCCCGAACGTCGCTCCGAACGCTGCGAAAAGGATCGTGCATTCGTAGAGGACAGGGAAGAACATGGGCCAGCTCTCCAACGGCTTGCCGCCCACGTTGTGGGCATAGGCGATGGTCGAGGTCCACCATTCGAGCCAGAGACCCGTGGCGGCGCCGGCCAACCCGCCGAAGAACGTGATCCAGCCGAGTTTCGTCTCATCGAACTTCAGCAGCTCGCAAACGCCTTCGACGGGGATCGGGGAATACGTGTCGACGTCCCGGAACCCGGCGTCCTTGGCCCGCTGGGTCGCGGCTAACAACTGCTCGGGCGTCAAGAACGAGGCGACCGTCCCGTAATGCTTGGGCGCGGTGTCACGGAAGAGCCCCATCAGTGCGCCTCCTGTGCAGCGGCTTCGTGAGCGTGCGCTTTTTCATGCGACATGTGGTGCCAAAGCTCCTTCATTTCGAAGATGTTGATCATCGGCAGGAAGCGGATGAAGAGGAACATCATGAAGAGGAAGAACCCGATCGTCCCGAAGAACATCGCGAAGTCGACGATCGTCGGCGTGTAATAGCCGAAGCTCGACGGCAGGTAGTCCCTCGTCAAGGAAAGCGGGATGATGACGTACCGTTCGAACCACATCCCGATGCTGACCGACATGCTGATCCAGAACAGGGCGGTCAAGTTCTGCCTGACCTTCGGGAACCAGAGAAAGGCCGGGAACACGACGTTGAACAGGATCAAAGACCAGAACGCCCAACTGTACGGGGATTCGAAGAGGTTCGTGCGGTTGAACAGGAGCGCCGTCTCGTAAGGGACGCCGCTGTACCAGGCGTAGAACACTTCCATGCCGTAGCCATAGGCGACGATAAGCCCGGTGGCGAGCATGACCTTGGCCATCCAATCGAAGTGCTTCATCGTGATGAAGGCTTCGAGCCGGTACCACTTCCGGACCGGGATCGCGAGGATGATGACCATCGCGAAGCCGGCGAAGACCGCGCCCGCGACGAAGTACGGCGGGAAGATCGTGACGTTCCACCCGGGAACGATCGACATCGCAAAGTCGAAGGACACGATCGAGTGCACAGAAAGGACGAGCGGGGCCGAGAGCCCGGCCAACATGATCGACGCGTGGTTGTAGCGGAACCAGTGCTTCGCGCTCCCCGTCCAACCGAGCGCGGCCATGCCGAACAGCACGCGGCCGACCTTGGACTTGGCCCGGTCGCGAAGGGTCGCGAAGTCCGGGATGAGGCCGACGTACCAGAACAGGATCGAGACCGTCATGTACGTGCTGACCGCGAAGACGTCCCAGACGAGCGGCGACCTGAACTGCGGCCAGAGCGCTAAGACGTTCGGATACGGGAACAGCCAGTAAGCGACCCACGGACGGCCCGTGTGCAACAGCGGGTACATGCCCGCGCACATGACCGCGAAGATCGTCATCGCTTCGGCAAAGCGGTTGATCGAGTTCCTCCACTGTTGACGGAGGAGGAGCAGGATCGCCGAGATCAGCGTGCCCGCGTGGCCGATACCGATCCACCAGACGAAGTTGATGATGTCGAAGCCCCAGCCGCTCGGCTGGTTGTTGCCCCAGACGCCGATGCCCGTCAGGACGAGGATCGTGATCGATAAGAGCAGGACGTTGACGAAGACGAAGCCGATGCCGATGATCAGGAACCAGGGGCTCCTCATGTTCGCCGGCATGAGCTTGCCGAGCAGACCAGGCACCTTCGCCTCGGTGTGCCGGTTCGCGTCGAGCACCACGTCGCCGATCTGGCCGTCGATGGACGAGTAGTCCCAATCGCCGGTGATCAGCCGTTCCTTGTTCATGTCCTTGAACGACATCGTCTAAGCCTCCAGCTCCGGATTCGGGTTGCGGACCTTACCGAGGTAGGTCGTCCTGGGAAGGGTGTTGACCGCTTCGAGAAGTACGTACTGCCGGTTCGAGGCTCTAGACTTCGAAACCGCATTGTTGGGATCGTTCTTGTCGCCGAACACGATCGCGCGGCTGGGACAAGCTTGTTGACACGCCGTCTGGACTTCGCCGTCCTTGATCTTCCGGTCACCCTTCTTGGCCTTGATCCGGGCGTTGTTGATGCGGTGCACGCAATAGGTGCACTTCTCCATCACGCCACGCCCACGGACCGTCACGTCGGGGTTCTGAAGGAGTTTCAGGACGGGAACGTCTTCGGTCTTCTTCGTATAGTGCAAGTAGTTGAACCGCCGGACCTTATAAGGGCAGTTGTTGCTGCAGTAGCGCGTCCCGACGCAGCGGTTGTAGACCATCTGGTTCAGGCCCTCGTGGCTGTGGGTCGTCGCCGCGACCGGGCAGACGGGCTCGCACGGCGCCATTTCGCAGTGCATGCAGTTGACGGGCTGGAACGTGATCACAGGATCGTCGGACTCGAAACTCTTCCCGGAATAGGCCCTGTAATAGCGGTCGACCCGGATCCAGTGCAGCATCCTGTGCCGTAAGGTCTGTTCCTTGCCGACCGTCGGGATGTTGTTCTCCGCCTGGCACGCGGCCACACAGGCGCCGCAACCCGAACACAGGTTCAGGTCGATGGTCATCGCCCACTGATAGTTGTCCGGCCCGTTGTAACCGGGCGGCTGTTTGAAGATCGACGGGCTCTCGTGCTTCTCGCCTTTGCGCTCTTGGACAGGGGTCGTCGGCTCGTGAAGGACGTGGGGATCCTTCTTGTACTCTTCGAGCGTCGTCTCACGGATGATGTCGCGCTTGCTGTCGATCTCGGTGACGTCGAGCAAGTTGTGGAACTGGGTGTTGGCGAGCTTGTAGTTCCGGCCCGTCTTCTCCAGGGTCCCGCCGCTCACGATGACGGGCGCCGAGGTCGTCCGCAAGGGCATCGCGTCGAAACCGCCTCCCTGATGGATCTCGTCACCGACGTTCCCGATCTGGCCGGCCCGCTTACGGCCGAAACCCATGTGCACGACCACGGTGTCGTCGGCCATTCCGTCGTGGACGTAGACGGGCCCCTCGACGGTCGTTCCGTTCGCGCTCACCCGGACGACGTCCCAGTTGCCGTAGTACGGAGTACCGACCGCGGTCTTGACGACTTGTCCGACTCCGAACCGCTTCGCCGTGCCGCGGCTCATGTGGAACGCGTTGTCCCAGGTCAGCTGGGTCAGCGGTTTCGGCAGCTCTTGAAGCCATCCGATGTTGGCAAAGCGTCCGTCGTGGAGTGTCGGATCGGGCATGACCACGAGGTCGAAGTCGCTGGATTTGGTCGAAGCCAAGCCGACGGCCAGGTTCGGCGTCGGGACGAGGGTCAAGTCGTCCGTCGCCGGCTCAGGGACGATGCCGGAGGCCAGGATCTCGGCCCAACGGTCTGCGAACGGCTTCGCCGCCACACCGGAGTCCACCGGGAGCGACTTCCAGACGGATTGGACGATCTCGAGTCCGCCGCGCATTTTTCCGAGCAGTCCGTCGAGGACCTCGACCGCCGATTTCGAGTCGTAGATCGGGTTGATCAAGGGCTGCACGATGCTGGCCGTCCCGTCATGGCCGCGACCGTCGCCCCAAGACTCCAGGAAGTGGGACTCTGGGAGCCTCCATCGGCACAGTTCGCTCGTTTCGTTGTCGTAAAGCGAGAGGTGGACCGAAGTCTGCACTTTACCGAGGGCTTCCGCGAACTTCAAGTCGGAAGGGGCGTCGTAGACGGGGTTCCCGCCGCAGACCATCAGGAAGCTGACTTGGCCCCCTGCCATCGCCGTCGCCAGTTCCTTGATGTCGGCGAGGTTGCCGCCCGGTTTCAAGTGGACGGCGCGGCCGAGGTGGACGGTCGAACCCAGGTTTCCAAGCGAATGGTTGATCGCGTGGACGAGGGCGTGGACGTCGGCAGGAAGATGGTCTCCGGCCACGACGACGCTCCTCTCGCGGTTCGCCCTAAGATCGGCGGCAAGGGCGTCGACCGCTTTCGCGTCGAGACCCTTCGGCATCGTGTCCGCCGCTCCTGCGACGCCGAGCCGGGACGCAAGGGCCCGGACGAAGTCCAAGGTCATCGTCGGGCGCAGGCGCCACCTGTGGTCGGCGACGGCGCCGATGGTCGTCGGCGTCCCTTCGACCGCATAGATGCGGCTCATCGTCGTCGAATGCTCGTCGACGAACCTACGGGCCATGATGTCGCGCTGATAGCGGACGTTGCCCGGGTTGTGCAGGAAGAGCTCGCAATCGACGGTCAGGACCACGTCGGCCTTGGAGAAGTCGTAGACGGTCTCGACGGGCTGCCCGAACGCCATGACCGCGCCTTCGTAGACGTTGTCCCGGTTGACGGGCTCGTATTGGTACCATTTGGCGCCCGGATAGGCGGCCAGGAAAGCCGAGATCTGGGCGGCGAGCGCCGGGGAACCGACGTTCGGGGTCAGAAGGGCCGCTCCGGCTCCGTCGTGCGCTTTAGAAAGGGCGGCTTTCGCCTCTTTGTAGAACTCCTCCCAACTGGCCGGTTCGCCCACGACCATCGCCTGTTGGAGGCGGTCCGGGTCGTACATGACCGCGAGTTCAGCCTGCATCCGCGCATCGGAACTTCCGAGGCAGGACGGATGAAGGGGGTTTCCTTCGATCTTGACGGGACGTCCCTCGTACGACCGGACGAGGACTCCGGTCGAATATCCGCCAAGGGTCGTGGCCGACGCGAAGGTCGCTTCCTGGCCCGGCAACCGGTCTTCCGGTGCCTGGACGAACGGGACGATCTTCTGTTGCGGCAGATAGCGGCAGCCTGAAGCGAGTCCGGCCAAGGCGACGGTGCCGCCGACGAACTTCAAGAGGTCGCGCCGATTGATGTCCAACAGCGAAGACCGATGGGGGAACTCGTCGGCTTTGACGGATTCAAACGACGACGGGTCTTCGAACTGCTCGAACGACTTGACGTAGACCGGGTTCTTTTCCTTCATGTCGCGGCCCTAGTGGTGGCAGACGTAGCAGTCCTTCAGCTGCGAGACGTTGACGCCGCGTTCTTTCATCTGGGCGACGCCTTCATGGGTCTTGTCGGAGGGGACGATCTGAGGCAGCCCTTCAGCGAGGTCTTTCTCCGACGCGGTCAGCTCTTCGCCGGCCGCCAGCTTGCGATAAAAATTGAAGACCTGTTCCCTCGGCGTCGAGCCCGGGGCGGCCTTCTCGTCCTTGTAGAGGAACTTGGACGGATCCTCGTGGCACTCGAGACACCACATCATGCGGAAGTCGCGGCCTTTCCACGTGATGGGCATCTGGTTCACCGGGCCGTGGCAGTTGTTGCAGACGACGCCGCGGTTGACGTGGATGGAGTGGTCGAAATAGACGAAGTCCGGAACCGTGTTGACCTTGTTCCATTGGACAGGCGTGTCCGTTTCCCAACTCTTGCGGATGGCCTCAAGGTTCGGGCTGTTCGTCCAGATCTGGCTGTGGCAGGTCATACAGACTTCGGTGCTCGGCACGCCGGCGTGGGCCTCCGTCTCGACGCCCGTATGGCAGAACCGGCAATCGATCCCGAGCTCGAACGCATGGTGCTTGTGGCTGAAAGGTGCCGGCTGGTCGATCGGGTTGTCGACCTTCGTGTTCGAAGGCGACCTTGTGATCCGCGAACCTGCGAACAACAGAAGGAACGGCAACGCCGCACCTCCGAAGATGCTCGCGGTGCAGATCGTGTTCATCGCCGGCTTGAATAACTGAGCCATCCTAGTCTGCTTCCTCCGTCCGTGGTGGCCGGGCCACCGCATTCATACCCAAACTCACATCCACCTCGCCTGATCGACCGCCGCTACGATGAAGAACAGGGCCAGGTAGGCCATCGAAAACTTGAAGAGAGCCCTCGCCTGAGGTTTGTCCTGCCTCTGCCATAGGCGGGCCGTCTGGACGATCAGCCCGAGGTTCAAAACGACCGACCCGACAAGGTAAAGCGGCCCTGCTTGCCCCTGAAAGAACGGCATGACCGAGACCAGCGAAGTCAGGACCGTATAGAGGCCGATCTGGTGGACGGTCACTTTGTCGCCCTTGACGACGGGCAGCATCGGGACCCCGGCCTTAGCATAGTCGTCCTTGATCAGGAGCGCTAAAGCCCAGAAGTGGACGGGCGTCCAAAGGAAGACCACGGCGAACAGGTACCAGGCGAAGGGCGACAGCGTCCCGGTCACCGACGCATAGCCGACGAGCGGCGGGAACGCGCCTGCCGCGCCTCCGATGACGATGTTCTGCCACGTCCGCCGTTTCAGCCAGAGCGTATAGACGAACACGTAGCACAGCAGTCCGCTCAAAGCCATGACGGCGGTCAAAAGGTTGGCCGCCCATGTCAGGAGCGCGAACGATCCGACCGCGAGGATCCAAGCGAAGGTCAGGGCCTGGCGTTTCGTGACGGCGTCACGGACCGTCGGCCTGTGCGACGTCCGCGCCATCGAGCGGTCCAGGTCCATTTCGATGACCATGTTAAAGGCGTTGGCGGCTCCGGCGGAGGCGTAGCCGCCGACGCAAACGGCGACCAAGAGCCAGAGCGGCGGTGCACCGTGATGGCCGACGAACATGGCTGCGACCGTCGTGAAGAGGAGAAGGCTGATGACGCGCGGCTTCGTGAGCGCCACATAGTCTTTCCAGGTCGCCCGCCTCGAAACGGACGCGACGAACGCCGGTTGGGGCGACGGCGCGTCTTCGGCCGGAGCCGCATCCTCGGCACGTTCGGCCCTGGCTTCCGTGCCAAGCGCCGTCAGCGCCAGCATGACCAAGGTCAGCCAGTTGCCGAGGGCGACCGCGAGATGGACGATCTGAAGGGCGACGGGCGCGCTTGCCGTCAGGTTGACCGCGCCGAGCACCATCTGGACGATGTAGAGCCCGACCGTCCAGCGTGCCCAAGCCTTGACTTGGGCCGAGGGCCTCGCGTGGGCGATCAGGCCGCACACGTAAATGAGAAGGATGCCGACGGACGTCGCGATCAACGGGTGGGCCACCCCGCCCCGCAGTAACGGATGGGCTTCTGGCCCGACATGGAGCCACATCCGTTCGGCGAACGACTTGGCGAACGACAACTCGTGCTCGAACGCTGTCTTTCCGAGCGCCGAGAACGCGCCCGTGGCCCCGAGGAGGAACATGGCTCCAAAAGCCCAGGCCAACGCGGCCGAAACCGCGCCTTGCCCGCGCCACGCGAACCGTCGGCCGGTACCGGCGTAATAGGCCGTCGCGGCGAGGGCCGCGATCGCGATGAAATTGTTGACGAGGTGGATGGGCATCGTCAGCGCCCGGCCCGCCGATTTGTCGTCCGTCACCCACTGGAACGTGACGAGCAACGCCCCGATGACGGCCGAGATCAGGACGGTGATCAAGGCGAGGTTCGCAGCCTTCCGTGCCGCGTCGCCCCGGGGGAACGCGCGCCGGGCAGCGACGGCCAGGGCGATGTTCGCGAGCATCAGAAGGCCCGTCGTCACCCGGTGCGTGAACTCGACGGCCCTCGGTGCGCCCGTGAAGGTCGGGATGAGACTGCCTCCGCACATCGGCCACGACGTCCCGCATCCGTCGCCGGAATAGGAGGCCCGGACGAACGCTCCGAAAAGGATCGCGGCGCAACAATAGGCGAGAAGCCACCAGGCTGCCTTAGCGAAGGAAGGGCGCACGAGTTCCGGTGCCGTCTTGGCGCCTTGATGCAAGGCGGTCTGGGATTCCCCCCGTCTGTGACTGACACCGGTGTCCGA
Source organism: Armatimonadota bacterium (assembly GCA_018268395.1). NCBI lineage: Bacteria > Bacillati > Armatimonadota > Armatimonadota bacterium. The sequence goes on along the minus strand of JAFDWQ010000001.1, from coordinate 494,617 downwards.
CATCGACCCGGAGAGCATAGACCGAGTAGCCCTCCCGTGTCAAGAGCACGATCTTTCGTCCGGTTCCAAGGGCCCAGGACTGTGAAGATTAGACCCGGCCAATCCTGGACGGATTTGTGAAGGATTTGGATTGCAGGAGCTTCAATCTTCCGGCATTCCTCGTCCGATAATCCCTTAGACGTTTTGTACCTACTTATTGGTTTGACCTATGGGCCGATGGCCCTTGTTACACCATACGCTATCTTGACATTTTTGTCTCAGGCCGGAGGGCTCGCCGAAGGCTCCGACGACGGTTCGGGCCGCCCCGGCGCCCGACCCTCACTGGTAGACTCCCGCCCACTTGGAGCGCACGCGACTGGCCGTGATCGTCCCGGCTTATGACGAAGAAAGCCGCATCGGCCCGACCTTGAGCCGGATGAAAGAGTATTTCTCGTCCCAAGACTACAGTTGGGCGATCGTCGTCGTGAGTGACGGTAGCCGTGACGGGACCGTCGAAGCCGTCCGCACGGCCGCCGCCGGTGACCCCCGGATCACCGTCGTCGATTCTCGGCCCAACCGGGGCAAAGGTTTCGTCGTGCGTAAGGGGATGCTGGAGACGGACGCCGACCTGTTGCTCTTTTCCGACGCGGACCTGGCCACCCCGATCGAGGAGGTCGAGAAACTCATGGCCGCGCTCCCGGAGGCCGACATCGCGATCGGAAGCCGACCGCTCAAGGAAAGCGACCTGGAGGTCCGCCAACCCTGGTACAGGGAGCAGCTCGGACGACTGTTCAACAAGGCCGTGCAACTTCTTGCCGTCAAAGGCATCTACGACACGCAGTGCGGCTTCAAGCTGTTCAAGGTGACGGCGGCCAAAGACGTCTTCTCCCGGTGCCGATTGGACGGTTTCTCCTTCGATTTCGAGGCACTGATGATCGCCCGCGACCTCGGTTATAAAACGGCGGAAGTGCCGGTCCGTTGGCGGCACCAGGAAGGCTCGAAGGTCGTGCTCATGCGGGACGGACCGCGGATGCTGCGCGACCTCGTCAAACTCCGCCTGGCAGGCAAGTCCGGCCGGATGGAAAAACGGGAAGCCTAGGGTTGCAGACCGAAGAATACGCGAAGATGCGCGCGTTGGAGGACCGCTACTGGTGGTTCGTGTCCCGCCGCGCCCTGGCCCGCCGCCTTCTCGACCAAGCGGCGCCACACTGCCAGGACGTCTTGGACCTGGGTTGCGGAACGGGGGCCCTTTTGAGCGAACTCGGAACGACCAAGACCGCGTTTGGACTGGACTTCAGCGAGCACGCCGTCGGGTTTTGCCGGCAGCGCGGCTTGCCCCGGCTTGTCAAAGGCGACGCCGAGCGGTTGCCTTTCGGAGACGGCTCCTTCGACGCTGTCGTGAGCCTGGACACGTTCGAGCACCTAGAACGGGACAAAGTCGCTATGGCCGAAGCGTTCCGCGTCCTCCGGCCAGGGGGGACGATCGTACTCAACGTTCCGGCCTTCCGGTGGCTCTGGGGACCGCACGACGTGGCCCTGATGCACTTTCGCCGCTACACCAGGAACGAGGTAAGAGAGCTTCTCGCTAGCACCGGGTTCGAATGCCAGGTGGTCTCCTACAGCGTGTTCCTGCTGTTCCCTGTGGTCGTCTGCATCCGGGCCCTCGAACGCCTCCGACGGGGCAGGGCCGAAGTGCGGCTTCCCCAAGTCGGAGCCCCGTTGAACGGTGTCCTCACGTCGCTGATGCAGGCTGAAGGCCGTTGGATCGGGCCAACCTCGTTGCCTTGGGGCAGCAGTGTCGTCGCGGTAGGTCGGAAACCGTGAACGTAGGCTATTCCGGAAAGCCGTTGTGGCAGAAGCTGGGGGTCGCGACCGGTGCCGTCGTCGTAACCGTCGATGCCCCGTCCGACTATGCGGCCTTGATCGGCACCGACGTGGTCACGGTGCCCCTCGAGACGGGCGCACGGTTCGTCCATGCCTTCTTCACCTCCTGCGACGCCCTGGAATCGTGGGTTCCCGACCTCTGCAGCCACTTGGATTCCGAGGGCGTGCTTTGGCTGTCCTGGCCCAAGCGGTCGTCCAAACTCCCGACCGACATCGACGAAAACCGTCTTCGCGAGGTGGTCTTGCCGTTCGGCTTGGTCGACGTCAAAGTCTGCGCCGTCGACGACGTTTGGTCCGGTTTGAAGTTCGTCGTCCGGAAGGACCGGCGAGCGGATTGGAACCGATGACGGCGTAGAATCGACACGTGGGCTACCGTCTCGGCTGCGTTCCGTACATCAACGCTGTGCCGTTGGTGGCGATGTTCGAGCAATCCCCCGAGTTCGGGGTCGAGGTCGTCTATGCCGTTCCGTCCCGATTGCCCGAGTTGTTGGACTCGGGCGAAGTCGACGCCATCCTCGTGTCCAGCTACTATCTGCTGACCACGCCCGGGCTTCGGGCCGCGACGTCGGCGTGCATCGGCTCGAAAGGGCCCGTCGCCAGTGTCCGGCTGTTCAGCAAGCGGCCCTTCCGGACGGTGCGGACCCTCGCATTGGACGCCAGTTCGATGACGAGCAACGCCCTTTGCTGCTTGCTGTTGAAGGACGTTTACAAGAACGTCCCGGAGACTTCGGTCCAGCCTCCCGTTCTCAGCGACATGCTCCGGGACCACGACGCCGGGCTCTTGATCGGCGACATCGGCATGACCGAACCGGGCAAGGGCCTTTGGAAACTGGACTTGGGACAGGCGTGGACGAAGTGGCAGGGACTCCCGTTCGTCTGGGCGCTCTGGGTCGGGCGGGAGAAGCTCGATCCTTGTTTGGCCTCGATGCTAGAGATCGCGGCCCGCTCGTCCTGGATGGGGCAGGAAGCCGAGGCGGACCTCGAGGCGCGGCGCGCCGCGGCGCCGACGTCCCCGGAAGACAGGCCTGCCTTGGGCCCAGTGCCGGAGGCCTCGCCGCGGGACACGCATGAAGCCTACGTCTCAGAGTTCCATCGAGGGCGGTCACGCTTGGCCGGCGCCTCGGGGCTGCAACAAGGGCCGGAACGGATCCGGAGCCGGATCGTGGCCCGGGCCGTGAACCTCAGTGGGATCGATCCCAAGACGGTCGAAGACTATCTCGTCAAAAACATGAGGTACCGCATCGGGACGGAAGAAGCCGCCGCCCTGCAACGGTTTGGGAGCCTGTTGAAGGCCGCGGGGTACCCGGTCCGTCCCGATAAGATCCAATGGGTCGAGGCTCCCGGCGAAGCGGAAAAGGCCACGGTATAATCGGCGTCCTCGTGGGGATGTAGCTCAGCTGGGAGAGCGCTGCAATCGCACTGCAGAGGTCGTGGGTTCGAATCCCATCATCTCCACCAGAATTTGAACCTGAATTAAGCTTGGGGGTGACAGGTTGAGCCCGGGTCCAATGGCGTTGCGTCGATGCGTCATTGATTTGAGGCGATTAGCCCGTCTATTCGCCGCATATGTTGAGGCGAATACGTGCTACAATCGCCTCACACCGTGCCGACCTACATCCACGAGCTCCCCACTTGGCCCGAATACACGTACGACGCTACCGCCCTTCTCCGGCCACTCGAACTGGCGACCACCAAGCGCGGAAGGCTATTCGGCATCCTTGAGGCAATCGGATTCGAGAGCCTTCAGGAGCACAATGTCGAGGCCCTTACCGCCGAACTTGTCAAGTCTAGCGCCATCGAGGGTGAATCGCTCGACCTCGAAACCGTCAGGAACTCGGTCGCACGCCGACTCGGCATGGCCAAAGGTGGGCTGGCAGGCGACGACCATTACATAGACGGCCTCGTACAGATGGCAATCGACGCTGCGCAACAGTATACAAAGCCCCTGACGGCCGAACGAATCTTCAACTGGCACGCAGCACTGTTCCCAACGGGCCGCAACGCAGACGGGCCAGTGACCGTCGGGAGCTGGCGGAACGACCATACGGGGCCAATGGTGGTCGCCTCCCAATACAAAGGTCGCGAAATCATTCACTTTGAAGCTCCCTCCGCAGACAAACTCGCCCTTGAGACAGCTCAATTCTTGGACTGGTACGAAACCAAGAACGAACCGAGCCTCATCCTGAAGGCCGGCATCGCACACCTTTGGTTTGAGACACTTCACCCTCTAGACGACGGTAACGGACGGATTGGACGGAACATCCTGGACATGACCCTCGCAAGGGCTGACGCTGAGCCACATCGGCCTTACGCTCTGTCAGCAAGCATCCACCTGGATCGCGAATCCTACTACGAGGTTTTGGAGACGACTCAAAAGGGAACTGGAGACTACACAGCATGGCTCGATTGGTATTTGAATTGTCTTTCTACGGCCCTAGACGACGCCACGGAGACCGTCGGCAAGGCACTGGCTCGAACAAGGTTCTGGCACAATCACAAGGACATCGAGTTGAACGAGCGCCAACGAAGGGCCGTCTCACGGATGCTGATTGGCTGGGAGGGAAAGATGACTAACAAGAAGTACGCACGCCTGACAGATTGCTCAGATGCGACAGCGACCCGAGACCTCGGTGATCTGGTCGAAAAGGGTGTTCTCAAGCCGGATGCTGCCGGTGGCAGGAGCGCGGGTTATGAACTGGTAGCGGTCGATCGGTAGAAGGAAATTTCAGCCCGAACCGCCGCTGACCCAAGGCGCGATGATTTGCAGGCACCTGTCACCCCTAAACGCACGTCTACGAGCCCGCCGAGCCTGAAACACTGGCTAAAGTGTCACCCCCTTGAACCTGAATCGGTGGGTTCGAATCCCATCATCTCCACCACGGTCCTTTACCTCGCGACGGTCGGTCGCGCTCTGACGGGCGAGACGTCGGCCGGCTCACAGGTCGCACGCTCCCGGTCAGGGGTCATGATCGTCCGCCCTCCCCGCTCTCGGCCCGTCGTCCGTTCGTGAACCGCTGCAGCCGATGGGATGCAGGCTCACGTTCTTAGCCCATGCCCTGGAAACGCCCCGGAAGGGCCGTTGGAAAGGCCTTCGAATGTCTCTGATCCGCCCTGAACCGAACGTGGATTCCGACCGACATTATGAAGGTGTTCGAGAGCCATGTGGACGGTGCCGGCGACCTTGCCGGTACCGCGCCTTCCGGTCGGAAGGCGGGCGCCAGAACGGCAAGTCCGACCTTCGCCCTGCAGGGCCGAGGGGCCGGGCTTTGGGCACGATCCGATCGTCAGCTCGCGCTCCGGGGGGACACGCTTCCAAGGAGCCTCGCCCGGACTTGAGCGGACCGTGGATCATGGTCGTCGATCCGGACGGCGATTGTAACGCCGAACTTTGTTCGGTGTTGGCCGGCCAGGGCTTCCAGTGCCGGAAATGCCGGACGGTCGGAGAGGCTTGGGACGCCCTCGACGCCTCGATCGACCTCGTCCTCGTCGCATCGCGGTTGGACGACGGCTCGGGCATCGACTTCACCCGCAAGGTGCGCCACGGTCACGGGCGCGCGGACGTGCCCGTGATCATGCTCACGGCGGTCACAGGAATGGCAGGCCACCTGGACGCGGTCCAAGCGGGCGTCAACGACTTTATCTGCCGCCCGGTCGACCCCACCGAACTGAACGTCCGGATCCTCGCACTGCTCAAACTGAAGCAAGCGCAGGACGTCGCCAAACTCCGAGACCTGCAACTCGCCGAGCAAGTGGCCCGACAGGCCGCCCGTCTTGAAGCGGAGAACGCCCGGCTCGAGCACATCGCGAGGACCGATCCACTGACCGGTCTTGCGAACCACGGCTCCATCGTGACGACGCTCCTCGCAGAGTCGCGAAAGTGTCTGGAAGAAGGCCTGACCGCTTGCGTCCTGTTCCTCGACCTGGACCACTTCAAGGCCTTGAACGACAGCTTCGGGCACATTTGCGGTGACTCGGTCCTCCGGGAGTTCGGCGCCGTCCTAAAGCACCATCTTCGGAACGACGGCCTTTGCGGACGTTGGGGCGGCGAAGAGTTCGTCGTCGTCCTGCCGAGTGCCGACGTCGAAATCGGGCTCACCGTCGCCGAAAGGTTGCGCCAAGCGGTCAGCCGCTACCGCTTCGAAGCCGCGCCGGAGGCCCTTGTGACCTGCTCCATCGGCGTCGCCTGCATCCCGGAAGACGGGGCCGACCTGGGGACGGTCGTCGAAGCCGCCGACCGCGCCATGTACGTCGCGAAGTCGCTCGGGAGGAACCAGGTCCGGACGACCAAGGACGCCGATGCCAGCCTCGCGCTTCTCTGCGAGACCAAGGGCTCCCGAGAAGAACAAGCCCTGGCCGGAGTCATCGAAGCCCTGGTCACGATGGTCGGGACGCGGGACGTCTATGAGAGCGACCACACGAAGTCCGTCGAAGCGCTCGCGTTGCGCATCGCCGCCGACATGGGGCTCGGCAAACGGGAAGCCCACGTGATCGGCATGGCCGCCCGGCTCCACGACATCGGCAAAGTCGCGATCCCGGACGCCATCCTTCAAAAGGCGGGCCCCTTGAACGAACAAGAGTGGGAGACCGTCAGGGCCCATCCCGTCGTCGGAGCCCAGATCGTCGGGCGCATCCCGGCCTTGAGCTTCGTGGCCCCGGTCATCGAGGCGCTCCACGAACGGTGGGACGGCAAGGGCTATCCCAACCTGTTGAAGGGCGAGGACATCCCGCTGCCCTCGAGGGTGATCGCGGTCGCCGACGCCTTTTGCGCCATGACGGCGGACCGGCCGCACCGCCTCGGGGTCACGGTCTGGCAGGCGGTCGACGAGATCAGGGCCTGTTCCGGCACACAGTTCGCACCGGACGTCGTCGAATCGTTCTTGAGGGTCTTGGACGCCGAAGCCGGCGACCAGGTCGCTTAGAACCGCGGGGAGAAAAAGTCCGACCGGCAAACCAGGATGCCGGTTCGGACCGCGATTTCTAAAACAAAAACCAACTCTACCCCTGTCCGCGCGTCAAGTCAACCGCTTTCTTCACTGTTTTCTGCGCTCGGACGTCGGTCCGGACGTCTGCTCGGCCTCATGGTCTGAACCTGAAGAGACAAGGCTGGGCCGGCCGGACCGTCCAGCCCGGCCCCATGACGATCCGCCACGTCCGGTCGTCGTGTCCGATGTGACGAAAACGTCGTCCGAGCACTCGGAGAGCGTTCGTTGGCGCCTCGAAGCCGTTGAAAGCGACTGCAAAGCCACTCAGGGCGACTGTAAAGCCATTCAGGGCGACCGCAAAGCCATTCAGGGCGACTGTAAAGCCATTCAGGGCGACCGCAAAGCCATTCAGGGCGACTGTAAAGCCATTCAGGGCAACTGTAAAGCCATTCAGAGCGACTGTAAAGCCATTCAGAGCGACAGTAAAGCCATTCAGAGCGACTGTAAAGCCATTCAGGGCGACCGCAAAGCCATGCTAAGCGACCGCCAAGCCACTGAGATCGACCGCAAAGCCATGCTAAGCGACCGCAAAGCCACTGAGATCGACCGCAAAGCCGTGCAAGGCGGGTTCAAGGCCAGAAGCCGGGCAGTTTCAACTTGAAAGCTTCGGCGGGGTTGTCCCGAACGTACGGGTCACAGCTAAAGGTCACGTTGTCGCCGATGGAGACCGACTTGGTGACGACGCCGGACAAGAAGGAGCGCATCGTCCCAGTGGTGCCGATCGTCAGCTTGTTCCCGCAGTAGAGGTAAGCGTCGATCGAGTTCGCACCAGGATCGATGTCCATGTTCCCGTTCGTGATGATCACCACGTGGTCGTTCACGCCCGTCCGGACGTTGCCGTTGATCGTGACCCTGGTCGCAAAGATGACGCCGGATCCGGTGATGTCGCCCTTGATGGTGAGGTTACCGTTGACGAAGATCAGAGGGTAGGCGCCGGCGCCCGGTGAGACGAACACCAGTCCGTCGAAGGTCTTGTCGGTGGAATACGTCGTCGTCGCGACCGCCGAATATTGGGCCGGGACGACGGTCGGAAAAGCGATCGGTCGGGAGCTCGCGGTCTTCTTCCCCGAGACGCTGACCGTCAATGGCAGGATCAGCCCGGTCGCGGTGAGATCGCCGTCGAACGACGTTCCGAGTCCGAGAAAGGTGACCGAGCCGTTGAACCAGGCGTCGCCTTCAAGGCCGGGGGATCCGGTCTTGATCACCCGCAGAGTGGTCAATCCCTCGTCCAGATAGAGGGCTTGGTACCACGGGCTGGAGAGCCGCCCCCGTCCGATCACTCTTTTGTACTTGTACGTCCCGTGGGCCGTCTTCACGGACGCGTCGACGAGGATGGCATACGCGCTCGTCGTGACGGAGATACCGAGGAGGTCGATGTTGAGCCCGGTGGCGTCGGAAACGTCGACCGACACTTCCGAGTCGCCGATCCGGAGGCTCAAGGAGTCCGGCAGGACCAACACTCCTCGGTCGGCGCGGTCGACGATCGTGTCGACGGCGCCGTCGAACGCGTCTTGCGCGGTCCGTCGGTCTTCAAGGCGCGTCTCTTTGGTCCGGACGGAGCCGCTCAGCGCCACGAGGGCCAAGGCCAAGGCGGTCGTCGAGACGGTCATGACCATGGCCAAAACGGCGACGCTGCCTCGGCGCTTTCGGTTCATCCGTTCCTCCAGCGGACTTTGCGCTTGACGGTCATCGTCCGGATCGTGCCGTCCTCGGTCGCGTTGGTCGTGGACTCCTCGGACAGTCGGGTCGTGCCGACGACCTTGAACGTCACGGTGTGTTCGGCCATGTCGACGGTAAAGGTGACGGACTTGACGAGCGGGTAGCGGAGCCTGGTGTTGTAGTAGTGCGAGAACGTCCGGTCGATGTCCCCCAGCGAAGGATCCGAACTGTTGGACTTTTCCGCACGCCACAGGAAGCCAGACCCTGACTTGTAGGTGCTGCTGGCGCCGGCCATGAAGAACCAGACGTAGTTGCCGGCCGAGTACGCGCCCGTCCCGTCGGCGTTGTTGTCGTCCGGATAGTAGGTGTCCAAATGTCCGTCGCCGTCGGTGTCGACGCCGTTGGCGGGCATCAGGCACTGGACGGCGTTGCCCCCGTCTTGTTCGATGCACACGGTGGCGTTCCGGAACGACGCTTCGATCCTATCGGCGACGTCCGTCGTCTGGTCGACGAGCACGGCCTTGGTGTAGGCGTCGGCCAATCGGGTCGACGTGAACCCGTACATACCGGCCATGACGCCGATGACCATCGCGCTCAGAGCGACCGTCATCATCAATTCGATCATGGTAAAGCCGCGCCGTTTCATGGCTGCCACACCACCGTCGACAGTTTTGTGGATTCGGTTCTTGCGCCGGACGAGGTCTCGTCCTGCCATTGAGCCTGGCAGGTGACGTCGAACAGCGTGAGCGAACCTGTTTGAAGCCTGACCACGGTCTGGACCGTGACTTTGCCCGGGATTCCGGGGAGCTCCCGGTCTTCCGAGCCGTTCCTTTCGGTCAGGACACCGTTGGCGGCCAAACCCCGGGCCGATTCGACTTCGTTCTTCAGTTCGACCAAGACGAGGTTGCGACGGGCGGCGTAAGAGGCTTGCCCGTTCGCCGAGAAGACGGCGTCCAGGATCGAGACGGCACAGACGGCAAGGAACGCGACGGCGATCAAGATCTCGACCATCGACGTGCCCGCAGTCCGCTGAGAGCGCCTCACAACGGAATCGTCGGTCGTCGCTCGCCCTGTCTCTAGCCGTTCCGAACCTGACCGTCGGGTTGGAAAGGGCCTTTGCGCCCTGAAGAGTATCGATTTCTCCCCCGACAACATTACGGGGGGCACCGCGCTGCGTCCAACAGGTTTCTGCACATGAACGGCCCACAGAACAGGGAAAGGCTTCTCGAGGTCCGCAACCTTCGCTTAAGGTGGCTCTTGCTGCTCGGGTTGGCCGCGCTCTGGTGTTCCAGCCGCTTGACCCCGATCGACCTGACCGTCTTCGGCCTCCTCGTCGTCGGCGGGCTGGTCGCCGAGTGGGCTTGCCGCGACCAGCGGCGCTATGAGGCCACGGGCTCGAAGATCGTGACCGTCGTCCGAGGACTGGACTGCGTGGTCTGTTCCGGTCTGGCCCTTTCACCGACGTTCCGGTCCGACAACATGTGGCTGGGCGTCGTACCCCTCCTGATTTCAGAAGCCTCCGCAAGGCGCGACAAACCGCGGCTTGCGGCCTTCGCCGGACTGGTCGTCGCGGTGACGGGCGTCACGTTCGCGGTCGGAGCCGTGACCGCCATGAAGTTCGCGGTCATCGAGTTCTGCGCGATCTTGACCGCCGTGTTCTCGTACCTGATCCTGCTCCTCAGCGTCCGCGAAGAGAAGCTCCACCAGCACGACCGGCGCTTCGGCGCGATGATCTCGTGTTCCTCGGCGCTGGCCGGTAGCCGCGACCTCATCTCGATGCTGTCCCGGATCCTGAAAGTCGCCGTGGACGAGGTCGCGGGCGAATCGGGTTACGTCATGGTCGTCGACGAAGAGCAGACCGACCTCCTTCGGACGGAGGTCGCCTATGGCGCAAAGGGCGAGTTTCCGGTGCCGCCGACGCTGCAGGTCGGCGAAGGCCTCTCCGGCTACGTCGTCGAAATGAGCCAGCCGATCGCGCTCCGGAACAAGGAGCGGCAAGCGGTGGAATGCGACGGCGTCGACCTGGGCGTCCGCTCCGTCATCAGCGTGCCCCTCTCCTCCCGCATCCTCATCGGGACGCAGGAGAGCGGCCGCGAACAGACTTTAGGCGCATTGACCGTCGTCGGCGACCCGGCGGGCGCGCCGTTCGGGCCCGAAGACATGGAACTGCTTTGCAGCATGGGCTCGTTGATGGCGGTCGCGGTTTCGAACGCCAGGATGGAGGGCCGCCAGATTTCGACGTTCCTTCGGACCCTACAAAGCCTGGCCACCGCCCTAGAAGCCCGCGACGAGTACACGCGAGGCCACTCTCAACGCGTCTGCGACGTGTCGGTCATGTTGGCCGAACACCTCGGGTTCAGCGCAGAGGCCATCGAAGAGCTGAGGATCGGGACGATCCTTCACGACATCGGCAAGATCGGCGTCCCCGACGCCGTCCTCAACAAGCCCGGGCGCCTGACCGACGAAGAGTTCGTGATCATGAAGTCGCACCCGGTCATCGGGTACGAGATCTGCAAACCGCTGATGCTTCCGGAAGGCGTCCTCATGATCATCCGGAACCACCACGAGAAGCTCGACGGTAGCGGATATCCGGACAAGTTGAAAGGCGGTGAACTGCCGCCGTCGTTGCGCATCGTCTGCGTCGCGGACGCCTTTGACGCGATGAGTTCGAGGAGGCCGTACCGGGGCGTGATGGACCTCGACACGGTGTTCGCAGAGCTTAGCCGGGGCGCGGGGATCCAGTTCGATCCGGTCGTCGTCGAGGCGCTCCGTGAGCTCTTGCCGTCGGCCCGCATGCAGGCCTGTTACCAGCAGTACTGGCAACCGGAGGTCCGTCAAGCGGCATGAAGGCCACGCTCGACCGCACGAGCGTCACGTCGAAGTCCGTTCTGGGGCTCGACATCGGTTCGAGCTACGCCAAACTCGTCGTCGCCCGGAGCAATTCGGACCGTCTGGCGATCCGCAAGGCCGTCGCCCTTGAAATGGCGTCCGATCCTATGGACCACCACGTCCTGAAGAACCCGAAGACCTTCGGCAAGCAGTTGAAGGAGTGGGCCAGGGCGAACGAAGTCGTCCCATTGCCGACCGTGTTCTCGATCCCAAGCAGCGCAGCGACGCTTCGATGGGTCACGCTGCCGCCCGTCCAAGGCGAAGAGCTTCGGGGCGCGGCCCGGATCAAGGTCCGCCGCCATCTCCCGTTCCCGGTGGACGACGCCTACGTCGAGGCGACCACTCTTCCGGCCGCGAACGGAGAGAACGCGCCTCAATCGCTCGTCATCGCCGTTCCGCGTTCCGTGGTCGACAGCCGGGCTGAGGCGATCCTTCACGCCGGGTTCCAGCCTATCGCGGCCGAACTCGAGGCCCAATCGGTCTTGAGGCTCGTCGAACGTCGGCTCTCGGAGCGGGGCGCCCTGTGGTGGAACGCGTCGTTGACGATCATCGACGTCGGCGGTCGGACCACGCACATGTACGTCGTCCAAAACCAGACCTTGCAGTTCATCCGAAGTGTCAAGTTCGGTTCTCGACTGGTCTCGAACGCCCTCGCGAACTCGTTGGACATCACGGTCGAAGAGGCTCAAGCCTTCTTGGCCCTCCCGACGACGTCTCTCCGGCGCGACGGGACGGTCGTGATCGAGGACGACGGGTGCACGTCCATCGCCAACATTTCCGGGGAGCTCAACAAGCTGGTCCGGGAATTCCTCAGGCTCTTGCGGTACTTCCGCTCCCTCCATCCGGAAAGGAGCTACGCCGGCATCCTCGATCATTTAGTCTTGTGCGGCGGGCTCGTCGGCCTGCGCGGATTCGCCGAGTTCCTAGGCGAGAACCTCGGATTGAGGGTCGAGACGGCGCGTCCCTTTACGGGAATGTTGGCCGAGGTCGACGCAGAAAGTTTTCAGGAAGTGTCGCTCCGACAAGAGACGTACGCCGTGTCCGTGGGGCTGGCCGTCTCTGCGATCGAGCACGGATTCGAGACGAAAGGAGGTCAAAGCAGTGAATCTGAGTTCCATTGGAAACGGGGCGCATAACACGCGCTCGATCAACGTCTGCGTCAACCTTCTCACGGAGTGGGCGTCGGACCAGGCGCGGTTGAAGGCGGAAATGAGCCGGTACGCACTGGTAACCGGGCTCGCCCTCGTTTTCGCCGCCGTGACCGTTCCAGTCCTCGAACGGGTCGGTGCACAAGAGTCGTCGCGTCAGCGCGCGCTCGAAAGCCGGCTCGCAGGGCTTCAAGCCCAACTCCGGCAGGTCCAAGCGGAGAAGGACGTCGTCGCTCCCAAAGTCGAGCGGGCCCAAGTCTTGGCCGAGACTCGGGGTCGGTTCGACAGGTTCCTCGGAGAACTCTACGTCGTCCTTGACGCGGCGAAGACCGGCTTGGCGTTCGCCACGGCCAAGATCGAGGTCCGGTCGGCCGAGATCGTCGTCAATTGCCGCGCCGATGCCGAGAGCTACGAAGCGGCCGCGACCTTCGCCGACCTTGCCGGACGGACGCCGAACAAGGTCTCGACATTGTCCAGTACACGGCCGAGCACCCTGTTGTCCTCCAACGGGGTCAGCTTCGAGTACTTGAAGAAGGTGCCGCTCCCATGAAGCGCGACTCTTTCGCCGCGAACCCCCGCACCGTCCTCGCCATGCGGAAGGCCATGATCGGGTCCCTCTTGGTCATCGGCGTGTTGGTCTCGGCTTCCGCCCTGCACCTTGTTCAAACCCGTAACCGGGTCGCCCAAGCGACGGCCCAGGCGACGAACCTCGACAAGACCCTGAACGACCTGAGGCTCGAAGTCAGCCATCGGCCCGCCGAGCCGTCCGAACCGGCCGATGCGACCCGCGGCGTCCTGACGGGACTTCAGTCGAGCATCGAAAAGTCGGCGCGGACGGCGGGCTGCACGATCAATGAGTTTCAAGCGACCCCGGAGCGCACGCCGTATCTGTCCGCCTTCAGTCTGGAGACCGACCGGAAAGACTGGGAGCAGGTCAACGTGAGACTGTCCCTCTTCGGACCGTTGTCGTCGGCCTTGACGACCGTCGAAGGCCTGCGCCGTTCCGGAGTTCCGATCGAACCGGACTCGATCGAGATCGCCAGGCAGAGCGTTTCCGAAACAGGAGTGACGTCGGTCGCGTTGCGGCTAGCGTTCCGGATCCTCGTCAAGGCAGGGAACCCGTCATGAACATGGGCAACAAAGGTCAGGCGATCGCCCTTTCGGTCGTCGCCGTCGGCGCCGTCGGCTTCATGGTCCTTCAGATTCAAGGAGCAGCCGGTCGTGCTGCGAGGAACCTCCACGCCGCCGTGTCCGGAGCGATCGGGGGGAAGTCCGAAGAGGCGCCCCGTTCCGGTTTGCCGACGACGTTCTACGGCGACCCGTTCAGCCATCCGGCGCTTCCGCGGTCCGAACGGCAATCACCGGTACCTGAAAGCCGACCGACGGGCCAGGAGGTCGGCGGGGAATCCCCGTCCCGCCTCCGAGGGGGCAGTCTGTTCGGCTCACCTCCCTTACCGATCGGCGACGTCATGACCGCCGGCAATTTGGCCGGACTCCCGACGACGCTGCAAAAGTCGGAGGATCCCGCCCCTGTGAAGGGCCCTAACGTCGTATTGCAGGCGATCGTGATGGCGACCACCCCGATGGCGTTCGTGACCGTTGACGGCGGCGAGCCCAAACGCTGCCGGATCGGTGATTCGCCGGCCGACGGCCTTGTGATCGTCGCGATCCGGGAGGGCGCCGTCGACTTGAAGTTTTCCAAGCACCGCAAGACTCTGACCGTAGGAGAATCGATCCAATTATGATCCAGGCCGTGTTCCTCGCGGCGGCGCTCAAGCCGTCATTGCCCCAGCCGCTTCCGGCTGCGTTCGGGCCGACGCTCGCGTCGCAAGACCGACCGAAGGGCCCGACCGTGATCGACCCCGGCCAATGGCCCGGGCTTTCCAAGGCTCAGAAGTCCGTCAAGCCCTCGCCGAACTCGCCTCTGCCCGTCGATCCCGAAAACGTCATGCTGGTCCCGGACGCTCGGCCGAAGGCGCCGGCAGAGGTGAAAGCGAAGCCGACGGGCGGCAAGATCGACGACTCGCTGTGCTCGCTCGAAGTGACGGGCATGGACCCGGCCCAAATCCTACAAGCCCTGAGCATTCAGACCGGCGCCAACCTGATCTTGTTGGCCAAGCCTGACGCCAAGCTGACGCTACGCCTGACGCGCGTCCCGCTGTCGGAGATGGTCCGCCACATCTGTGCGATGTGCGAGTTGAGCTTCATCCGCATCGGCGAAACGTACGTCATCGCGACGGCGGACAAACTGAAAGCGGCTTATGGGCCCGAGTGGTCGGCCCAGCACCCTGAGCCGGCCCTTCAAGAGGCTGTTCCCGTCGAAAGGGTCACCGAAACGTACGTGGCGAACTACGCCACGAGCAGCGAGATCATCGGATCGCTCTCCAAGCTCTTTCCGGAAAAGGAACTCACCTTGGTCTCCGGCCCGAACCCCATCACGCCGCTGATCGGCCAACAGGACAGTTCCAAAGCGACGGGCACGGAGACTTCGATGCTGGAAAAGGGAGGTGGTGACGCGGGGAGTTCGAGAGTGCTCGTCGTTTCGGGCCCTCGAGATCTCGTCGCCAAGGTCCTAGAGACGGCCAAGTCCCTTGACCGTCCCCGGAAGCAGGTCGCCATCGCCGTGACCATCCACGACATCTCCAATGACGCCCTTCGGGAGGTCGGCATCACTTGGAACCTCAGCGACGTCACCACGACCGAGCGGGGCACCCGAGGCATCAACTTCGGAAGCTTCGACCGGAGCCCACTTTCGATCGCCAACCAATTGTCGATCATGGAAAAGAAGGGCCAGTCCAAGCTCTTGGCGTCTCCCAACGTTTCGGTCTTAGACGGCGAGCGGGCGTTCGTCTTGATCGGCAACAGGATCAACTACCCCGTCCTGGTCGGATATAGCCAGAACAACGCCCCGATCTTCAGCAAGGAAGAAGAGCGCGTCGGCATCTACCTGCAAGTTTCGCCGTCGATCGGCGAAGACGGGACCGTCACTCTCAGTCTCTATCCGCAAGTCTCGACGATCACAGGCTACTTGACCGTCAACGGGGCTAGTTATCCTCAGATCTCGACCCGTGAGGCGCAGACGACCCTGAGGGTGAAGTCGGGTGCGACGATCGTCATGGGCGGCCTGATCAGCGACGAAGACATCGCCGCGGTGCAAAAGGTTCCTCTCTTGAGCGAGATCCCGCTCTTGGGCGAACTGTTCAAGCACCGTAAGGTGACGAAGACGAAATCCCAAGTGATCATCACGGTCACGCCGTTGGTGATCGCAGAGCCGGCGCCATGATCCTCGACCGCCCGATCTCAGAGATCTTCGTCGAGTCCGGACTCATCTCCCAAGAGGAGATGACCGGGATCCTGGCCCGTCGCAAAGACACGACAGAGCCTCTCGGCGACGTTCTCGTCCGACTCGGGATCATCTCGCCCAAGGACAAGCTCCGGTGCGACGCGGTCCAGATCGGCGTGCCGTTCGTCGACTTGACCCA
Organism: Armatimonadota bacterium; assembly: GCA_018268395.1. Taxonomy (NCBI): domain Bacteria; kingdom Bacillati; phylum Armatimonadota; species Armatimonadota bacterium. Next base: position 478,594 of record JAFDWQ010000001.1, on the reverse strand, counting down.
GGTCGAAATCGAACCCGAAGCAAGCCGGATCATCCCTCACTCGGTCGCGATGCGCCTGCTCGCGATCCCGATCGAAAAGACCGACGTCGCCGCGAGCGTGGCGATGGCGCGGCCCCTCGACCTCTCTGCGATCGACGAGCTCCAAGCCCTCACGGGTCTTGAGATCGACCCGCTTCTTGCGGCCGAAGACGACGTCCGTGAGGCGATCTTCCGGTCGTTCGGAGCGTACGACGACCTCGGCGAGCTCGTCGGCGACGCCATTCTGAGGACGGACGACGAAGGCCTTCACATGTCTTCGCGGGACGAGGACGAGCGGCCCTCCCAGGTCATCGACCTCAAGGAGGCGATCGAAGGCGCACCGATCATCAAGCTCACCAACGCGCTCTTGACCAAGGCCATTTCGATGAGGGCGAGCGACGTCCACATCGAGCCGCACGCCCGGAAGGTCCGGGTGCGCTTGAGGATCGACGGGCTCCTTCAGGAGATCATGGTGATCCCGAAGGACCTCCAGCATCCGCTGATCTCGCGTCTGAAAATCCTCGCCGGTTTGGACATTGCCGAGCGGCGCATGCCTCAAGACGGCCGTTGCACCCTTGTCTCGTCACAAGGCGAGTTCGACTTTCGCGTATCGACGTACCCGAGCGTCCACGGCGAAACGATCGTCATCCGCATCTTGGACAAGAACTCGGCGATGATCGACGTGAAGAAGTTGGGGCTCGACGAGCAGACCCAAGAGACGTTCCTCCGGCTCCTTAACGTTCCGCAGGGCCTCATCTTGGTCACGGGCCCGACAGGTTCTGGAAAAACGACGACCCTGTACGCGGGCCTCCACCACCTGAACGCGGTCCACCGGAGCATTATCACGATCGAAGACCCGGTCGAATACCAGCTCGAAGGGGTGACGCAAGCGAACGTCAACCCGAGGGCCGGGATCACGTTCGCGTCCGGCCTCCGGGCCATCCTCCGCCAGGACCCGGACGTCCTCCTCGTCGGGGAAGTCCGCGACGGCGAAACGGCGGGCATCGCGATCGAAGCCGCCTTGACGGGCCACCTCGTCCTCACGAGCCTCCACGCCAACGATTCTGCCGGCGCGTTGAGCCGCTTGATGGACATCGGGATCGAGCCGTTCCTTTTGGCGTCGAGCGTCACGACGAGCATCGCCCAAAGGCTTGTCCGACTGACCTGCACGAAGTGTATGGAGCCTTACCGGCCCGAACCGGCGGTCCTTGACCGACTGAACCTGGACAGCGGGGCCGAGTATTTCCAGGGTCGAGGATGCGAGGCCTGCGCCAAGACGGGTTTCCGAGGGCGGATCGGCCTGTACGAGATTTTGGAGGTCGACAGCGACGTGCAGCGGCAGATATTGACCGGCGAGCACTCGGCCGACATCCACCGCCAAGCCGTGTCCCGAGGCATGACCACCTTGCGCACGGACGGCCGGAAGAAGGTCGTTGACGGCCTGACGACGCCTGAGGAAGTCCTCCGGGCGACTTCGGAGGCATAGCAGAGTATGCAGGCGTTCGAGTACAAGGGCTACGATTGCGACGGCAACCCGGTCACGGGAGAACTGAACGCCACCAGCGCCGACGAAGTCGAGCGCAAGATGGCGAACCAACAGGTCACCCTTGTCCTGGTCAAGCCCTCCAAGGCGGCCCGGTCGCCCTTAGGGATCTCTTCGGTCGGGACGAAGCGCCGGTCCCGTCGCCGGATCAGCGACGCTGAAGGGGCCGAAGTCCTGTCGAACCTGTCCGTCATGGTCGGCGCCGGCGTCCCCTTCGTCGAAGCCTTGGAAGCGATCGAGAGCATCGCGGCCAAAGACCAGATCGTCAAAGGCGTCCAGTCGTTGCGCTCGGCGATCGTCGGCGGTCAAAGTCTGTCGTCGTCGATGCGGGCGGCGGACGGGCTCTTTCCCGAGGTCGTTGCCGACATGGTCCGCGTCGCCGAGGAAGGGGGCAACCTGAGCCTGGCACTGGCGAGCGCATCGGCCTATTTGGCGCGTTCTGCGGAGTTGCGCCGAAAAGTGATGAACGCCATGCTCTATCCGATGGTGATGTTGTTCGTCAGCTTCGTGACCGTCCTCGTCCTGATCGTCTTCGTCATGCCGAAGTTCGCCGATATCTTCCTCAAAATGCACGCGGAGATTCCGGTCACCACGCGGCTCATGCTTGATGCCGGGAACCTGATCCGGAGCAGACCCGTCCCTTGCGTCCTCGGCTTTGTGGGGACGCTGACCGGAATCCGGTTCCTGTTCAAGAACCCGGTGGTCGCCGAGCACGCCGGCCGCTTCGCCTATCGCCTTCCTGGGATCGGCGAACTCTTGAGCAAACTGGCTCTTTCCCGCGCCCTTCAGGCCATTTCGACGCTCGTCTCCGGCAACGTCCCGATCGTCCAAGCCCTCGAACACGGGGCCAAAGTGGCGGGGAACAGGTCGCTCGCGGAGGCGATCGGCCGCTCTCTGACCTCAGTTTCAGAAGGGCGATCGGTGTTCGAGGCTTTCAAGGAGCACAAAGTGTTCCCGCCCGTGGTCACCCAGATGATCGGGGTCGGTGAAAGGACCGGGAAACTGGGTTCGATGATCGCTTCGTGCGCGGATCAGATGGAGGTCGAGGCGGACGGCCGGCTCAAGTCGCTGGTCTCGATCTTGGAGCCCCTGATGATCGTCGGAATGGGCGTCCTGGTCGGGACGATCACGGTTTCGATCATTACGCCGATCTATTCTGCGATACAGAACGTAAAGTGACCCTAAAGAGTCTAGTTTCGATGACCGATATTGTCCTTGTGACTCAGTTACTGAAGCAAAAGCCGGCTCACAAGATGAGGGGATTCACGCTCGTCGAGTTGCTCATCGTCATCGTCATCCTGGCCGTCCTCGCCGCCATCGCCATCCCCAGGTTCATGGATTCGGGCCTGCGGAGCAAGGAAGCGAGTCTTCGAGGCAACTTGAAGCTGTGCCGGAACGCGATCGAGCTCTTCCACAACGATACGTCCGCCTGGCCGTCCTCTATGGCCGACCTGACGGTGACGACGGCCCCGGCGTCCGGGAAGGACAGTGCGGGAGCCGCGAAGTCGATCGCCGCGGCCGACTATAAGGGCCCGTACCTCCAATCGGTCCCGACCGACCCCGTTTCCGGTGCCGCGATCACCTATTCGACGACGTCGCCGACGGTCGGTAAGGTTTCTTCTTCGGCTTCAGGCAACGGCCTCGACGGTACAGCCTACAGCACCTGGTAGTCCCTCTGCATCCGGAACCTTCATTCGAGATTTGCTTCAAGAGCGGTCGGTAGGTCGTCCTACCGGCCGTTTTGTCGTGTCCGCCTCCCGGTAGGAAGGACAAAGGGACGCCCCTTCCCGGGCCGGGAAGGGGCGTCGTGGTCGGATCCTTCCTCGAAGGGTCTATTCGCGTCGGACGACCGACGTGGCCGGCGCCGCCGGTTGCGAGAGGGTGGACAGGTACCCGGCGAGGGCGTCGATCTCGTCCGGTTTGCCGACGAGCGGCGGCATGTACTTGACGTACGTCGAGTCGGCCGTCGGTTTGTGGAGAAGTTCGAGGAGCTTGACGATGTTCTTCTCGTCGCGCCCTTGGAGCAGCCGGTGCATGGACCGGTAGCCTTCACGCGTGTGGCAGCTGGCGCACTGGCCTCGGAACATGGCTTCTCCTCGGGCAAGCCTGTCCATGCTCGGAGTCCACATCGAGTCCGTGAGGTATCCCTCTTGGTTGTACTTCTCGACGTCCCGGACCCGGACACCGTTCGAGTACATGTGCCGTCCGATGACGTACGGTTTGCGCACCGTTTCCCGGGCATATTCGGTCGAGGCCGTCGCGACCGCGCCCAGCGCGAGCAAGGCGATCCCGTGGGCCACCGAGAGCTCCTTGGGGGCCTTGTAGGCGAAGAAGTACGCGACACCTGCGATCGTGACGGTCGTGATGACGGTCAGCATCGCGATCCGCGTCACCTGGGTGAAGGCGCCAGAGCCGATGGTCGTCATGCCGAGTTGGAGGAGTCCCCTGCTCTCGGCCGGCATCGCGAAGAGGAACCAAACGAGGACGACAGGCATCAGGAGGACCATCGGAGCGAGCCATCGCGCGCTCCATTTGATCATCGAAGTCCGGATTTCGCTGAGAGACTCGTCGTCGACCCTGGAGAACGAGATCAAGGCATAGATGCCGGCGAGCGACAGGCACGCCAGCGTCCGCATGATCAAGGACGGGAAGTATGTCGGGTTGAAGAACGCGAGCCAGAAGCGGCTCGATTCCTGACCTGTGCCCGCGACCTGGAGCCACGCGTCGCCCGGTGTGAGCATGAACGACAGGATGCCGTTGATGATGACCAGGGTCAGCACGGAGGCGACCGCGTAGACGTAGCCGACCTTGAGGTGCAGTTCCCGAGGGATCCTGTTCCAGGTGTAGTAGTAGACCGCCGCCGCGGCGAGCTCGATGACGAAGAACACCCATTCGATCGCCCATCCGAACACGAAATTGTGGATCAGGGTCGATGTGGCTTCAGGGTGGACCAGACCGATCGCGAACCAGATGCCGACGCCCGAGACGGCGCCGAACACGCCCGTCAGGACGAGGAAGAAGCGGGAATGGGCCTGCAAGACGGGCAACCATGCTTCCTTTCCTTCGCGGTACAGCTTCGATTCGGCGACAGGCAGGTAGATCCCGCCTCCGACAGCGAACCAGGCGATCAGGACGTGGAAGATCGAGATCAGACCGATCACCCACGCTCCGCCGAGTCCAGGGACGTCCCAAAGTGGATAGTTCATGGATAGCTCCTAGCGGACCCCTAAGTAGCCCCATGCCGTCGTCAGCACCAGGATGCCGACCACGAGGAGGCCGAAGTAGGTCGTCGTGCGGCCTCGTTGGCCGGAGGGTTTGTCTTTGTCGAACGCCGGGATCAGGAACCAGAGCACCAGGCCGACCGTGAACAGGGTCATACCGATCGCCTCGCCCGCCATTCCGGGGAAGAGACGGCCCATGATCTTCAAGGTCTGGAACTGGCTCATGAAGTACCACTCCGGATGGATCCCGACGGGAGCCGGCTTCAGGGCGTCGGCGGGCGGACCGAGCTGCCAGGGGAACACGGACGCCAGGACGGCGAGCGCGTTCAGACCGATCAGCCACATCGCGAAATCCTTGACCAGGAAGTTGGGGAAGAACGGGATCGTTTTGCGGTCCGAAGCGGGTTTCGCCTCCTCCGAGTCAGGGACGGCGTTGCCGTGCTTCTGGACGAGCCAGACGTGGATCCCGAGCAACGGGAGGTAGAGCATGGGCAGGATCACGGCGTGGAGCGCGAAGAAGCGCTGGACCGTGAACTCGCTGACGTCGACCGATCCCCGCAACAGGTTCGCTATCGGCGGGCCGATGACGGGAATGGCGTTAGGGATCTCAAGTCCGACCTTGGTCGCGAAGAACGCCAGGTCGTCCATCGGCAACAGGTAGCCGCTGAACCCGAACGTCAGTCCGAGCAAGAGGAGCACCATTCCGCTCCACCATCCGAACTCCCGCGGGCGGCGGTACGCCTTCATGAAGAAGACGGAAAACATGTGCACGAACACGGAGATCAGGAACAGGTTCGCCGACCAGTTGTGCACCGAGCGGACGAGCCACCCGAAGTGGATCTGGTACGTGATCTGACGGACCGACTCGTAGGCTTCAGGGCCTGGCCGGTAATAGACCATAAGGAGGATCCCCGAGAGCGCCTGCACGATGAAGAAGAGAAGCGAGAGGCCTCCCCAGTAGTACCAAACGCTGTGTCTATGCTGAGGAACGGTCTTCTTCTTCGCCGTTGCGATGACGTCCTCGAGGCCGAGCCTTTCGATGAGGTAGTTCGGGTTCTTTGCCATGGTTAAGCCCTCTGCACCAGCACCGATCCCGGTGAGACGGTGACTTCATAGCGGGTCAATGGCCGAGGAGGCGGCCCGGACACGTTCTCGCCCGTCTTCGCGTCGTACTTGCCGCCATGACAGGCACAGTTGATCATATCGGCGTTCGGATCGTAAGCGACCGTGCAGCCCATGTGGGTGCAGACCGCGTCGAGGCTCACCCACGTGTCGTCCTTGTGGTGGATCAACATCGCCGGTCGGACCCCGAACTTGTACATCAGGGCCGAACCCTTCGGGAGTTTGTCGGCGTCAGGCAGCGTCACCTCTTTGACCGCCGCCATGGCGATGGACGCTTCGACAGGCGAATTCAGGTAGCGGTAGATCGGATAGCCGATGGCCGCCGCGTAGGCGAGGCCGACGCCGCCTAGGGCGACTTTGACGAACCCGCGACGCGTGAAGCCTTGGTCTTCCTGTTCGATGTGGGGGACAGCGCTTTCGCTCATAGGGACACCTGCTCGTTAGGAGGAGTGGCCTTCCGCATCACGCTGAGGAGCCAGTACACGACTCCCAACATGATTACGAAGAGGAGGAGGAAGATGATCACGACGGACCAGTTGCTGGATTCCGTCCGGTTCCAAACGTCGAACCCCTTGGCCTTCAGCGTCGCGTCCCGGATACCGTCCCGGACGATGACGGCCCCAGCGTTCGCCAGAAAGGCCGTCAAAAGGCCGCCGACCCCGAGCGCGAGTCCGGAGACGCCGCGCAGGGCTTGGAAGCCGCCAAGCAGGCCCGTCGCCACGGCAGTGCCGAGGAAGAGGTAGCCCGCGACCGTGTTCAGGCCACTGGCCGAGACCGCTTCTCTCACGGAGGCCGGTTGGTTCTGAAGCACCATCGCACCGAGGACGATCTGAAGGGCGGCGCCGACGAGTGCGGCGGCCCCTCCGGCCTTGCGGAGGGCTTTCTTCGCTCCCTCCTTCAGGTAGGCCATGTTGGAGAGGAGAAGCGCCCAAACGCCTCCAAAGGCCGGTCCGCCCGCCATGACGAACAGCCACCGTGGAGTCAAGGTCGGATCGCCTTTCGGCCCTTTGGCTCCGATCGGGCTCGCCGCGTACATCTCGGCCCAGACTTCGGGCCTGAGCATGAGCGACATGTTCATCGCGTAGATCTGGCCGATCCCGAGGACGACCAGAAGGGCGACCGCGGCCGGGATCATGGGGGACTTGCCGCTTTCGAAGGCGGCCACCGTCCGGTACAGCATCCAGTAGGCCAACATGAGCAACGGGATGACGGCGATCCAGAGCAAGCCGATCAACACAGTGCTGGAGTAGATCGCCGGACTGTAGAGCACCTGGGCGAAGAGCAGCGGCGGGACTCCGAGGTTGATGACCCAGGTCATCAACACGGGCATCCGTTTGGCGAGCGTGTAGGCCGCGGAGACTTGGTCTTCGTCCTTCTTGGAGCGCCCTGCGGCGTTCAGCCACAAAACGAGGACGAGCGTCCCGACCAGGATCATGACGGCCGAGAAGTGAAGGGCTAGAGTCAAGAGGCTGAGCACCTTCATCAACCAGACCGGAGCCGGAATCGGGATCGGGTCAAGGTGAGGGAATGGCCCCATGGCCAAAACTCTACAATTCGATTAAGTCTGAAAAATGTCGTCGGTTTTGCGGACTGGAACAGACCCTCAAGTCCGTTTGAACCTGATTGAACCTGAACCGGGCAGGTAACACTTGCAGTTCAGGGCGCGGATCAAGGTAGGCCGTATGTCCGATGAGCGGGTCTGCGTCGTATGAAGACCACCGTATCGTGCCGCCGGACGGCGCGACATGACAGGCGTCATAATCCGATTGAAGATGGGCAGGTCGGGACTCTCGCGCCGCGAGCGCCAGATCCTTGAACTTGCGGCGTCCGGCCATATCGATCAGGCGATCGCTAACGATCTCGGGATCAGCGTCCCGACGGTCAGCACCTATTGGTGCCGGATCCGCGAGAAGTACGGACGGCTCAACCGCGCCGAGCTGGTCGCTAAGTTCGTCCAAGAACGGGAAGAGGCGGTCGCGTCGGAACTTCGGAGCAACAACGAGAGGCTCGCAGGCCAACTCGATGAAGCCGCGGTGCGCTCCGCCGCGCTCGCCCGCGAGGTCGCGACTTTCGAAGCGATGCTCGACAGCGCGCCAGGGCCGGTCATGATCGTCACGTCCGAGGGTGTCGTCCATCGGGCGAACAGGCTGGCAGCCGAGCTCTTCGGATGGAGCCAAGAGGAACTCGTCGGGCTCCACGTCGGGGAACTCATGCCCGAGACCGTACGTGCCGGGCACCGCCGGCACCGCGAGGCCTACCTGGCCGCGATGCCGGGCCCGATCGAAATCAGCTCCGACGAGGGCGTCGACATCCTGCACCGCAACGGGAAGCTGGTCCGAGTCCAGATCCATTTGAACGCAATGGACACGCCGAACGGACGGATGGTGGTCTGTTTCTTCCGTCCGCTCGACGATCCGCCGCACCGCCACTGAGACGGCGCGGGGGACCGAGTTTCATTGCTTGATCCAGACGATCGAATGGACTTTTCCGTCGGCCGTCGTGGCGTTGCCGACGATGTTCCCGGCGGCATCGACGGAGACGGCCCGCGAGTGGGCGAACGACCCTTGAAGCAAGGCGTGGAGTTCGACGCGCGTATGACCGGCTCCGACCCACGCCAGTGCCCTGTAAGTCTGAGGCACGCCGAGGTAGTTGATCAGAGCGCCGTATCCGACGGCCGTGTCGCCCTTGACGTCGACCGCCCAGGAGTCCGGATACGCCCCAGAATCGAAGAAGGAGACGGAGTCGGCCGAACCGTGCCAGCTCACCGCGGTATAGAACCGGACCCTTCGGCCACGCTTTTCGGCGAAGAACTGACGGTCCTGCCCCAGGATTCCGACTTGGGTCGGTCCGTTGGTGGCGTACGCGATCGAGAGGTCGTAGTCTTGGTCATGGAGGTTCACCATAGAACGGGCGGTGCCGGTCCACAGCACGGCTTCGACGTACTTGCTCTTCTGCTCGTAACCCACCTGGACACCGCCGCCGACGCCGAAGACGGAGTAGCCCTTGTTACCGGGACTGAGATCGGTGGCCGAGCCTGTGACCGCGTCCCAGAGGACCGCATGGCTCGGGCCCCCCGTGACGATGTCGTGCTTGGTGTCCTGTTGCGAGACGTTTCCCACGATCTGGATCCCGTCCGTGTCGGTCGCTTGACCGAAGTAGTAGGCGAACCCCGGATCGAGGTACGACGCCACGCCGTTGCGCCACGCGATCGGCGCGGCCCGGTTCAGAGTCGGCGAACCGACCCCGTATCCCACGGCAAGGCCACCTGAGACCGCGGCCGCGTAGGACGAACCGGCCGTCGTCGCCGTGTCCAAAAAGGAGGGGTGCACATCGGTCACGTCTCCCTGAGTCGCTCCCGTCCACGCATGGGCGCGGTTCCCGAATTCCGACGCGAACGGCATCCAACCCGCGAGCGAGCCCTGATCGATGTCGTTGGCGACCGGTCCCGTCCCGAGGTCGACGGCGACGTATGTGGCTCGGGCAGTCACCGACAAAGCGAGGGCGGCGGCGACGAGCGAGACGAAGGACGAAATTGCACGGCTTTTCATGGCGTTCCGCGCTCCGAACTGAGGAGCGTCGAAGACCAAGAGGAAGGGACCGAAGCAAAAAATGCACCCGTAGCCAAAACGGCACATGCGCTCCCCTCCACGGTTTTTGACGTGCCGTAAGGAGGGAACCCCTTTGTGGTCGAGACCGTCCCCTTGGTACCGGATCCTCGACTCGCGAAAAGACCATGGGAACGAGACGGCCGGCCGACCCTTGTCCTACCGGGACTCGGTATTCGACGCTCTTGGGGCGAAAGAGTGAAGGATCACGGAATCCGTTGCGCACCTCCAGGACCACCGTGGACAGCCCAGGTCTTGGGCAAGGACGTCGACCGCGCGCTGTTTAAAAGGCGGATAAGGCGCTGATCCGGAATCATTGCTTCGCCCGTACTGTATAAAGAACGGTATGAGAGCGGCCTCGCTTTTCTTGGCCTTGACCATCGTGTCGGTCGGACACGCTCAAGAGTGGTCGGGCGTCACTCTCGGAACGCCGCGGTTCGTCGCTACGGACGTCGAAAGCGTGAACTGGTCCGATGACGGAAAGTGCTTGGGCTATACGACGTCGCACGCCGGAACGGCCGCCTTTGGAGTGTTCGACCTCGATGCCGACAAGGGTGCCACTCTCGTCACGCTGGCGGCAGGCGAGGAGATCGCATCGTTCGACTGGTTGAAGGCCGGAAAGAAGGGCGTCCTCGTCGTAAGGGGTCAGGCGGGCGGGCCGTACCTGTCCGTCACCGTGCTCGACGCTCACGAATCCACGGCCCGACAAGTTTGGACGCGGAAGTTCAATGCCGGAGAAGAGCCTACGGTCGAGGTCCAGGTCTCTCCGTTGCTCGCCCACGCGCTGCTGACGGTGTCGTCCGCTTCGACCCGAGAAACCTGGGTCTTGGCCGCAGGCGGCAACACCGTGGTCTTTTCCAGGGATATCGCCACCGCCGAAGGGCAGGGCCAGAGTTTCGCCGATTGGTCGAAGTCAGGTACGGCGTTGTTCTCCGGACCAGCCGTTGCCGGAGGCGCAACGTCGTTCACTTTGGACTTGTCGAAGAGCGATCAAAAAGTGAGGAACGGCGAGGAAACTCTGGTGGAGCTCGCCATCGATCGATCGAGCACAACGTCGGGCGGCGTGACGTTACTCTCCAACCTTCCGATCCTGTCCCGGTTTTTCATCCGCATGCGCCCGGACATTCCCGAGGGTGCGACCGTCCTTGAGTGCGTCCCTTCGAACGGAGCCCTTCGACCGGTCCGCTTCCCGGGCTACTTCGAACCGCGTCCAGGCCGCACCGACCTTCCCGACGTCCACTCCAAGCTGACGCCGCTGTCCTTAGGAAAAGCCGTCGCGGGTTCGAACGCACTTTGGCTGGCTCCCAACGATCCTCAGCGACAAGCCAAAGCCGAACGAGGTTTGCGTCCCGGAGACCCTTCGACCGGCATCCTCGTTTCGGCACAGGCCGATTCGTGGTGGCCGGCACCGGAATTCCGGGCGATCGCCTTCTCTTGGAACAAGGTTTTGTTCGTCCGGACGGTGACGATCACAGGAAAGTGAAGCCGGTCAAGGTCGGTGAGCCGTTCAATAGCGCAAGATCCGGACCTGTTTGCCGGCGGCTTGAGCGGTGAGACAGACGGTCAGGGTCTTGCCTGTGACGTGCGATACCTTGACCGCGACACCGAGGTCGTTGGCGGATCCGGCGTCATAGCGGGCGAACTTTGTGAGCTGCCCTGTCGACGCGTCGTACCACGCGGTCGCGCAATCGGAGTTGGTCGCCCCGTACGTCTTACCGGAAACCGCGACGGACTGTCCGGTCACGTCGATCGCCAGTCCCTCGTTGACGTATTGGCTTTGGACCACGTCGCCGAATCCTGCGATCCTTCTCCGCCATAGAATGGCCCCGTTCGACAAGTCCCGTTTGACGACCCGGAACATCGTTCCGATCCCGGCCCCGGACTCGAACCCGTCCGTGTACACCGATCCCGCGGCATCGAGCGCCAGAGACTTCAAAGTCCCGTTTTGGAACCAATACCAAGCCAAGCCGCCTCCAGCTTTGGCGCGGAAGACGAAACTTCCGCCCGGCCTTCGACCGATGGCCACGCAGTCTCCGTTCGGCGTCGTCTTGACAGCGTCGACCCAGTCGTCGTTGACGCCCGACGAGTTGAACCGGACGAGTTGGGTGAGCACGTTCGAACCCGGCGTATAGAGGAGGACGACAGCGTCCTTCCCGGTCCCCGTTCCGGCGACGTCGGCGACGACGTAGACGCGTCCGTCCGTCCTCAGAGACACGGCCTTGCCCGTGTCCGCGCCGTTCGCCGTACCGTTGAACGCCTTGGCCCCGATCGTCGCGCCCGTGGCAGCGTTGAACCTCCAGAGATAGCAGTCCGGCTGAGCGAGAGGGCCGGCCGAAGATTGACCGGCCACGACGACGATCGAACCTGAAACGACGACGGCCCGTCCGAAGTCGTCCACGGTGCCCGGCCCTTTCCAGCGGTTGCTCCACAGGAGTGCGCCTGCGGCCGAAACCTTGCACGTCAGCAGGTCGCTCCCCGTCCCAGGGCCTTGGGACGACGCGGTAAAGAACACGTTGTTCCCAGTGTCGGTCGCGAGTCCGAGGGGCACGTCGGCCATGCCTGCACCGTCGATCGTCTTCGACCAGACAGGCACGCCGTTCTTGTCGTACTTCCGTAACAGGACGTCCGTCGAAGCGTCCGCCCCGACGCGGGTGGCGACAATGAGGTTTCCGGCCGCGTCCATGACGGTCCGGACGCCGTCGGGATCGGTCACGCCGGGCCCGACACCGATGAAGTTCCAATAGGAAACGGCCGCGTTCGATGCGAAGATCGAGGAGTCACGGGCGTTGATCCGACCGAACCGGGTCCACGTGCCTGTTTCCGTCGTGCCGGCCAGGACGAAGTTCTTCGCCCAAGAGGCCTTCACCGGGTTCCGGCCCGCTCCCTGCGTCTCGTACATCGCCGAAACGAGGCCCGAGACGAACGGCGTCGCCATCGACGTCCCTTGTAGGGTCGCATAAGTGTCTGGGAGGTACGTCGAATAGATCGACGTCCCCGGGGCCGCGACGTGCACCCAAGGGCCATAGTTAGAGAACGCAGGACGCCCGTCGGTCGCGTCGCTCGCCGCGACAGCGAGGCACGTCGGATAGCCCGCGGGATACTGGACCGTCGTGTTGCCGTTGTTACCGGCGGCGGCCACGACCACGATCCCGGCGTTCCCGGCGAGGTTGCACGCCGCTTCCAAGTTCGGGTCGTTCCCGCTCGCACCTAGGCTCATGCTGATCACGCGGGCCGACGTGTCGTTGACGACGTGCGTGATGCCTTGGGCCGCGTTCCACGTCGTCCCTGAGCCGTTCGCACCAAGGACTTTCACCGCGATCAGCGTCGCGCCGAACGAGGCGCCTGCGATGCCGACGGCATTGTCCGTGACGGCCGCCGCGATACCGGCACAGTGCGTCCCATGGCCGTTGTCGTCCATGGGGTCGTTGTCCCCGTTGTGGAAGTCATATCCTCCGGCGACGATGTGCCCGGCCAAATCGGGATGGTCCGTCTGGATGCCGGTGTCCAAGATGGCGATCGGCGAATTTCCCGTTGCCTTGACCTTGTCCCACATTCCCAAAAAGTCGGCCCTGGCAAGGCCCCATTGGGATCCCAAGGACGGATCGTTCGGCGTATAGGAAGCCATCGTCGTCTGGTTCGGGACGGCGTACCGGACTCCGGAGCGCCGAGCGATGACCGATGCTTCGACGGTCTGCGCGTCCAGGAGGAGGGACCTCAACGTGGGATTCGCGTCGATCACACGACGGCCGGCGAACGTGCTCCCTGGCGTCAAGTTGGGACGCCAAGCCGACGCCGCGACCCCGACGATCACACCTCGGGCCTGCGACGGGAAGACGTCCGCGCCCAAACGGGCCGGCTGGCCGTGGACGAACGGGGCGACGCCTGCAAGGAAAGCAAAAGCAGCGGTCCGCACACCGACATTATGCGCCGAGGTCTTTATGTCGGGAACCGGCGTTCCAGCGACCCTAACCACCGTTCGCACTCCCGATGGCTCCGGAACACGAGGACGCTCGGCCCGGTTCCGTCCGAGGCCCACTGACGGATGCGGGCCCGCTTACGTCGAAAGGACTTGAAGTGCCAAACGAGGATCGAATCCTTGGAAGCCATATTGCGCCAGCTTTCCACGTTGCCGTTGCACACCGGACTGTGGTCGATCGCCCGGACGACAGCCCTGCGTAAGAGCCTGGCGAACGAGAACCACCGGGGATAGTCCAACCCGACGATCAGTTCGACACGGGAAAGCGGGACGTCGAGCCAGGCTCCGTAGGCCGTGTCGAGGATCCACTCGGTCCCGCTGACGATGTTCCCGATCCGCTCCCGCTGGACGTCCGGCCCGACGGGTGTCCATTCTGCCTCCCACGTGAGGTCGTCCACCGAATGCCAGGGGATTCCCGAACGTTCGGAGAGCCGCCGGGCGAGCGTCGTCTTGCCCGAACCGCAAACACCGTAGACGAGGATGCGGCGAGCGGTCAGTCGGTGATCGGCGAGGGGCACGTGTCGATTGTCCCTGGACCCGGCGGCTCGTGTCGAACCTTGACGTCTGAGGGTATGAAGGATCTGACATGAGCGAGACCACACCTGAAGAAATGGGCCCGACGAAACCTGTCGCCGAACACGAGTGGCTGATGCAACTCGTCGGTGAGTGGACGACCGAGACCGAAGCGATGATGGGGCCCGACGGTCCTCCCATGAAAATGGCCGGCCGCGAAACCGTCGTGAGTTTGGGCGGACTCTGGGCTTTTGGCGAGGGCGAGTCGACGATGCACGACGGTCAGAGCATGCAGTACAAAGTCGCACTCGGTTACGACGTCTCCTTCAAGGAGTACCGGGGCTGCTGGTTCGCTTCGGCGTCGTCCCACCTTTGGAAGTACACGGGCACGTTGAGCGGAGACGGCAAGTCGATGACGCTCGACTGCCAAGGTCCGAGCATGACGAAGGACGGTGAGACCTCCAACTACCGCGACGTCATCGAGATCGTCGACGGCGACCACCGGACACTGACGTCGAGCGGTCAAGGCGAAGACGGTCAATGGGTGCAGTTCATGAAGGTCGTGTACACCCGGGTGTGATCCCGGTCTAACGCGTTACGCGCAAGGGCGGGATCGGCACCGTCTTATGGCACGGAGAGTATCCTCGCCGGATGACGCCGTTCCTGGCCCTTGCGTCCGTTTTGATACCGATGACGAAACCTGATTTCAGCTTCATGGGACAAGGCTTCTTCCACCGGTACTCGAAAGACGACCTTCACGAATACACGCCCCAGGGCCAGGAAGACCTCGCCAAATGGAAAGACATGATGACCTTGAACGTCTACGCCAAGGTCAAGGACGGCGAGGCGCTGGCAAAGGCGGCCAATTCCGTCCTGGACGCGTATCAGAAGAACGGTGGACGTGTCGTGCGGACAGACTCGGTCCCCCGCTCTGGTTCGTCCGAAGCCGAACACCTGATCGTCGTCCTCTTTCCGAAGCCGGAATTCATCGAAGTGTCGTTCGCACGCTTCAAAATGAGCGAAGGCAAGGGTGTGTCGCTCGTCTATGGCCACCGCGTCTACGGGAAGAAGGCCGGCGACGAAGCCGCGGAATGGCTGCAGAAGAACGGACCGGCGACAGAGAAGGCCTTGATGGCCTGGAAGACGGTTCCGGTCCCGCCCAAAAAGAAGGACTGAACGGTGTCAAGGACGGGGCAGGACGCGCTTTTCATAGAGCACGAGCCCGGTTCCCCGCAGGTCGATCACGGCCCTGCGGTCATAACCCAAAGCCTCGTAGAAGGCGTTCGAACCGGGGTTGGCTGAATAGGCGTCGAGCCGGACGAACGGGATGCCCCGTCCTCGGGCGACGCCTTCGACCTGCGCCATGACGAAGCGTCCGAGGCCCTGACGCTGGACGTCCGGATGGACGACGAGCGCGAAGACTCCGAGGGCCGAAGCTCCCGGTTCGCTCCAAAGCGACTTCTTCCAGAACCCCGGAGCGAAGGTGCTCAGCGCCACGGATGCAAGGGCGCGTCCCTCTTCGACGGCGACGAAGAGGGTCGACCGGTGGAGCGTCGGGTCGGCGGAACGGATGCGTTCCTTGATGGACGGCACTAAGGCGGTTCCGGCCCAGTTCCCAGGGCCTAACCGTTCGGTCAGGCGTTCTCCAGCCGCGACGCGCATCTGGGACACGTCGAGAGCGTGTTCGAGCCGGGCCACTTCGAACGTCGGCGCCATATCGGGAGGAGTATGGGCCGACGGAGCCGACACTGCGGCTTCCGGCCCGGCGAAACGTAAGGACCGCGTAGGAAATCGGGGCGGGACTCCGAGCGAAAGGGCCGGACGGCGTCGAGGAGGACAGAGGGGCGGCGCGTCCGTACCCGACGCAAGACCATGGAAAAACTCATCTATGCTTCGATGCCGGATCCCGATTCGGCTTCCCGGGCCGTTGCGGCCCTCATGGACCGCGGCGTGCAGTCCGAAGACATCAGTGTTTTCGCAAAGGCCTTTCCAGGCAACCCTGACGCGGCTGACGACGTCCGTGTCACAGCCGAAGAAGGGTTCACCGTGACGACCCCTGCCGACACGCTCGAAGGGGCGAAGAGGGGCGGTGCGATCGGACTCGGGGTCGGCGTGCTCGCCGCACTCGCGGCCACGGCCGTTCCCGGTTTGGGCATCGTCCTTGGCGGGGGAGCTTTGGCCATGGCGCTTGCCAGTGTGGCCGCGACGGGCGTCGCCGGGGCCGTCGCGGGCGGTGTCGCGGGCTCGTTGATCGACCAGGGCGTGGACGACGATGCGGCGCGCTCGTACGCCACCGTCGTCGAAAACGGCGGGGCTTTGATCGCGGTCGACGCGCCCAGCGGGGACGTGACCGAGACCGAAGTCACGGAGATCCTCTTGAAGTACGGCGCGGTGCCCAACGGCATCCTCGCGTTGATGCCGCGCGACGGCACGTATCCGTCGTCCGAGTCGCACACCGCCGTCTATCAGAAGATCAGCGGTTAGCGGGTCCCTTTCTTGGCGAGGTCGATGTCGACGATGTTCGACGCGGCCTCGCCTTGGAACAGCTCCATATGTTTGAGCCCTTGGGTGTCCAGGTTCACGTGCTCCAGCGGTTTGCTGACCACTGACACGAACGCTCGGAACGTCTCGGGGACCGGAGTGACGGGACCATCGTGGAGTTCGGCGAAGTCCGAAACGTCCAACCGGAACTCGTAGCTCGATTGGCCGAAGAAGGGGACGACGAAGTCGTCGGTCCGTCCGCCGACGACACCGCGTCCCCGAGCGTAAGGAAGCGTGCGGGATTTCGCTCCATCGACGATCGTCAGCAAAAGGTTGGTCGGATAGTGGGCGGACCCGTTCGCCAAGGAGATTCCAAAATTCACGTTTAAGGAGCGACGGTTCGCGTTCTTGACGACGAGGGACAACGATCCACCGGGCCCTGCCGTCAGCTGCATTCTGATCGGGGTCGGGGCAGGTTGAGGGGAGTCTTGGACCGGCGTGACGGCGAGCATAGCGGCTGCGGCGATGGCGAGCATGACTTGGCGTCTCTGACGCGACGGACCGACCATCGGGTTACGCCCGGGCTGCCAAAGGCTACACTCGGGGGCATGGACGAGTGCCGCGTCGTGCGCGAGCAAAAAGGGTTCGAAGGGGTTCAGGGCCTCAGCTATTTTCAGGGCGTCTCACGCGAATCGACGGGCTCTCAAGGGATCTGCATGCACCTGGTCGAGTTCCCGCCCGGCGCCCGTGCCAAGGCGCACTACCATGAAGCGCACGAAACGGCGATCTTCATGCTGGAGGGCACGGTCGGCATGCACTATGGCGACGACCTCGGACAGCACCTGGAAGCGACGGCAGGCGACTTCGTCTATATCCCCGCCGGCGTCCCGCATTTGCCTTATAACGCGTCGGACAGCCATGCCCGGGCGGTGCTGGCGCGGACCGATCCGAACGAGCAGGAGAGCGTCGTGCTCTGCCCCGAGTGAGTACGCACTTAGTCGTCCTGTATGCTTAACGGAGTGAAAAGCTCCAGCGCCGTGCTCGCGTGCTCCGATATCGTCGCGACGCTCGCGTTTTACCAAGACGTCTTGGGGTTCGAAACGGTTTGGGCATGGGGCGAGCCACCGACGTTCGGCTCAGCGTCCAGTGGCGGAGCCACGATCCTTTTCAATCGGCAGCCGGAGCTTGCCGCGAAGATACAAGGACACCAGCACTGGATCAACGTGGACGACGCCGACGAGCTTCATGAAACCCACCGGGCCAGGGGGGCGAAGATCGTGGAAGAACTGGGAGACAGACCGTGGGGTTTCCGAGAGTACGTGGTCGAAGACCTGAACGGCTACCACCTGCGGTTCGCCGGACCGCCCTTGGGAACGTCACGACCTTCGCAGCCGTTTCCCGAAGGCGTCCGGATCGAAAGGCGCGTCCCGAGAGACGACGAATACCGGTCCGTCGTCGGAGCAGCCTTTGGCAACAAGTCGTTCCTTCCCGACCAGTCATCTACGACATGGGGCGGGATCGTCGCTCTTTCACCGGATGGTGAAGCGATCGGAACCGTTCGGATCATGCAGGACGCCCTAGGATGGTTCAGCGTCTGGGACGTCGGTGTCCTTCCGCGCTGGCAAGGACACCGGATCGGCTCGAAGATGATGCAAGAGGCCCTCGATCTGATCCACGAATCGTCTCCTGGTGCGAACGTGTTCCTCTTCACGTACCAGAACGGCTTTTACGAGAAGCTAGGCTTCTCTCGTGAGACGTCTCATATGAAGCGGGTTTGTCGGGCCACGTCATCGTCAAGCGTCGTCGTTTTGTGACCGCTTACGGATCCAGGACGCGCTCGCGACTAGTGCCACAGGGGCCAGGCAAATCGCGGACAGGCAGAACGTCAGAGCAGACTGCCGCGATTCGAAAAAGTTCGGATCCCTGTACACCACGCCTTCGTCCGTCACGTCGAGAAAGTAGACCTCGGACGACGAGGTGTTATTCAACAAGCCTGGGGACAGGGAAGGGTCAGGGACGCGCTCCGTTCGACCTCCCGCCTTTGCCAGATAAATGTCCATCGGAGGCAACGTGCCGAAGAAGTCGGTCACTTCGGCCGGCGCCTGGTGCGGCCAAAGCTTCATCTTCGTCGTCCGACCCGTGCCGTCTCGAAACCGGAACTCGATGTCGACGGCTTGTGAGCTGAGATTGCGTACGAAAAGATGCGAAATCCCGCTACAACCACTCAGGGCCGTTAGGAGGACCAGCGCTGTCCCGGATAACACTCCCGTCGTTCGCCCCGCCACACCCGATTCGACGAGAGAGCGGTACGAAAACGTTCCCGGCTGTCGAACGGAAAAGCACTCGAGAGCCGGGCGTTGGTCGTGAGCAAGCAGCCTTGTCAGCGGTACAGGACCGGATAGGCCACGCCCGCGACACCGGGATAGGCGACCCAGTCATAGCCGCCGCCGTTCCAGAAATTCACCACTTGGTAACCATAGGTGTACATGACGGTGCCCCAGGAATAGCCGATGGTCGTGATCCAACCGTACGTCGGGTCGAGGTACGACGTGCTCGGCGGCCCGTACGTACCCCACCAACTGGTGTTCGGATTGCGGACGAGCAACGCCGTGGACGGGTATGTGTCCACCGTCAGGTTGCGCAGGACGGCTTGTGACGGCGCGACGGTGCGCAGAGTGGTGACCTGAGACCGGCGCCGGGCCGCCTCGATGTCGGACCGGGGACGGGGCGACGACGTCGAACCGCGCGTGATCACCGTGATGCGGTCACTGTTCTTCAGTGTCCGGAAGCTGCCCTTGTTGACGACGTGGGCTTTTGGTACGTAGGTCTTCGCCTTTGGCTTGGCAGCCGACTTGGCGGCGCGTTTGACAGGCTTCTTGACCTTCTTCGAGGTCTGGGTCTTGGACTTCTTGGTCTGTACGGCCGCCTCGACCGGGGCCGTCGCGACCAGGCCGAAAGCGATGCAAGCGGCCAGTGCGAGCCAGTTTGGTGTGTTCCTCATGATGGTCCTCTCACCACGAGAGACTCCCGATCCGGCGCCAAGTCGGGGTCGACGGGCACTTCGGCGCTCTGCTCCGTCGGCCACGAAAGGCGCCCTCCGGACGGATTTGGGCCAAGCGGCGTGGGCTAGCCGAACGCTACGGAGACGTCCATCCCCATGTCGCGGGCCAGCGATTTGACCCGCTTGCCCGCGACGTCGGCGGCGGTCTCAAGGATGTGTTGCCGGAGCGACGCCTCCTTGATGCGGTCTTCCGCGTCGCGGACGGCCTTGAGCGCGATGTTGTCGTCCCTCCAGAAGACCGCCGACTTTTGCCAGTGGACCTTCGCGTCGACTTTCGGTTCGAACAACTGCGGTTTGGGTAGCCGGACGGTCACGGTGTCCCCCGACCTTTCGACCGTTGCTCGAGCGAGGTCGACGCCTGCTTCGATCTCGCCCGTAGCCGAGACCAGGACGACGTTGCGCGTCCCCGTCCGGACCAGTTCCGCTCCACCGGGCACCATCGCCACCCATTGGAGGGGTTGTCGCGAGGTCGAGTACTCGAAGACGTTCTCGTAGGTGTGCCGGGCCGTATGGAGAGTGCCCAGCGCCTGGACGCCGCGCAACACCAGGGGCAACTTCCGGTCCGATACGTTCGTGGGCTCGTTCCGGTTCAGGACGCCGACGAGCACCGCTCCGGCGACTCCGCCGGTCGCGAGGAGCAAGACCTTACGCGATCGATCCACTCCTCCAAAGAACGCTGCGGGGCGACGTCGGTTCCCATTGTAGGGCGATTGCGCCGTTGGGGGCCCCTCCGGAATGCTCCACCCCCG
>JAFDWQ010000001.1:119279-144617 GCA_018268395.1 Armatimonadota bacterium | reverse complement strand
CGCTCCTCAAGGTCACCGGCTGACCACGACCGTCCGTTACGGACGCGGGGCCCTTGGACGATCGTCCAAGGGCCTCGACCTTTTTTGCCCGCCCCGAAAGTTCTGGGACCGTGCATCGCACGGCCTGTGGCCGCGTAAGGGAGGCCAAGGCCCTCACGGGTAGCATCGAGCCACAATATGGACGCACTTCACGAGATCGAGGTTTTGATCCGCGCCAAGTATCCGATCGTGTACATCGTCTCATGGGAAGAGGGCAGGGTCGAAGCGGCGCTTCAAGAGGTGGCGAAGAAGCTCGGGCGCAACCTGCACACTTGGAGCAAGACACAGGGTATGAAGCCCAAAGTCAACCGAGCTGTCCTCTCGGGTGGCGGTTCCGCTCCGCCGAAGACGACGCTTCCGGGCGAGATCGAAGCGTTAGCCCTCGTGCTCGAAGCGCCGGAAGGCACCATGTTCTTGCTGAAGGACTTTCACGCCTACATGAAGAGCTCGGACGTCGTCCGACTGCTTCGGGACGTCGCGGCACAATTGAGGCGAGGAGAGAAGAGGACGCTGTTCATCCTGGCGCCGACCATGACGTTGCCCGTCGAACTCGAGAAGGACGTCAGCGTCTTGGAGTTCCCTTTGCCGGACCAGGACGCGATCAAGGCCCAGGTCGCGACGGTGGCGACCAGCGTGACGGACCCTTCGGTCAACGTAAAACTTTCGCCTGACGAGGAGGAAGCCATCGTCCGGTCGGCACAAGGCCTGACCCATGACGAGATCGAGTCGGCCCTAGCCCGGAGTCTGGTGGAGAAGCGCCAGTTGTGCGTCGACCAGATTCTCGAAGAGAAAAAGCAGATCGTCCGGAAGACGGGAATGTTGCAGTTCTATCCGGCCGAGAACGACCTCGGCGACGTCGGTGGTCTCGACCTGCTGAAGCAATGGTTGGAACGAAGGGAAAAGAGCTTCACCGACGCTGCGCGAGAATTCGGAATCCCGTATCCGAAGGGCGTCCTTTTGATCGGAGTGCAGGGTTGCGGAAAGTCGCTGGTCGCTAAGGCGATCTCGGCGGCTTACGGGCTTCCCATGCTGAAGATGGACGTCGGCCGTGTGTTCGGAAGCCTGGTCGGTCAAAGCGAAGACAACATGCGGCGGGCGATCCGGATCGCGGAGAGCCTCGCGCCGTGCATCTTGTGGATCGACGAACTGGAGAAGGGGTTTGCGGGGATGAGCGGGAGCGGGATCAGCGACGGTGGGACGACCGCACGTGTCTTCTCGACGTTTTTGACGTGGATGCAGGAGAAGACGAAACCGGTCTTCATCGTCGCGACGGCCAACGACGTTTCGGCCCTGCCCCCCGAACTGCTCCGAAAGGGGCGCTTCGACGAGATCTTCTTCCTCGACCTGCCCGAATCCGACGACCGTAAGCAGATCTTCAACATCCACCTGTCGAAGCGTAAACGTGACCCCAAGAAGTTCAAAGTCGCAGACTTGGCCAAGCAGACAGAAGGGTTCAGCGGGGCCGAGATCGAGCAGGTCGTCATCGGCGCTTTGAACCGTGCTTTCGATGAAGGCCGGGAGCTGTCGACCGCCGACTTGAGCGAAGAGGCGAAAACGCAAGTCCCCTTGAGCCGGACCATGGCCGAAGACATTTCTGCCCTGCGGTCGTGGGCCAAAGTCAGGGCGCGTCCGAGCGCGACGTCCAAAGCGGCCTCGGCGAAAAACTGATCCATGGGCCGCACGGTCCTCATCGGGAGTCCGGCATGGAGCTGGCGCGAGTGGGAGCACGACGGGGGCTCGGGGCTCGTGTGCCTCGACCCACTCTCGGCCGACCACGGGCCCGCTTGCCGGGCTGTGGCGATCGTCGACGGTCGGCCCGCCTGGTCGTTCATCGGTTCTTTGGATCCGGTCCGGCAACCGGTCCGAACGATGGAAGCGGCGGTTTCGCTGACTTCGGCACTACCGGACGCCATCGTCGAACTGCCATGTCCACGTGAGACCCCGTTGGCCCGTCAGTTTGCGATGGCCGTGTGTCGAATTCTGCGGCCGGAACGCATCTTGGTTCCTCTTGGAAGCGGATTGGAGGCGTTGGGATGGCCGATCGGTGCCGAAACGGTCGTCTGTCCCCCGGCTTTGCCCCAGATGGTCTGCGAGGCTCAAAGGCGTGCCCGATGGATCGAGATGGCCGATCATTCGGTCGAACACGCGGTCGACGTCGCGTCGGTCCAAGTCGACGGGGCACGGTTGGGTTCGGGACGCCGGATCGACCTTGAAGGGTGGGACGGATGGGCCGAGCACCTCGGCCCCGTCTTGATGATCGTCGGCGACCTTGAGCCGTCACCGAAGGAGGTCGCCCGATGGCTCGACCATGCCCATGCCCAGAAACTCGTCCATGTCCGAGCGCAAGAATACGAGGGTCTGGTGTGTTCGTTCGCAGGGCAGGAAGGCGAAGACTTCGGGATCGGGTCGGTCGTCCGGTTCCGCGCTGCGGACGGCGTGTTCGACGTCCGTTCCACGGCCGTGGCCCCGGCACCGGTCCGCATCCTGAAGTTGGGTTCCTTACACCTCCTGCCGAACGGTCGGGAAGCGGGCGAATCGAAGCCGTGGAGCCTTTGAACGGGCTAGACTCCGTCCGGTGCGCAGTTATCCGGACATCCGGTTCGAGACAGAACGCTTGATCGTCAGGGCATGGTCGCCGGACGATGCCGAGGACGCCTATGCCATGTACGGCGACCCGATCGTCGTCGAGTTCCTGACGGGGACGGTCGAGGAGTCCGTGGAGACCCAGCGCACCCTTCTCGGCAAGATCGTCGCCTCGTACAGATGC
Source organism: Armatimonadota bacterium (assembly GCA_018268395.1). Lineage (NCBI taxonomy): Bacteria > Bacillati > Armatimonadota > Armatimonadota bacterium. The sequence goes on along the minus strand of JAFDWQ010000001.1, from coordinate 141,811 downwards.
CTTGGTCAGGGTCTTGGGAGCTTTGCGACGGAATCTAAGGAGACGGGCCGGGTCATCGGTTGCGTCCTCCTCAAACCGCTTCCACGGTCGGAAGACCTTGAGGCATGGTCAGCGTTCCGCGAAGCCTTGGCCGATCCGTCCGAAGTCGTCGTGCCCCCACCGGTACACGAGATCGAAATCGGCTGGCACCTGGCAAGGGGTTCTTGGGGTCGAGGGTATGCGACAGAAGCGGCGAAGAGGGTCTTGGACTACGGGTTCGACGAACTGTGCCTGGACGAGATCCATGCGGTGCTGTTCCGAGCGAACAAGAAGTCGGCGCGGGTCGCGGAACGTTTGGGGCTCGTCCGGACCGGGACGACGGAGGCCTTCTACGGCCACGAACTGGAACACTACGTTTCGCGTCGCGACGGGCGGGGAGCGGTCTGACCGATGTGCGCACGGTACGTCTTTTTCAGCGGTAAAGCGTTCAGCGACGACTTCGGGGTGGTCGCGGTCCCGGACCTGACGCCGCGGTACAACATTGCCCCGACCCAGGTCGTTCCAGGCGTGATCATGGGTGCGACCGGACGAGAGTTCACGGTGTTCCAGTGGGGTCTGGTCCCCGGATGGGCGAAGGATCCCACCATCGGGACGAAACTGATCAACGCCAAGGCCGAGACGCTTGCGGAAAAACCCTCGTTCCGGGGCGCCTTCAAGTACCGCCGTTGCCTGATTCCTGCTGACGGGTTCTACGAGTGGAAAGGCCCGAGCGGCGCGAAGCAACCGTACTACCTTTCGTGCCGGCAGCGTCCGTTCGCGTTCGCGGGCCTTTGGGAAGACTGGGAGACGCCGGACGGCTTCCTCAGGACTTGTACGATCGTCACGACGGCAGCGAACCGTCTGGTGAGCGAGGTCCATGAGAGGATGCCGGTCATCCTTTCCAGGGACGAGTACGCCTTGTGGTTGGACCACAGCCTCCGTCCGGCCGAAGTGTCCCCGTTGCTCGACGCCTATCCTGCCGAAGACATGACGATGGTCCCCGTCGGAAAGGCGGTCGGCAATCCGAGGATCGAGGGTCCGGAACTGATCGAACCGGTCCCACCGACGACGTTGTTCTGACTACTTCTTCGGTACCGGCCGGACGTCCAGCCCCATTTCGTCCCACTGTTGCGCGCTGATCTCGGAGGGGGCGTCCATCAGGGGGTCGTAACCTCCGCCCAGTTTGGGGAAGGCGATGACCTCACGTATGTTTTCGTCGTCGGTGAGGAACATGACCATCCGATCGATTCCGGGTGCTATCCCACCGTGTGGTGGGGCGCCGAACGTGAAGGCCTCCAGAATGTGGCCGAACCGGGATTGCTGCTCTTCGTCGGAGACACCGATCAGCTTGAAGACCTTGGCCTGGACGTCGGGTCGGTGGATCCGGATCGAACCGGAGGCCCATTCGACGCCGTTGCAGACCACGTCATAGCAGTCGGCACGGATCCGCCCTGGGTCGGAATCGAGATACTGCATGTCTTCGGCCTTGGGAGACGTGAACGGATGGTGCGTCGGGTCCCACCGTTGTTCGTCTTCGTTCCAGTCGACGAGAGGGAAGTCCAAGACGAACGCGAACGCAAGTTTCCTCTTGTCCCTCAGCCCGCACCGATCGCCGATCAAGACCCGGAGCCTGGACAAGGCTTCGCACGTGACCGACCATGAGTCGGCGACAAAGCACAGAAGGTCGCCCGGACCCGCCGCTCCGGCGGTGATCAGGGCCCTGGTCTCCTCCGGGGTCAGGAACTTCGCGACGGCGCCCCGTGCGAAGAGTCCGCCGCCAAGGTCGACAGAACCTTCGTGGGCTTCGCCTTCGACATAGAGCGAGGCCATGCCTTTGGCTCCGAAGCCTTTGCAGAACTCCTCGAGTTCGGAGACGTCCTTCCGGCTGAGTCTGGCACCGCCCGGGTAGAGGACGCCGCGGACGGAGCCACCTGAAGCGACCGCGTTCTTGAAGACCCCGAAGCCGCATTCTTTGACGAGTCCGGACACGTCGAAGAGCCGGAGGTCGAACCGAAGGTCGGGCTTATCGTTCCCGTACAGCCGCATCGACTCGTCATAGGTCATCCGGCTGAACGGCGCGACCGGGTCCTTTTCGAGCCCGAACTCCTCGATGACCTCGTTGATGACCGAGAGCGTCATCCCTTCCACCAATTGGAGGACGTCCTCTTGGGAGACATAGGACATTTCGATATCGAGTTGTGTGAATTCGGGCTGCCGGTCGGCGCGTTGGGCTTCGTCGCGGAAGCACTTGGCGATTTGGTAGTAACGCTCGATTCCGGCGACCATCAAGAGCTGCTTGTACTGTTGAGGGGACTGGGGCAGGGCGTAGAACTTGCCCGGTTCGAGCCTGTAGGGAACGAGGTAGTCACGCGCGCCCTCGGGCGTCGACTTCGTGAAGATCGGGGTCTCGGTCTCGATGAAACCTCGTTGGTCCAGGTACGCCCGCAGCCTTCGGACAGCCCCGGCCCGGACCGCGAGTTTACGGTGCATGGCCGGGCGGCGCAGGTCGAGGTAACGGTACTTGGCCCTTAGCTCTTCGTTCACTTTGGACATCTGGTCCTCGTCGCTGACCGGGAACGGAAGCACGGCGCACTCGTTCAGGACGGCGAAGGACGTCACGATCATCTCGACCTCTCCGGTCGGGAGCTTAGGGTTCACGTTCGCGGGGTCGCGGCGTTCGATCTTCCCAGTGACGCTCATACACGTTTCGGGGCGGACATCGACCTTTCCATGGACTTCGGGGTCGATCATAAGTTGCAGGAGCCCCGTCCGGTCCCGAAGATCGATGAAAAGCAACCCTCCAAGGTCGCGGACGCGGTGCGCCCAACCGTTGACGGTGACCTCTTGACCGACGTGCGACGAGCGGGCCTCACCACACCAGACCGTACGCTGGGGGAAGTTCATGGGAGGCCGTAGGATACCGGTTGACGGTCGTGCGGCCCCGAGGCTGCCTAGCGGCTGGACTTGACCATTCGGATCAGGAACGTGCTGGCGACGAAGATGATGCCCGCCGCCCAGATCATGGCCCGATAACCGAGACCCATTTGGATCCTGTTCCCCGCATCGATCAAGAGCCCGACCGGGCCGGCGACGAGTTGGACGGAAGTGACGCTCATCGACCAGACGCCCATTTGGGTGCCCGACTCCCGCTTGTCCGGCAGGACGTCGGTCGCGAGGGCCCAATCGGCGGAGACGTACATTCCGAAGGCGATCCCGAACGGGACGGTCAAGAGGACGATGGTCGTGATGTCGCGGACCACCGCGAACGGCGCAAGGACGCAGAAGATCACGACACCCGAGATGTAGATCAGCGGTTTGCGCCCCCAACTGTCGGCGAGCCGGGAGGCGATGACAGAGCCGACCATCCCGAAGAACGAGAGCATCATCGCGATCACGACGGCTGTCATTTTCGGGCTCCCCAGATCCCAATGGAACACATGGTAGTCGTGGAACATGTCCTCCAAGTAGAAGAGGACATAAGTCGAGATCATCGTGAACCCGAGCGTGCTCATGAACCGTGTGAACCAGACCCACCGGAAGTCCGGGCTTTTCCAAACGGCGAGCCAGCGCACGACGAAGGGCTCTTGTGGCAATTGGGACACGGGCGTCGCCCTACGGACGTCTCGCACGGTGTACAGCGTCAGGCCGGCGCCCACGAGCTGGACGATACCGACCGCGAGGTAGACCAATCCCGTGGTCTTGAGGACCGTATAGACGATGCCTGAAACAAGGCGCGCACCCGATTGGAGCAGGTTCATGATCGCGCTGGCCCGGCCGGCGCGTTCGGGCGGCACGACCTCCGGCATCATCGCGGCATAGGGGCCTTGCCCGACGTCCTCGCCGAGTTGCAGGAGGAAGTAACCGATGACGAGCATCAGGATCGTCGTCGACGCGTTCATGAACGCCAGGCCGACGACCGTGATCAGGGCCCCGGCCGCGATGAACGGTTGGCGGTGGCCCCACCTCGAGTCGAACCGGTCGCTCCAGCCGCCGAAAAGGGCCGGACCGACGACGGCCCAAATGGCGCCCGCTCCGTAGACCAGTCCCCAGGTGCTGTTCTTCTCACCGCCCGGAACGATCGCGCTGACCTGGCTCGGAATGACGACCAGGAGCAAGATGAACCACTTGTACGCCGTCGCGAACCAGTACGACGAGAACCCGAAATTCCAGAGCCACGTGTCCTTGTAGCCTTTTGCGAACTCGTGTCGACCCCTGACCGCGGATCGCGGCCCGCTCTCCTGTTGCTCTTGCGGGGTCAAGGCGCGAGGTTACCGGAGAGAAGCCTGAACGGCCCGGACGGCCGGAGCGGTACATTAGTAAACTCTTGAAAAAGGGCCTAAACTGGGAACGTTCCCGATCGTGTGCACGATTGAACCGATCGGACGCCCGGCGTCCATGATGCTATGAGCACAGTCAAAGTCGCGTTCCTCTTGACCCTTTTGACGGGCCTGCTCGTCTGGCTCGGGAACTTGTTCGGCGGAACCGGGGGCATGGTCGCCGCCCTTGGAATCGCCGCCGTCCTGAACTTAGGAAGCTACTGGTTCAGCGACAAGATCGTCCTCCGGATGACGAGGGCCGAGCCCGTTGACGAGGCCCAAGCTCCCGAGCTGTACCGGATGGTGGCCCGACTGAGCGAACGGGCCGCTGTCCCGATGCCGCGCCTCTACGTCGTTCCCGACAGGTCTCCGAACGCCTTTGCGACGGGCCGCAATCCGGCGAACGGCGTGGTCGCCGTGAACCAGGGGCTTTTGGACATTCTCGACCGGACCGAAGTCGAGGGGGTCATCGCGCACGAGATCGCGCACATCAAGCACCGGGACACGTTGACGATGGCCGTCGTGGCGACGGTCGCCGGAGCGGTCATGGTGATCGCCGACATCATGCGGTTTTCGGCGTTCTTCGGTTTCGGAAGGGACGACGACGAGGCCAACCCGGTCGCGATGTTGGCGATGGCGTTCGTCGCGCCGATCGCGGCGATGCTGATCCAAATGGGCGTGAGCCGAGCGCGAGAGTACGAGGCGGACCGTCTTGGCGCCGAACTCGCCGGGACGGGGCGTGGACTCCAGAACGCGCTGATGAAGCTGCACAACGGCGTCCTCCAGGAGCCCGGCCATATGCCGGCCCAAGCCGCCCACTTGTGCATCGTCAACCCCTTTTCGGGATTGAAGGGCCTGGTGTCTCTCTTCAGTACCCACCCTCCGGTCGACGAACGTATCCGCCGGCTCGAAGCTCTCGAACCGGACCTGCGGCGCGCCGCCTGACCGTCACGTCCGATAGCGGAAGTGTCCGGCGATCGCCCACCGGGTCAGGGAGTCGTCTTCGGAAACCCGGCCGATATTGTGGATGACCAAGGGGACGCCGTCGGGCCGTCGGCGGTCGCTGACGACGCCGATGTGCGTCCTTCCTCGGCTCAGCCGCCAGCTCACGATGTCGCCTGGCTTCCATTGGGACACGGTCTGAGGCGTCACGTCCGTCGTCAGGCTCCGGCCGTGCCGTCGGAAGAAGACCTCTTGGTTCAGGACGCGACGATGGTCAATGTTTTTATCCGTCCGCTGGATGCGGGGGTAACGGCCCGTTCCGGCGTCCTCATGGATCAAGCGTTGAAGGTCGACGCCCGCATGGCGGTAGGCGCGGACGACGACGTCGGCGCAAGCTCCCCGGTCCGCAGCCACGTCCCCGTTCGGATAGGCGATCGCGACGTAGGCGTCGTCATAGGAGGCGGGTTTCTCGAGTTGGCGCAGGGCGCCCTCGATCACCTTGTTCGGGGCGGTCGTGCGTCGTGCCGTAAGGGTCGGGCTCGACGACGCCACGGTCCGAGAAGGAGGCGCGCACGCCATGACGGGGAAGACGGTCGCCGCCCATAGCCATCGGGCCCTCATAGCACGTACATCGTTCTGAGGCTTCGATAAGTTCCCGGCCGTGCGACGGTGCGGTCGTGACGGGCAAAGGTAGCATCGGTTCCTTCATGAGTCGCGTCGACCACCAGGACGTCCGCATCGGGACCCTTGCCGGGCTAAAGGGTGCACCGGACTACCTCCGCCAGATCTTGCCGCACGGTTTCGAGAGTTTCGAACTGACGATGTGGCAGTACGTCCCCGAGGGGCTCGACTTGGGCGAGACCGCGAAGGAGGTCTTGGACGTTCTGGGCGACCAGGCCGTCGTGAGTTCACTGGGCATTTATGGCAACCCGCTCCAAGACGAGACGTGCGCCCAGCATTGGGAGAAAGTCATCCGGGCGGCGAGGGCGTTCGGGGCGACTTGCGTGTGCGGGTTTGCCGGGGCCTTGGAAGACCGGCCGGTCGACCAATCGATGCCGAAGTTCAAGGAAGTCTTCGGTCACCTGGCCAAGGTCGCCGCGGACGAAGGGCTCAAGATCGCGTTCGAGAACTGCGACATGGGCGGTTCGTGGGAACTGCCGAAGTGGAACATCGCCCATTCGCCCCGGGCCTGGGACATGATCTTCAACGAAGTCGAAGGCGACGTCCTCGGTTTGGAGTGGGAGCCTTGCCACCAGATGGTCAGTTTCATCGACCCCATACCGCAATTGAGGAAGTACGTCGGACGTGTCTATCACATCCACGGCAAAGATGCGACGATGGAATGGGACAGGATCAAGACCGAGGGGATCCGTTCCGGCTCGTACGTCGTCCGCCACCGGACGCCGGGATTCGGCGATTCGAACTGGACCGACATCGTCAGCATTCTTCGGGAAGCGGGATGGCGCGGTTCCATCGACATCGAAGGGTGGCACGACAACGTGTACCGCGACGACCTTGAGATGACGGGACAGGTTTACGCCTGTCAGTATCTCAAGGCCTGTCGCGGCGGTGAATACGTGGCTAACCCGGCTTAGAGCCGCCTTCTTCAGGCGCCTCGGGGTCGTCCGGTGCCGGCGTATGGGGAATCGTAGAGGCTTCGGGTTCGACGACCGTCTCAGGGTCCTGCACGGCTCCGGTGGGGCCGTCGAGTTCCGATTCGGCCTGCGCGACTTCATAGTCGGTCGGGACGTGTGCAGGCGGATCTTGGGCCGCCGGCGCCGTCATCGGCCCGGTCGCCGGAGCGGGCGACTGCCAGACCAGGTCGCGGTAAGCGAGGGCGATCGAGACCATCGCGATCGGCATCGTGAAAAAGATCCCGATGTAGCACGCGTAAGCCCCGATGCTGGCCACGAGCGAAGACAGGAAGAACAGGACGACGGCCATGACCGCCTGAGGCTTCAGGATCGCGATGCTCTCTTTGATGGCGTCGACCGGAGCCAGTTTCTTGTCGATCATCAGCGGGAAGACGAACATCGTCAGGCCTGCCACGATGAAGCCCGGGATGTAACAAAGCATCATGCCGATGGCCGTCGCAAGACCGACGATCAAGCCGGCGGTCAAGAACGGTATCGGAGCCTTCATGGCCACGAACACGTCCGACACCTCGACGGTCTCGCCTCGGATCGCCTTGAGGGCCATGTTGTAGAGCCCCGCTTGGAAGACGGCGCTGAGGGTCAGGACCACCAAGTAAGCCGTTCCCATCAAAGGCAGCATCAGGAGGCCTACGGCAGGCCGGTCGCCGCCGATCAGGCCCAGTGCGACGAACAAGAAAGCCACGGCGCCGCCGATGACGCCCATGGCGAGGGCCGCGACCAGACCCGCCATGACGAACGGTTGCCACCGGTCCTTGACGAGGTTGAACGCCTCGCCGATGACGTTCAGGTTGATCTGGCGCTGTGGCGTCGCCGTCACATGCCCTCCGGAGCCGCGGGCGGCGGCGTGTAGCCGGGGATCGGACGTCCGATGGTGAAGTCACGGTAGACCAACGTCATGCACACGTACATCAGGGGAACGGTCACCAGAATGCCGATGCCGCACGCGATGACACCCAAACCGGAGAGGAGGCTGATGACGAGATAGAACAACAGCGCCATCCACATGTGCGACTTCAACATGGTCCAGCTTTGCCCCATCGCTTCGAACGGTTGAAGGCCCCGGTCGGCGATCAGGGGGAGCGTGAACATGAAGAGTCCGCCGAAAATCAACCCTGGAAGGCAGCAGAGGTAGCTGCCGATCGTCACGCAGAAGGTGATCGCCAGCGTCGCCAGGAACGCCGAGCCGAAACGGGAAAAGCCCAGACCCAGGTCGCCGACCTGGACCGGTTCGCCCCGGACGAGCTTCAACGTCATCATCGACATCGAGAGCGCGAACGGTCCGAGGATCCCGTACGCTAAGAGTGTGAACGGGATCTGGATCAAGGTGGACGTCATCTGCCGAGCCATCAAGGCTGAGACGTCGGCCGAAGTCGGGTCCGCCGTCCCCATCATCGGCAAGGTGATGAGCACCCCGGCGAAGTAGACCGCGCAATAGGCGACGACCGCGACCAAGGCCGTGACCGCGAACGGGCCGATGTTCTTCCAGACGAGGTTAAAGCCTTCCGAGATGACGCCGAAGTCGATCTCACGGGAAGGTTGGTGCGGGTACGGCACGTATTCTTCGGGCATGACCGGATTATAGGACGGAGCAAGAGCGCTCCAGGATGCAAGTTCCGGTTGACTTTGAATCTGCGCGGCACCTACCCGAACGCGCTATGCAAGTCCGTTCGTTCGAAATCGCGCTCAGCAGCTCGTCCCAGCCTTTAGAAGGCGACATCGCCGTCCCGACAGAAGGCCTTTCCGACGTCCTTGTCCCGATCCAAGGCTCGCCCGACGTCTGGGCCGTGTGGCACGTCCCGGTCGAGGGGGTTTCAGACCTGGCGTCGTTCCCTACGGTGCGGATCGAGCCCGTCTCCGGGGATCCGCTCCACCTTTCGGTGAATGCCTCGGCGCTCGCTGCCGAGAAGAGGGTCGTGCTGCGGGTGTACGTCTTGGGGCAGTAGGCTCCACCCCCAACCCCCTCCTCGTCTTTGCGGCACGGTCGTCCGCTGCAGACGAGGAGGAGGCCCCGGTCCCGGAGTCTCCACCCCCAACCCCCTCCTCATCTTCGCGGCAGGATCATCCGCTGCAGACGAGGAGGGGGCTCCGGTCCCCCTTTCTCGTGTGGACCGGATGGTTCGTGCCGGACACATGAGGAAGGGGCTAGGGGATGGAGCAACGGGAACCCAGGATTACGGACCACTTTCGTGTTGTGGGCGGGTTGGCACTGAGTCTCCACCTCCAACCCCCTCCTCGTCTTCGCGGCACGGACATCCGCTGCAGACGAAAAGGGGCGCGGGATCAAACGTCCAGCGTCTCTTCGCCTTCAGGTTCGTCCTCTTCGGGAGAATCGACCAGACGGGCGATGGAGGCGATGGTGTCGCCTTCGGCCATGTTGATCAGCTTCACGCCTTGGGCGATGCGGCCGACGAGGCGGACGTCCTTCACCTTCAGGCGGATGCCCTTGCCGTTCGTGGTCAGGACGAGGAGTTTGTCGTCGTCCTGCACGACTTCGGCCGAGACGATCTTGCCCGTCTTATCGGTGACGTTCATCGTGAGGATGCCGGAGCCGCCGCGGCCTTGGACGCGGTACTCGTTGATCTTCGTGCGTTTGCCGAAGCCTTTGTCGCCCACGACGAGGAGGGTCGCTTCGTCGTCGGCCATGTCGGCGGTGACGATGTAGTCTTCCTCGCGCAGGGTAATGGCTCGGACGCCTCCGGCGGTGCGGCCGCGGTCACGGGCGGCGGTCTCCTTGAACCGGATGGACTGTCCGTTACGCGTGATGATCATCACGTCCTGGTCGCCCTTGCTCTGGAGCACCCAGCCCAGTTCGTCGCCTTCTTCGATGTCGAAGGCGATGAGGCCGTTGCTGCGGATGTTGGCGAACTTCTCCAGCGCCGTGCGTTTGACTTCGCCGAGCTTGGTCACCATGACGAGGAAGCCCTCGCCCTTGATGTCCTTGACCCGGACGGCCGCGGTCACCCTTTCGTCGCCGTCGATGGCGATGTAGTTGATGACGGGCATGCCTCGCGCATAGCGGCTGCTTTCAGGAAGATCGTACGCGCGGAGCTTGTACGCCTTGCCCTTGTTCGTGAAGAAGAGGATCCAGTTGTGGGTGTTGACCTGGAAGAGGTGCTCCGGCTCGTCGTCGGCCTTTTGCACGTTCTTCATGCCCTTGCCGCCGCGCTTCTGCTGGCGGTAGGCGTCGAGGCTGATGCGCTTGATGTAGCCGTCGCGGGAGATGGAGATGATCGCCTCTTCTTCAGGGATCAGGTCTTCTTCGCTGAAGTCTCCGGCCTCGCGTTCGACGATGCGCGTGCGGCGTTCGTCGCCGTGCTTGTCGCGAAGGGCGACGGTTTCGTCCCGCAGAACGGCGGTCAGGCGCTCCGGACTCGTGAGGATGTCCATGAGGTCTTGGGCGCGGAGCAAGGCCTCTTTGTAGTCACGTTCCAGTTTGTCCTGTTCGAGCTGCGTCAGGCGGCGGAGCTCCATCGCGAGGATGGCGTTCGCCTGGAAGGCGGACATGTCGAACTTGCGGATCAGTTGGGTCCGGGCGTTGTTGGGGTCGCTCGCGGCCCGGATCGTCTGGATGACCTCGTCCAGGAACCGACGTGCGATCTGGAAGCCTTCGTTGAGGTGGACTTCTGTGAGCGCCCGGATGAGGGCGTACCGCGTCCGTCGTGTGATGACCTCGCGGCGGTGGTCGATGTACTCGTCAAGGATCGTGAGCAACGGTGAGACGCGCGGGGCGCCGTCGACGAGGGAGAGCATGATGGAACCGAAGGTCGTCCTCAGGTTCGTGTGCTTCAAGAGGTAATTGAGGGCCTTGTTCGGGTTGACGTCTCGGCGCAGCTCGATCTGGACGCGCATGCCGCGTTTGTCGGTGTAGTCCTGGACGTCGGTGATGCCGTCGAACTTCTTCTGCTTCGCGATATCGGCGATCGCCTTGACCAGGTTCTGTTTGTTGACCTGATAGGGAAGCTCGGTGACCACGATCGCGGTCTTGCCGCTTTCGATCGGCTCGATCATCGTTTTGGCCTGCATGATGATGCTGCCACGGCCCGATTCGTACGCGTCGCGGATGCCTTTCTTGCCCATGATCAGGCCGTACGTCGGGAAGTCCGGGCCCGGGAGGTGCACCATGATGTCGTCGAGCGTCGACTCCGGCTCGTCGATGCGGTGCAAGATCGCGTTGCAGACTTCGGTGAGGTTGTGGGGCGGCAAGCTGGTCGCCATGCCGACGGCGATGCCTTGGCCGCCGTTGCACAGCAAGTTCGGGAATTTGCCGGGAAGGACGGTCGGCTCCTTGACCGTGCCGAGATAGTTGTCGATCCAATCCACGGTCTCTTGGTCGAGACCTTCGAGCATCTCCATCGCGACCGGGGTCAGGCGGCATTCCGTATAACGCATGGCGGCGGGCGAGTCCCCGTCGATGCTGCCGAAGTTGCCCTGTCCCTCGATGAGCGGATAGCGCAAGCTGAACGTTTGGGCCATACGGACGAGCGTCGGGTAGATCGTCGCCTCGCCGTGAGGGTGATAGTCGCCGCTGGTCTGGCCGCAGACCTTGGCGCACTTAGTGGTCCCGTTCTGCGGAGTGAGGTTCAGCTCCCGCATGGCATAGAGGATCCGCCGTTGGACCGGTTTCAGCCCGTCACGGACGTCCGGGAGGGCCCGGGAGATGATGACGGACATCGCGTAGTTGACGTAGCTCTGTGCGAGCTCGTCTTCTATCGCGCGCGTTCCTATAGTGGGATCGTTCTCGGCCAATGGTGTCTTCCAAAAGAGGGAAGGGGAACCCTCTTGTCTGCGGGCTATTCTACCGGGCCCGGACAGGCCCGAATAGGTTCAAAAGGGCGCCCCCTGTCAGACCTTTTTGCGGGTGCCCTTCTTCGCGGTCGATTGGGCCGACTTCATTCCGGCCGAGGCTCCCTTTCCTTTGGCCTTCGAGGGGTGTTTCTGGTCTTGGGGGACGCCGTGCGCCTCTCCATGGGCCTGCTCTTCGGCGTCCGGGTCGGCCACGAGCTTCTTCTGCGACTTTTTGAGGAACGAATTCATCGACATGGTTCCCTTCAGACGCATCTCAGGGGCCGAACGGTTCCTTCCGGCCCCTGAGTCCCGTCAGCCGCCCAGGGCCGAATCGGCGGCGCGCTTGATCCTGTTGCGGCGGTCCTTGATGCCTTGGGCTGTCTTGAACACGTCGGCGTTCGCCTTGGCGTCCCAGGCTTTGAGGGCGTTGATCGCGTTGACCACGACCTGGATCGGACTCTTCGCGCTGATCAGTCCCCGCAGTTTCGTGACGGTGGCGGGGTCTTGAGGCAGTTTGGCAAGAGCGCTGACGGCTTGAGCGCGACGTTCGTAGTTCGCGTGGGAGAGCTCGCCCGTCCAGAAGGCGCGCAGGTCGGGCCGGGCGAGGGCCGCGAGACGGTTGAGCGAGCGGAACGCCGGGCTCAGGCCCTTGTCGGAGGTCAGTGCTTCGACGACCGCCCTGACTTTCGCGTCGTCGGGTTTCTCCAGCATCTTGATCATGGCCGCCTGTCGGTCGGGCGCGTTCGGAGAGAGACGCAAGATCGAGGGCAGTTCCTCGTCGGCCCAATGGAGTTCAGGTATGGCGCGCAGGAAGTCGTGGTCCGGATCAATGACGACCGCTTTCGGTCTCGTCGCGGCCGGAATCTCGAACGTCTCGTCGGTCTTCGTGATGTGGACGGGCACCCGCTGGAGCCCCGTCGCACCGATGAGTCCGACCTTCGATACGATGTCGTACACCGGAGTCCCGTCGGAGGTGTCTTGCTTCTGCTTGACCGTGAGAAGGACTTTGCCGCCGTCGTAGGTCCACGTATAGTCGAGGACCGGATGGCCGGGCTTCTCGATCCACTGGGCCCAGAAGGGCTCGGCGTTCACCCCTGTCGTCTCGGTAAAGGCCCGACGGAGCTGCGTGCTCTCGACCGGAGTGTGCCGCCACTGGTTCAGGTAGCTCTTCAGCGCGCTGAAAGTGGCTTCGTCCCCTAATTTCCGTCTGAGCGTATGAAGGATGACGCCCCCTTTCGGATAGGTGTGGCTGTCGAACATGGCGTCCGGGTTGGGATACACCTTCGTCGAGAGCGGGTGCTTGTACCTGCGGGCTTCACCGAAGTACGCCTGCATCGCGTCTTCGATCTCCCAGGCGTAGTCGTCGGCCCCTCGGCTGTGTTCCGAATAGATCATCTGCATGAACGTGGCGAAGCTCTCGTTGAGCCAGATGTCGCCCCAATGGACGCACGTCACGAGGTCGCCGAACCATTGGTGGCCGAGCTCGTGCGAGTTCAGGCTGTCCATCGTGTAGTAACCGTCGCGCTCTTCGGTCAGGCTGCCTTCGCCCAACGTGGTCGCCGAAACGTTCTCCATGCCGCCCCCGAAGTCGTACATCGCGTTCTGGGCGTACTTCGGCCACGGGTACTTGACCCCGACCTTTTGCGAAAAGAACGTGAGCATGTCCTTCGTATGGCCGAACGACGAATCGATCAGGTAGCCCGAGCCCTTCGGTACGACGTACCACAGCGGAACTCCTTCCCAAGTGTCCTTCTTGATATCGAACGGACCGCCGCACAGGCTGAGAAGGTAGGTCGCGTGGGGCTGGGTCATCGTCCAGACAAAGGTCTTGCGCTTTTTGTCCGGGGAAAGAGCGGACGACGTCAGGACGCCGTTGCCCACGACGTCCCAGTCCGCAGGCACCGTCGTCGTCGTCTGCGAGGTCGCAAGGTCGTTCGGATAGTCCCACGTCGGGCACCACTCGCAGTTGCCCATCGTCTCGCCTTGAGTCCAGAACCCGACTTTGCCCGGCTGCGCGGTCGTTGCCGTCATCCAGTGCCAGCCCCCGTCCCTGCCGCCGCCTTTCGAACTCGAGTACACCGTTTCGACCTTGAACGGGACGCCCTTCTTCAGGGAGCCGGCCGCGATGGTCATGTCCTTGTCCTTGCGCGTAAAGGTGACGGTCTTGCCGTCGACCTTGACCGATCGGACGTCGAGGCCCGTACCGGCATGAAGCACGATCTCCTTAAGCCCGCTGCGCAACGGCACCAGCGTATTGACGGAACGACCCGTGAACGTTTTCTTCGCCGCGTCGACGTCAAGAGTAACGCTGACGTTGACGAGGTCGCACGTGCGGTCGGGCGCGTACGTCAACTTGGCACGCGGCGGTTGGAAGGGGTTTTGGGCCGGGGCCAGGGTGGTGAAGAGGGCCGCAAGTGCGAGAACGGGCAGCTTCGACATTTCGGTCCCTTGAAGCTACCTGAACTCAGGCCGACCTATGGTGAGAGTCCTTTAACCTGAAGACTGCACGATATCGGTCACGACGTCGGCACCGGCGACCTCGGTCGGTCGGACCGTCGAAGCGGCGTCCGGCTCCGGTCGAGTCAGGATTTCGGCGACGGACCGAAGCGTTTCCCGGAACGTGCGGGTTCCTGACCGTGTGAACCTCCTTTCGAGCAGGACGGCGACCGCGACGACCAAGGCAGCGACACCAGACGCGGCACCAAAGGCCGCCCCGGCCGGGTTGAACTTTGAGACGATCCCACCCGTCGCCAAGGACGCCATGAAGCCGAGGGCCAGGCACAGCGTCCAGATGATCGCGGTGCCCCCGTCCGTCCTTCCCATCAGCCTGACTCTTGTCTTGCCGTTTCGGACCGTGGCCGTCACCGTCATGCCCCAACCCTCGGTGCCTCCTGTCCATTCGAACCGACCGGGAGCCATGTCGACCGTGCCTGCCCGGCCCGTGGCGTTTCGAAACAGGGCGACGCACTCGTCCCACCGGTCGGCGTCCATTTCGCCGAAGAAGGTCTCATCGAACGACGACGGTCCCGACGACGGCTCGGACCGTGCGAGGGGGCCGGGTCCGCGCTCGGCGGCGGCGACTTCGACCGCCTGCGGATCGATACCGATCTCGGCCGCGACCCTTTTGATTTCGGAGAGGGTCGTGCCGGACTCGCCGGACGGTAACGTCCCGGCCTGGATCTCAGCAGCGCGCTGGATGATCTTGGCGACGTCCTTTTCGTCGTAGCGGCGCTCCTGCACCGAACCAGTTTACGAAAAAGCCCCGGGACAAGTTACGTCCGGGGGCTTGACAAGTCCTGGGGAGTGGTCAGCGGATGCCGTCTTTGATCGCGCCCGCCCACTCGTCGATCTGCTTGGCCGCCGCTTCCTGCGTCATGCCGTACTTCTGTTGGAGGAGCCCTTCGAACTTGTCGCGCTGACCCGCCGTCTGTTGGATCTCGTCGTCCGTCAGCTCGCCCCACTTCTGTCGCACAGAGCCCGCCATTTCCTTCCACTTGCCTTCGATGATGTTCCAGTTCATTTCGTTCCTTCCAGCGCCGGACGTGCCGGCCCCGTGTTCTGAGAAGACGCCGGGACCGGCACCGAGTCAGTCGTGTGCCTAGCGGATGCCTAGAAGCGGTGTCCGACGAGGAACGCGGCCTCCTTTCCGCCGACGAGGTAGACGCCGAACGTCGTCCCACGGAGCGAATAGGTGACGAAGGGGTTTCTGACCTTGCCGTCGTCCTGAAGGCCGAGCGTGACGCCGTTCGCGAACGAGTACTTCAGGCCTGCGACCTCCCGCACGACGTTCTCGTTCGAGCGCCATCCGGCTCCGGCGTAGACGTTCCAAGTCCCGTGTGGCGTCCTGACGTTCTTTTCCAGCGTCACGGAGTACCCCGGGTTTCCAGTCCCGATCCCCTGGACGCCGGCGCTCGCGCTGAGCGAAGGCCAAGGGCCGTGCTCGGGCAAGACGCGGATACTGGCGAGGTAACGCAGCGCCCGCTGTTTGGCGAGATAGGCGAGGCCCAGCTTCAGCTCGGGCCGGACCGAGTACCACACGAACGTTTCGTCCGTCGTCTCGCTTGCCGGTGCGTAGACCGTGTTGACGAGCCACTTGTGAGCGGAATCCGAACCGGACCCGTAACCACCGGCGGCTCACAACGGACAGAGGGCTTGTTGGGCTCCGGCGACGACCGGCAAGAAGCCGATCGCCGCCAAAACCGCAGTCGACCTGCGGTCGTTCATGGTCTCAGTGCTTGGTGCAGCACCCAGAGCCGCAGCAGCCGCAGTCGCAACAGCCCGACTTCGCCCCTTTCGTAGCGCAGCCGCAGTCTTTGCAGTGCTGACAGCAAGCGCAGCAGGATTTAGAGGCGTCGAGCGACGGCGAACTTGCCGTCGTCGGAGTGACGAAACCGGCCACGAGGAACGCGGCCAGCGCTAAGGTCTTGATCATTGAGTTTTCCGATATAAGGTGTCGTTGTGAAGTGACGAAACAGGTTCACACGACGGGTATCGGAGGGGCGCGGGGAGACTCGGGGCCGACGGAAGGGTCGGGCGGGGCGCGAAGACTCACGTGCCGGACGACCGTCCGGATCGGCACGCGTCCGGTCTGAACGACGGGCAGAGGAGGCGGAAGGACGGCGAGCGGATCGATCGGGCCGTCTACGGCCTTCGCCACCAAGACCGACTGCCCCTTTTTCGCCGTAATCTCGGCTTGCGCCCCGCATTTCGGACACTTGTCGGGGTCCGATTTGGGATGGCAGCACGAGGCCTTGCGCTCGATCGGGGCCAGAGCCGCACAGAAGCCTTGACCACAGGCGACGGCGCAAACGGACGGTGCGACCACGCCAATGAAGAGGCCGAGCGTGGACAACAACCAGAACCGGAAGACGGAGCGGCGTCGCACCTTTATCTTTCTTACCACAACGCGAGGACAGCCTTATGACCGTCGGCCGTCCGTGTCGTCAAATGGGACGACACGGACTATGATTTGAGCCTGGGGCGTTTATTACAATTCTCTAATTGTCCTGGGAATGTGCCGGCTCAGGACAGAAGTCGGGGCACAATGAACAGGTCGGGCCGGGTTACCGGTCCACCTTTCCGAGTCTCGTTTGTTGACCTCTCCATCCTAAGGCCGTCGATCTCTCGGCGGCCTCGGCAATTTAAAAGGGCGGCCCCGGTGAACCGGAAGCCGCCCTTGACACTTACGAACCCAAGGCGCGCAGATCGGCGACGAGCTTGGCCTTGACGTCGGCCGGCAAAGGCTTGCCCTTCGGCGGAGGCATCTTCCCGCCTTCGACCTCGTCGGCCATTTTGGCGAACGTCGGGCCGGCACCCTTGGCGTCGTCGTTGGTCGCGATCTTCGTGGCGTCGATGCCGCCCGCTGGCTTTTCGCCGCCATGGCAAGTCGCGCAGTACTCGGTGACGACGGGCTTGACGTCCTTTTCAAAGTCCACGGCCGTGGTCGTACCGCCGCCGGTCGTCCCGCCGGTGTCGGCTCCGGCCTTTCCGCCGTCGGCACCGATCGGGGACTTCATGTCCACGTCCGGATTGCCCGGCTTGGCGGCGTCTCCGCCCCCACCGGAACAGCCTGCGACGATCAACGCTAAGCTCAAGAGTGCAAAAGTAAGTCGTTTCATAGGAACGTACCGAGTACGGATTATGCCCGCCCGGCGGTTCCGAAGGCCGACGGCCGGATTTTCCGTTCCCATCGGAACGCCTGGCGCCGCGTACGGGTTCCCGCCGGCCGAACAGGCGACAGCCCTGCGGCGTCAGCGGATCTTCTCGTAAAGCGGGTCAACGCGTGCATGGTCAGGATCGACCCGACGGATGTCGTCCTGCACGGCCCGCAAAAGGTTTGTCGCGTCCTGGTCGGCTTCGATCCACGGAACCGTCGAGACGAAAAGGCCGATGACGCCGAGGACGCAGACGACCGTCGCTGACGGGTAAGCCGATGTCGACGACGCCGGTTTGAGAGCTGCAGCTCCTGCGGCGACGGCCAGCACCGTGCAGGTCCAAGGAACGACATGGTCGGGCCGATAGCAGTCAAGGCCGAACGTCGTCAGGGCCGCACCGGCGCAGACCCCGTACAGTACGACCGTCAAGAACGCGTGCCCAAGGGTCGGACGGGTCGTCGAACCCGGGGAGCGTGCCAGCATCGCTGACGTCGAAAGGCCGGCCAAGGCGAGGAGACAACCCAGCGCCGGCACAAGGCCGCTAGAGACGGCCGCCCCGACAGCGCCTCCTGACAGGAGCAGCCCGACCGCCCAAGACACGATCCTGGCCTTGCCCGCAAGCGGGACCAAAGCGGAGAGGACGGCTACGGCCCCAACAAACGGAAGGGCCCAAACGTCGAGCCACGGTGCCACCGCTAGGAAGAGGCCCGGAACCGCTCTCCAAAGTGCCGCCCCTTTGCGGAAGTCCAATGTCGTGTCGAAACGTGCCACAGCGACCGTCGCGAGCGCCGTGGCCAGAGCGATGGTCCAGAGCCACACACCGTAGGGGAGTCCGATTCGAGACGAATCCAAGATCCAGATCGCCTTCCTTCCCTCGTCGGAAAGCGGTGGGCGCAGATCGGCACGCGCATATCGGGCCGCGTCACTGAAGGCCGTCCCGGGTGCCAATCCCTTGGCGCGGGCGGCTGCTTCCAGTCGTAACGATGAGACGTACGTGGTCTTCTTTCGATCGGTCCGATCGACTTTCTCCACGAACGCGCTACGAAGGATGCGTTGGCCCTGAAAGGGGTCATCCGGAATGGGGGACCGGACGATCGTCGCGCCATATCGGGCCCATGCCAGCCGCTCTCTGACCGTGGAGTCGAGGCTTCTACCGTTCATGGAAAGCCGCACAATAGAAGCCGTGAGCTGAGGCGACGAGATGCGCGTTGTCAAGAAGGCGTCCAGGCGGGTCAAGGCACAGTCGAAGCCGGCCGTTTCTAGGGCATCCGACGTCCGGCGCTCGGTCTCAGCCATCGTGAAGTCCTGAAACCGCGGACACGCCGCCGCGCGTTCAAGCCACTGCAGGAACCCCTCGCGGTCGCCCAGGGTCCACTTCGATACGGCCACGGCGGCCGGCCAGAAAGCGTTATCAGGATCTTGCGCCGCCCCTTCTGCCGCCCGACGGTAGACGATTCCGGCGAAGATCCTCGCCTGCGCCAGCTCGTAGTCCTTCTTCGCGCTGTCGGGAGGTCCCGTGGTGCTCCTGAGTCTGGCGAGGCGTTCGAGGCCGGCGCGCGTCAAGAGGGCGAGATTAAGGGCGCTTGCACCCCGACCTGCGAGCAAGGCGTCGGCTTCGATGATCCGCCCCGTGTCGACCTGCACGTCCGTGTCGCCCAGAAGCGCCCGTTCGAACCCGGAACCCGAAGAGAACGCCTCCATACGAGAGGCCACGTCGGCGTCATGGGACCGAACGTACTTCCCGATCCAGGACGTCTGCGGCGACCAGAGCCACCACGCCATCGCAGCGAGCGAGAGCGTCAAGACCGCGAGAAAGACTTTTGCAGCGATGGTCGACCCCCTGGCAGTATGAGGTCAGAGGTCGGCGATTGGTTCGACTCATTGGATACCGGACGGTGCATGGAAAAACGCAGTGACCCCTATCGCGTAAGATGGGTCGAAGATGACGCTCGGAACCCGCACTTTCGGGATCGTTGTGTCGGGCTGTCTCGCAGTGCTTGTGGTCGGCGGCTTTCTGGCGTTCGGCTGGCCGGCGCTCCGTACCGAAGCTGATTTCCAGGTGCAAGCCCGACTCGCGACGGCCGAAGGGCTGCCGGCGACTGCGTCCGCATTCGAGGCGTACCTTCCCAGAGTGGCCGATGCGGCCAACGCCGCTCCGTCATACGTCGCGTTGTCGCGACTGCCCAGGCTTTCAGGTGATCCGACGAAGATCGGTCAGGACGTGCTGTTCGGAGATCGGACCGCTGCGGTCAAGAGGGCGTCTTCGTACTTGACGGCGGCGGTCCATCAACTTGAAACGGCTGAAGCAGCTGTGGCGAAGCCCCATTGCAGGTTCGACCGTGATTGGTCCTTAGGGGTGGCTGTCCTCTTTCCAGAATTCGGGCCCGCCAAGTCGGCCGCCAAGTCGCTCCTGCTGCGCGGCACGTTGTCGGCCACCGCCGGGCGACCCTTGGACGCGCTCCAAGAGGTCAAGAGGGTCCAGAAAATGGCTGCACACTTCCGACAAGAACCGACTCGATTGAGCCAGGCCGTTGCAGGTTCGCTGGACTCTAGCGCGCTGCGTCAACTGGCGATGTGGGCTTACGCTTTTCGTAACGAACCTCGATATCGCGAGGCGTTGCGTGGTGCTCTGCAATCACTTCCTGAGCCTGACCTTCACGATTGGCACCGCTTCGACCTGGTGGAGATCATGACCACGATCGAACTTTGCAAAACGAAGAAAGGGCGGGACAAAATCGGATTGAAGGACAGTGACCTTCCTCCTTCGAGTGTCGCAAACGCTTTGGCGCTGGCCCAGCCTCCGGACAAGGGACGGCTCGAAGTCATCAAGGCGATGCGCGACATGTGGACTGCGATCGACGCGGCGGAGCAGGATCGAAAACTCATGATGGACAAGGCCGAAAATCGGATGTACCGCGGCCTGGTTTCGTTTCCGATCGCGGCAAGGCTCTATGAAGCCTTAAGTGATACCGAATTAGGAACGACCTCGGATCCCTCGGAAGAGCGCAAGGCGAAAGTGATCCTCTACACCGCCTTCGTGCGCGCAATCGAAACTCCGTCCGGAAGTCCGGTCAAAGTCGAGGATCTACGAAGCCCGTACGACGGCAAACCCGTGTCCGTCAAGCGCTCGGGCGACTCGATCGAGGTCGAACTTTCAACTCCTCACGGCCTGTTCGGCGGCATGAAGCTCGTCGTCCCGCCCAAGGGATCGAACGGACCGATTGCGACGAGAGTCGCTCCAGGTAACGACCTTCGGCTCCAGTCCGGAGCCATTTGCTGAGGCCGACGTCCGCCATCGGCACACGGCAGCGGCCTCCGATGAGGGCCCCTATTGTTGCGTTCCTCCCCTTCACGTGTCGTCGTAAGGCCTCTGTCGATTCGAGCCGACGAGGACTGGTGCCGAGACAGCGAGATAGACGGCACCGGGGAGCGATCGTGCGAGACTCTCCGCAACGTCCTTCGAATGGAAAGAAACAAGGAGTTCCGAAAGGAGGACGGCTTCGATCGTCGCGACGCACGTCGTGGCCAGGACGACCCCGATCCGTCGGCCTTGTAACTGCCACACGAGCGACGCTCCAAGGAGAGGGAGAAGGACGATGTTGAGGACGACGCTCTTCGGGGAGGCCAGGAATATCGAGGCGTAGAGTGCGATGACCGCGATCGTCAAGAGGGTCAAGATCCGCCAAAGCGGCCCTCGCTCCTGGAAGGACGGCTCGGATTTTGGCTGCGTCCGCTCTAAGCGGAACCACCGCATGGATCCATCTTGACACACGTTCCCTCGTCTGGAAACCTGCGACGCGCCCTAAGGTACGGCTTCTGAACGGTGGTCCTGACGGGCACTCGCCTCGCATGAAACGGGTAAGAGGTTCCGATGCTCATCACGACCGCGATGCTCCTTGCCTCGACCCAGGCCGACACCGACCTAGGGCGTCAAGTGGACGCGTATGTCCGAAAGGAAATGGCGGCGAGGCACGTGCCCGGCGCACAGGTCGCGGTCGTGCTCCAAGGGAAAGTCGTCTACAAGCGCTCCTTCGGAAAGGCGAGCCTCCAGTTCGACCTTCCGGTGAAAGACACGACCCTTTTCACGCTCAACTCCGCGACGAAACCGTTCACGGGCGTGGCCGTGATGCAGCTCGTCCAAGCGGGGAAGCTGTCGCTCGACGATCCGGTCGGAAAGCACCTGGACGGTCTGCCGGTCGCCTGGCGCGGCGTCACGATCGGTCAGCTCGCGACGCACGTCTCGGGCCTGCCCGACATCGTCGACCAGAGCCAGGGCGGGAAGCTGGTCGGCGAATCGGAAGACGACGCCTGGTCCAAAGTCCAGACGATGCCGCTTGAGTATCCGACCGGGACGAAATACTCTTACAACCAGACCAACTACCTCCTGCTCGGCAAGGTGATCGACAAGCTCTCGGGCCGACCGTTCACGACTTTCATCGAGGAGGGCCAGTTCCGGCCCGCGAAGATGGCCCACACGCGCTACGGCGACGCCCGCGACGTCGTGAAGGGGCTGGCGCAGGCTTACTACATCGAGCAAGGCGACGACGGGTCGGTGACCTACCGGCCGACGGGGTCCGTGTTCCCGCACTTCCTGTGGACGGGCGCGGGCCTGTGCTCGACGGCGACCGACGTGGCTCGCTGGATCGTCGCCCTGCAGGACGGCACGCTCCTCGGTTCGAAGAGCCTGGAGGCGATGTGGACGCGCGGTCGGTTCGTGGACGGCAAACCGGCGTCATGGGCGGTCGGTTGGCCGGCGTCCTCCCGCGCCGACCACCGTTGGGTGGCGGGGATCGGCGGCGGTCGGTCGGCGTTTTTCGTGTACCCCGACGACGGCGTCGCGGTGGTGTTGCTCACGAACCTGGCGGGCAGCGCTCCAGAGGACTGGATCGAACCGATCGCGAGGATGGTCGTGCCGGGGATTCCCGGGGAGAAGGGTTAGCGTTCGAAAGGTGGCCGATCGGTTCTTTGGGGGTCGTGCCGCTGCCTTCGCTCGGGATGACGTCCTTGGGGACGGGCCCTCTCACATCGGTCCACGTCATCCCGACCGACCGCAGGGAGCGGAGGGACCTCCCTTTCCAACATGACGCGCTCAAGACCGGAGGTCCCTCGCCTTCGCTCGGGATGACGTCCTTGGGGAGCGGGCCCTCTCACATCGGTCCACG
>JAFDWQ010000001.1:107556-119126 GCA_018268395.1 Armatimonadota bacterium | reverse complement strand
ACCGGAGGTCCCTCGACTTCGCTCAGGATGACGTCGTTGGGGGACGGGCCCCCTCACATCGGTCACGTCATCCCGACCGACCGCAGGGAGCGGAGGGACCTCCCCTTTCGAACCTCTCGGACTACCGGACTTCCCGAACGCGCCCCTGTCACCCGGAGGTCCTTCGACTTCGCTCGGGATGACGTCCTTGAGGGAGCGGGCCCTCTCACATCGGTCCACGTCATCCCGACCGACCGCAGGGAGCGGAGGGACCTCCCTTTCCAACATGACGCGCTATAAACCCGAGGTCCCTCGACTTCGCTCGGGATGACGTCCTTGGGTGACGGACCCTCTCACATCGGTCCACGTCATCCCGACCGACCGTAGGGAGCGGAGGGACCTCCCCCACCCGAACCCCCCGAACCACCGGAACCACCCCGAACGCCCCCCCCAAACGACGGACAGGCGGACACAAGGTCCGCCTGCCGCTGAAGAGTGCCTGAAGGAGCCGTTACGCCGCCATCTGCTGGCCGAAGAGCACCACGACGGGCTCGCTGCCCTCGCTGACCTCCTCGCCGCGGTGGCTCTTCACCTGGTACTGCGCCCAGGCGTTGCCGCCGGGAAGCGTCGAGTCGGTGAAGGTCTTCGCCGCGACGCTGCCGATCGGCGTCCACGAACCGCCGCTCAAGAGCCGCCACACGCTGTAGAAGTCGCCGTTGACCTTGGTCGCCTTCCACCGCAGCACCACGTTGCCGTCGTTGTTAACGTTGCCGCGCACATCGCTCGGCGGCGTGGGGTCCGGGGCCGGGCTCGGGGCGGCGGGCGGCGGGATGCTGGCCAGGACGTAGACGTTCGGGTTGCCCGTCGCCTCCGCATAGGCCTTGATCTTGGCGATCAGCGCCGCGCCCTGGTCGCGCAGGCTTTCCATGTTCGCGTTGAGCGTGACCGTCGCGTTCTTGCTCGCCTGCCGGGCGACTTCGGCGTTCGTGAACCCCGTCCTCGCGCTACTGATCAAAGGGGCGAAAGCCGTCATCTCGATGACGGTCAGCCCGATACTGGTCGCGTTCGACTGCCACGCCGTCTGGCGTTGCTCGAAGAACTGGATGGTCTCGTTCGTCTTGTCCGGTAGTACGGGCATGTTCTTTCTCCGTCTCCCGGAACGGAACCGGCGGTAAGAAACGGGGATCGGGGGCAAAGGCAAGCTTCTTCTCCTTTCTTCGGTCCTCACCGGTTTTCGACTTCGTTCCGGGCGACAAGAACGATCATCGGCCGGTCTTTCGAAAATTTTGAGGGGCCCGGCGAAAATCTGTAGGGAAATTTCTGTGGACGAGGTTCTTTGGGAGTGTGGGAGCGTGGCCGCCCGTCGTCGAAAGGTGCCAACGGAACGAAAAGGGCTGTACACTGCCATCGATGCGGAATCTGGTTGGCCCACTTTGCACTGTAAGGCGGTCGCCGTTGGTCGGGGTGAGACGTTGTGGCACGTAGATGATGGTATGAGAGCGGCACAGAGGTCCAAGCACCGCTTAGGGTGCACTGGCGGGGCGCTGCTTGCTTACGTCATGTTCATTGTCATCCCCGGTGTTCTTCGAGACGGCCCAATTGCGCCCGGTGACCGAGGGACTGCAGTCTATGGAATCGCCTTTTCTGTGTTGGCGGTCGGGGCCATCGGATATGTGATCGGCTCAGCACTGGACAAGAACGCAAAGTGAGGGCGACAGGGAGCGTGGCCCGCCGTCGCAAGGTGCCAACGGAACGAAGGGGGCTGTACACTGCCATCGATGCGGAAACCGGTTGGCCCACTTCGATCCTTGGACGGTCGCCGTCGCTCGGTTCTCCTTCGCTGTTCTTGCTCGGGACGCTCATCGCTTGCTGCGGTTGCTCGCAGCCTCAGGGCGGCACAGCGATGGTGACATCGACCCGGATCCGGATCGTCGCCCAAGACGGCAGGGAAGTCGCCGACTTGTACGCAAGCGACGAGGGCAGCAGCCTTTTGATCCGGAACCGCAGCACGCCGAGCAGTCTTGAGCTCTTGAACATCGGGGACGAACCCATCCTCAGGATTCAGAAGGGTCGCAAGGTCCGTTCACTCCGCTTCGAAGACCTGCCGGAAGCGTCGGAAGCGACCATCGAGTAACGAGAGTGGCATTGACCAGAAATCAAAACCGGCAAAGGACTTGCGCAAGCGCTGACCGAGCTACTCCCATCATGAGAGGAGTCGCATTCTTTGCTTTGATCGCGGCGTGCGGGTGCAGTTTCAACCCGGCTGTCGGCCCCGACCACAGTTCCGTCTCGATCGCGATCGACGATACAGGCAGCGTACTGGCTTTCACGGCGGCGGACGGATCGGTCCACCTGCTCGACACGAAGAGCGGTGCCAAGCGAAGGGTCGACACCAGGGGTCACGCCGCGAACAAGGTCGCCCTCTCGCCGGACGGCAAGACGCTGGCTGTCGTCTGCAAGGACTTCGGGCCGGCGGGCGTCCTGTGTGTGGTCGGGGCGGACGGTTCAGGGTTCAAGCGGCTGACGGACGACAGTGGCGTCTCCGACGGTTCGCCTGCCTTCTCGCCGGACGGGAAAACGATCGCTTTCTCCAGGGCCACGCGGTACCGGCGGTACAGCACGGGCGGCATGACGTGGGACCACTACGACGTCTGGACCGTTTCGCCTAAGGGGACGGGGCTCAAACGGCTGACAGCCCGAAACCTCTACTCCGTCAGCGGCTGCGTGTTCTGGCCGAACGGCGCGACCGTCGTCTATTCGGGCATCATGCCAGGAGCAAGGAAGACCGAACCAACGCTGTTTACGGCTTCGGCCCAAGCCTCCATGCCAGACGTCAAGGGTCGCTACTTTAGCGAAACGGCCACAAGCGTCAGTCCGGAATGGGAATCTTATCAGCTCGCACCAGGTCCTGGGGACAGTCTTACGGTGATTTCTTCGAAGGCGCAGCTCTGCACTCTGAAGGGAGAGGGCGGGGGCTTCCGCTTGTTGCCCACGGGCGAGCAACATTGGGACGGTATCGCGGCCGGACGCCGATGTGACGTCGTCTACTACCTGTCGGACGTCGGGACGGGGCCTAGTGGACTTTCTGTGTACGCCTTGAAGGCGGTGCGGCCAGGGTCGCGTCCGTGGAAGGTCGCTGGCGCCGAGTTTTTCTCGGGGCGATGACCGACTTGAACCGGAGAAGACCGGTGGCACGCGAAGGGCGACAGCATCCGGGGTGGCCTGCTTGTCGCGAGACAGGCTGCTTCCTTCGTCTAGCCTCCGCCGCGACAGGCAGGTCCGCAAGGGCACGGGCTCTTCCGGTCGAGTGTCCCTTCGGAACCGGGGCCCGTCAGCCGGAGCCTTGGCGAATGTTGGTGCAAGCCGGCAAAGTCCTTCGGTTCGCACTGGCCAACCGGCGGGAGGTCACCCTTCGTCGTGCCACCCGCCGCTGCACTTGGCAGGGTAGAACCACGCCCATGGCCGCGAGAGTCTTTCACGCTGGTCGGGCGACGAAAGCAAGTCCCTTCGGAACCGGGATGCAAACGGGCACAAGCCGTCACTTCTCAGCCCGGCCACCCAAAAGGAGGTCACCCAGGGACTTGCCACCCCCCGCCTTGGTGGCTCTCGGCCGGTCAGTGCCAATTGCACTCTTCGGATTGTGGGCCTATGGTTGCACCGTTATGCCACTGACCCATAAGGCATCTGGTGGGAGTCACACTAAACCGACGGTCTCTTGTCGCCTCGATAAGTTGGGAGGCGGACAAAGACTATTGGTGTCTTTTTACACGGACGAACCCATTTACAGTATCGATCAACTCTCGGTGTCTCTGAACTCGACAAAGCTTGGTGGATCTCGCCGACTGCGGCAAATTTGGGAAAAGCAAACTGTGACAATCCCCTTCGTGGTGCCGCCGACACTGCTAACCGATCGTGATGCCATCGCGTCGGTTCGTTACGTTGTTACATGGCCGGACGGTTTTTCCTTTGAGACATCTGATCGGGTATCGATAGCACCTCAATGAGGCGAAGGTTGGCCCGACCATGGGCGACCTCCCGGGTGGCCGGGGTGAACGGGATGGACCGTGCCCGTTGCACCCCGGTTCCGAAGGAACGCCTTCTGGCGAGGTCCTGCGGACAGGGACAGAAACGTTTGCTTGGTCCACGGGCCATGCCTAGGGCAGAAAGGAGCGTTTTGTCCTTGCCACCCGCCGCGAATCCGGGGGTTCGCCTTTGCTCGGGCCGACTGCCGACAGCGGAGATCAGAAGGACTCAACAGCAACGATGCCCTGGGATTTCGTTCCGATCCATAACCTGTCCGGATGAGTCGCCATGCTTTCTCGGCCCCAAGCAGGGTCACCTTGGACAGTCTTGGTCCCTGCGGGCCGCAGCGTCCCTTGAACAATCTCAAACGTCTCGATGGATACGAACGATCGTCGGTCCGACACCAGCCAATACTTGCCGCCGATCCTGGCGATGGCCGGAGGGCGGTCGGACGGGTACGGCTCCTTCATTTTCGCGTGCAGCAGGTTGCCGTCAAGTAAACAGAAGACCATCGGGTCAGCACCTCCCTTCACGATCCAGCGCGACGACTCTGCCGGGCCGACCCATGAGCAGGAGCGAAACATGGCGCCTCCGTCACGGCCGAGCTCCTTGAACTTACCGTTCGTCAAGAGCCCGAAGGAGCCTCCGGTGATCACAAGCGATTCACCTACAGTGTCAGAAACCATGGCCGTCCGACCGTGAAGCGCGCTCGCGGCGGCGCCGGGGTCGACGACTTGCGGCTCTGGCTTGGTCGGTTCCCACCGAAGAAGTGCGCCGTCTTTGCCACGGAACACTGCCTCCGCACCCACGAGCCTTACCGGTCCGGCGGTGTCGTACCCGGTAACGCTTAGGTCGCGGTCTTGAATCCTGGCGACTCCGGAGGGGATTCCTGTAGCTGGCCCGCCGAACTCGACGAGTGCGCCCATCGAGGTCACGCTGTACACGAGATTGCTCGAGACAAGCGGTTGACCCGAGAGCTCGATACGACGCCAAGGCTCAGCGGGCGCTGCGATCCGACGGGTGAACACATAACCGCCTAGCACGAAAAGCCACTCACGGTTCCGACTTCGGGAGTACGAAGCGGACACTTGGGTCATGTCTTTCGGGCCAAGGGAGCCGATTTCTGGCTCCTCACTACGACTAGTCTTGCCAATCCGATGGATCCGCAAAGGTTCGAAAGTGACAGCGACCGTTTCGCTGCCATCGGACCAAAGACTAGCACGCTTGAGCTCTCTCAGACTCGAGGCTCGTTGCGATGTGTCTGAACTCTGCGGCCCGCAACTGCCACAAAGCGCCAAGACCAGGCAAGTGGTCAGTTTGACCAGAAATCTACTTTCAACGAGTACAAGCTTTGAAGGCTTGTTTTGACAGACTGTAAACATGGCGACTGGTGGCAAGCCGAAAGAGTACGTCATCCGGGGTGGCCTGGTCGTCAATCATCGTTACGCACAGACAAAGACGCGTTCCAAACCTGGACAGGGCGGATCACCCGCCACCTCGCCGCTCCGCCGACTCAATGGTATCGTCCGACCATGGTGCTCGGGGTCGCGGCGGGTGACCGCCTCCCGGGTGGCCGGGGTGAACGGGATGGACCGTGCCGGTTGCACCCCGGTTCCGAAGGAACGTCTTCTGGCGAGGTCCTGCGGACAAGGGCCGAAACGCTCGCTCGGTCCACGGGCTGTGCCTAGGGCAGAATGGAGCGTTTTGTCCTTGCCATCCGCCGACCTCAGGGAGCGGAGGGACCTCCCCTACATTCCGTGTGCGAGAACCGGAGATCCCTCGGCTTCGCTCGGGATGACGTGCTTCAGGGGTGCTGACGTCTGGAGGGTTCGGATGTTCGGGGCGAGGAGGAAGACAGGTCACAATCCACGTAACATGAGTGCCGCCGATGTCGTCAGCAACGACTTCCAGAAGGCCAGGTCGAGGATCCTTGTCGCAATCCTGGTTCTCCTTTCGGCGATAGCCCTGATCGCTGTCGTTCGGAGCGTCATGCTCGACCTCGACCGCAGGTCCAATGCGCTGCACAGTCACGTCGAGAACGGATTCATGTCCGTTTCGTCGATGTCCGACGGGCCCTATGTCGTGACCCATGTCGCCTTTCATTCTGACGGAGAGGGTTCCAAAGTTTGGGCCGCGTTGCCGCAGACCGTGGCGGTCGTGGATTCGGCAGGGGCGTCGTTTTCCGTCAAAGGTTTGAAGTGGACGGACATCGGCGGCCGCCCTGCGAACGAGCCCGACCTTGACCGATGCGTCGCAGTCTATCAGAGGGCCGAGTACTCCGTGCCCCGTCTTCCGTCGGGCCCTTGAGCCGCTTGTTCGACCGGGGACTATGGTCCTCGAGGCCGTCAAGCCTTGCACCACGTCGCGACGGGTGGCACTGCGAGGAACACTCTGAAAAGGATGGCCGCTGCACTTGGCAGGGTAGAACCACGCCGATGGCCGCGAGACACGTCAGCGCAGATCCAGCGATGAAGGCAAGTCCCTTCGGAACCGGGGCGCAAGCGGCACGCTGGCGCTGGGTCAAGAATGGAAAGATGAAGAAATGCCATGGCGTGCAAGTAGAAGTTACAGTTTTCTGTCAACACGCGGGTAAGGAAACTCGTAATTTCACTCTCTGGAAGGAAAAAGGCTGTGGAGATTTGTGAATGATAGTGCGAAACTACGCAAGGATTGGCCCAAGCACGATTCTGTGGTTTTTGGTATTAATGTCGGGCACACTTTGTTTTGCCCTTTGCCTTGTGCCCAGAATTTCTGTTTGGAACAACGCACCACTTTCAACAAGCCAAAGACTGGATCAGTTGGTCTCGCATATCCAGCATTCTCCCACTCTTAATATGCATCTACAACCAAGTGGTGCCGACTTACGGATGTACATCTACTTCAGCTCAACGGATAGCGTGAAGGCGATTATAATCGAAGAAGTACTCTTGAACTCACATTACCCAGATGCGAAGTTGCCGATCGCGTTGTTTAGAGGCGACTCATTTAGTAAGCACCTCAATTTTCCAAGAACCGCAGCATTGATGTCCAACAAGACAAGCTGGAGGATAACCGTAAAATGGCACGATGGTAGCAGCTTCACATTCATAGGCAATTCAAAGTTTGATAACTCTATGGCAAAGCAACTCACGCCGTAGCAATCATCCGTACTTTTGGATACCTGGTTGTTTCGAGAATTAGCACGTGAAGACGGTTCCGACGTTGTACAATTTAGCAATTAGCAATCTCGAGGAATTCAGGCAATTTGTTCGCACAATCCCCAAGTTTCCGCCGCAAACGAAGGCACCACCGCCTGGGTGCGCTGGCTTTCGGGCCGGGCATTAACTCGCATATGAAGACTATTACCAAACTCGTCATCTCAATGAGCTCAATAGTGATTCTACTAGTCGGCTCCGCCGTTCTCACCGGAAGCCCGCCATGCCCTACGGGCGGCCGTCGACTAACGCTTCTTCCGGGGCAAAGCACCTCTTTTAGTGTTTCAGCTACATACGACAGTACCGTACTTTCCTACGCAGGCTCGTGTCCAGAGAGAAACGGATGGGAAGTGGCCAGCATTGATTTCGGCAGACCAATAGCAGACGGCCACTATGGCGTTACAGAGTTCCACAAGGGTTGCTGGACTGTAAGGATTGAACCAGAGCAGGGTTTGCAGTCCACAGTGCGGATCATGCGGAAATGGTGGCCGCTGTGATAGTGCTAGGCACTTCCGCTGCACAAACCTCTTACCTTGCATCCATGGAACCTGTCACGGCCGGATTTACGACGCTCGTATGAAAGATCGCGGAATGCCCTTTCAACAGTAGAGCCACAAGACTACGTCGATCGTCTCCTGCTCTTTCGTCTACGAGATTGGAATCATTTGATTGTCGCTTCCGCACATGCCAAGTACTCGCTTCACAGCATAACGACATCGGCTTCTCTGCGGTGCTCCGCGACGGAAAGGTCGTCGACGTGCTTCTGACAGGTCCCCCGTAGAATGACCACTTCTGACCCAAAGGAGCCGTCCCTTTCTGTACGGAGGCAGAGGAATGAGCGGAAAGAGGTACAGGCAGGAGCAGGTGCTGAAGATCCTGCGGGAGATCGACGAGGGGGCGAGCATCGCCTCGGTGGGGCGCGCCCACGGGGTGGGCGTGCAGACCATCTACGGGTGGCGCAAGCGATTCGCGGGGATGTCCGGCGGCGAACTTGCCGAGATGAAAGCGGCTAGGCTACTAAAGAACCGGCTGGCTTAATACAGCAGGGGCATGACTTTCTGCTTATGCTATTCTGCTTCGACCCCACTTTACGAAGTGCCTGAGCACTGATGGCTAGATCCTTTCAATTGCTCACTTATGTTCATATTGTTGACGTCATTATCACGCCTGCCTAATTGCTTTGCCCATTCCACTGGTCATCCATGATCCCATTCACGTAATGTCTTCAGCCTTAAGAGCGCCAGGGCCCCGGTGGGCGGAAGCCGTGAACCTAGTCCGAATCCAGGACGGTTCGCTCATCATTCTCGGACGAATCGTCTCGACTCCCTTCGCCGCTTGCACTTCGGGACAAGTAGAGGCTTCGTACGATCAAGGCCACAGCTACGCCGAGGCCAGCCGCTGGAAGTCCGAAAAATATCAAGCCATTGAATGCAGCGATTGCCTTATCATCGAACGTCTTATGTCCACGAAGCGTGTTCGATTCCCAATACAGTTCAATGCATAGCAGAAGGATCCCGCCAAGGGCTCCTACAAGACACCACTTATAGACAGACCGGCCGTTCCCCGAATCCGTATCTCTAGCCTCACGCTTCACTTGTAGCTGCCTCCAGACTCCGCTGCTCGCCTGACCTCGTCGACGATCCAACCGAGTCTGGAGGCTCGCTCCGGACAGACTCCAGGCACGTTACCGGAAGGGTGGCCCTGTCTCGCAACGGTGTCGATGAGGCATCCGGTCAAGCTTCGAGTCCGTTGCGGACCGGGACAAGGAAGCCACATCAGGGCAGCATGCGGAACGGCAGGTGGCATGAAGAAAGGCAAAGTCATCCTGGGTGGCCTGCGTGTCGCGCGAGACAGACTGCCATCGTCTTCCAGACTCCGCCGCGACAGGCAGGTCCGCAAGGACAGAGGCGCTTCCGGTCGCTTGTCCCTTCGGAACCGGGGCGCAAACGGCACGCTGGAGCGGCGGGGTCGATGACTCATTACTTCTGTTCTGGCCGGGCGGACGAAAGTCGCTCCTTGCCGATGTGGCGTATACTGGTCGCTGCGAAATGTCCCGGGTCATCCTTCACCAGAGGGTTTGCTGATGAATGCGGCTTCTCTTTCAAACTTACTTGCCTTTCCGCGTTAACGCTCGCACGGCTACCATCTTTGTAGCCATCGCTTTGTCTCTGGCAGGATGCACTGTAACTGGACGCAGTAAACCGATGTTGGACGACATTTCCGCGGTCTTTGATGCTGACGGCAATCTCATCTATTCAGTGCCGGGGAAAAATAGGTCAAAAATCTGCCAGTTGAACCTTGGGACCGGGGCCACCCTGGTCTTAAGTGAACCCCAAGTCCCTGTGGTCGGCTTGTTTGCAGATAGCAGGCGGAGAATATTCTTTGAAGGAAGGTGGAGGACGCCTCGAGATCTGGCGACTGTACAGGTTTTCGTGAGCGGATCCGATCCAGATCGATTCGACCTTGTGTCCGGCGTCGGCGAATCTCTCTGTTCCTCATTGGTCGGCAACGGGGATGCCGTCTATTACTTAAAGTCGACGACATATGGCGGAGCTAGCTCAGGAACACCCTGGCTGCCACCCTATGCCCTCTGCGAATGGGCCCACGGTCGGGAGAGCACTGTGCACACGCTTTCGAACGACCCGTCTCTCGCACCTCTTGTCGACAACGGTAAGACGGTTCCGCTACTAAGCTCTTGGGGGGACGGATCTTGTCTGCTTTCAGCGTTGGAGCTGCAAAGCGGCAACACGAGGGAAGTGGGCCGCTTCAAACGGGGATCCACTTTTGCCGTTTCCGCTGACGGAAGGAGAGCGGCAATCGGGGCGCCCCTCGCTACTGGGCCCGATAGCGAGGTGATGCACGTCGACTTCATCTCCGGTAAGGTGACAGCGACCACGGTCCTATCCGGCCGCCTGACTCGGCTCCTCTTCGCGCCAAACGGCGACTTGTACGGGCTGACGGAGCAGACTGGTTCAGGGATGGCGACTTTGCACGAATTCAGGTCGACACGTTGGGTCGCCGGATGGAGACTGAAGTAAGTGTTTGATCGGTGGCAAGACCAAGAGTGGCGTCATTCGGGGTGGCCTGCTTGTCGCGCGATACGGGTCCCTTCCTTCTCCAGACCCGCCGCGACAGGCACGTCCGCAAGGACAGAGGCCCATTCGATGGTTGAGTAGGAGGGCGACCAGCACCAGGCAAAGCTGACTGGACGGGCGATTAATTTCCCTGACCCCGGCAATGTAGGAGGTACCATGGCGTTTGTCGGATAGGAACACCAATACCTATGAAATCAGACCATCCCACCGAGCGGAGTCTAAGGTTGTCCGCTCCAAGAGTTCTCTTGACCGCAGTATTGCTGTGTGGTGCGGCTCTATTCGACTTTGATAGTCTTTCAAGGTCTGCGACCATTCAGCACGTTATCGTGTTTTCAGGTTCCATCCTGTTGGCATCATGTATGCGGTTGTGGACTGTTCCTATTGTCAGCGTGCTGGTGTCAGTATTCTATTTTGTCCTTCTGAACTTTGCAAGGACTGTTTATCAGCCAGTGTATTGGCAGCAAGACGCATTCCTCGTCATTCTTCAGATTATAGCAAACATGATTGCTGTTTGGGTCATAGGAAGTGCAATGCATCGTTTCAGGATCAAGAGTCAGCTTTTGCAAGAATAGCTAATGCCTTTCATTCGACGGGGCGGGTGGCCCGGTCTGGCAACGCGCCATGACAAGCTTTCCGAGCGCAATTGTCCCGTTGCAGACCGGGTCAAAGACGTCACCATGGGTCGCGTCCCAAAACGTCCGAGCCCGCTGATGGCCAGCGATAGTCCTCGGGCCGAGGGGCCAGGCCCTTGCGGACAGGGTTGTCCTCGATATAAGCGAGCTTCGGGGAGGTCCCTCGACTTCGCTCGGGATGACGTGCTTGAGGGGGCGGGCCCTCACTCGTTGGTTCGCGTCATCCCGACCGACCGCAGGGAGCGGAGGGACCTCCCCTTCCGAACCGCCCGGACTACCGGACTTCCCGAACGCGCCCCTGTCACTCGAAGGTCCCTCGACTACGCTCGGGATGACGTCGTGGGGCGACGGACCCTCTCACATCGGTCCACGTCATCGCGACCGACCGCAGGGAACGGAGGGACCTCCCCCGTCCGAACCAGCCGGACTACCGGACTTCCCGAACGCGCCTCTGTCACCCGGAGGTCCCTCGGCTTCGCTCGGGATGACGTGTTTATGGGGGCGGGCCCTCACACGTTGGTTCTCGTCCGAACCCCCGAAGGCCCCAAACGTAGACACCTGACTCCATTTCGAACCTAAGGTACGGAATTCAGGTCGTCACGGGAACGATTTTCCAGGCCTGGTGCGCTTCTCACCACGTGCGGAAA
>JAFDWQ010000001.1:0-107507 GCA_018268395.1 Armatimonadota bacterium | reverse complement strand
CTCACCACGTGCGGAAAATGATTTCCCAGGCCTGGTGAGCTTCTCACCTCATGCGGAAAATAGTTTTCCAGGCCTGGTGAGTTCCTCACCTCATGCCGGGAACAGTTTTCCAGGCCTGGTGAGCTTCTCACCTCATGCCGGGAACAGTTTTCCAGGCCTGGTGAGCTTCTCACCTCATGCCGGGAACAGTTTCCCAGGCCTGGTCTGCTCCTCACCACGCCCCGGAAACAGTTTTCCAGGCCAGGTCGGCCGTGCGATCGATGTCCGTAGACCGTCCCGACGTCCAGGGTCGACGAGCGCGAGGCCGAAAAGTCACGCGTGGGTGGAAGGCGACGGCTGCGGGCCCGCCATCAGACGCCCGATGTGCCCGCCGAGCAGGCAACCTCCGACGCAGAGCACGAGGCTGACCAAGGCATAGAGCAGGGCCGGTTTCCAGGACTTCTCGAAGTAGAGGTCGAGCACTTCGTGGGAGAAGGTCGAAAAGGTCGTGAAGCCGCCGCAGAGGCCGACGGCGACGAAGAGCCGCGCCTGCCCGCCCCATCCTTTGATCAGGGCGAAGGCGGTGAAGAGGCCGAGCACGAACGAGCCCGTCAGGTTGATCAGCAACGTCGGCCAGGGGAACGGTTGCTGCGCGGCCTTGGCGACGTAACCGATCCAGTAGCGGGCGTTCGCACCGAGAGCGGCGCCGAGCGCGATCCAGAGGGAGTCGGTGAAGGGCTTCATGTCGGTGCCGCCAGTCCGATTATGCCGGGAACGGGCGCGGACAAAACACACGCGGTTTTGGACCGTCCTTACCCTTGACCATGACTCTCACGTGTTGCGTCCTGAGCGCCGTCCTGGCGGGCGGGCAGACCCGGACCCCTCGACACCCGTTCGACGCGGGCCGGCCGATCGAGCTGCGCTTGGCGTCGAAGCCCGTCAGGCTCAACGGCGAGGACTTTTCGATCCTCCGTTCGGGGAAAGCCATAGTCGACCGGACGGCGACGGGGCGCGAAGGCGAGACGTCGCTCAAGGCCGTCCTGAGTTGCGCGGTCGCCCAGTACAGCGACTTCGACTACCGCCTCGTGGCGCGGGTGTTCGACAGGCAGGGGCGGGTCATGGCGACTTCGAAACTGACGGAGCACGTGTCGTACATCCGCTTGGGCGTCATGCCGACGACCTTTAAAGACCTGACCTTCGAATTCGGCAAGCGTAAGGACTGGGGTCGGGCGAAGGTGGTCCAGTTCGAGGTCGACTCGCCGAAGATCCCCGTCCCGCCGGACGCACGCTGAAGCCGCCCGGTTTCAGTCGCGAGGGCGGCCGTTCCTGTCCAGTTCGACGTCGGCGTCGACGCCGGTGACGGAGAACTCGTAGCCGTCCTTGTCGAACCCGATCCGGGCGACGGCGTCCTTCGGGGCCCCTTTCGCAAGGCCGCGCTTCCAGAGCTCGGCGGTCGTGACGACGGGTTTGCCGATGTCGTTTTCGAGCTTGCCCATTTGGGGCGTGCCGCGGTCGACGTCCATGCCTTCGTTCGTGTACTGGTACTGCGTCTTCGAACCTCCGCTGATGCGGGTGACGGACCGGCGCTGGCCCGGTTGATAGCAGTCGACGCGGACGGTCTGGACCCACACGTCCCCCGGGGCCCGGCCTGCGCCGACGGGCGGCGCGTCGGCGGGGGCTTTGTCGAGCGGGACTTGGAAGGTGTACGTCACGCGCGGGCCGGGGACGTAGGTGGCGGTCAAGTCCATCGTGCCGTCGGAGCGGACGAAGCTGGCTTCGACTTTGGTCAGGCGGGCCTTGGCCCCGACTCGGCTGCGCACGTCTTCGACCGAGGCGAAGGGGTCGAACCGCTTTGGGTCTCCGGCGACCGGATACGTCTCTTCGCCGAGCATCTTGGCGCAGGTGTTCGTGAAGACGACGATATAGAGGAAGGTGCCGAGGAGGCCGATGAAGCCGACGCCGCACCCGCACGAACTGCAGGCGCACGCCTTGGACCGGCCCGATCCGCGTTGTGACATGTGGGCCCACGATACCGCCCGGCGCGGTTCATGGCAACCTGTCCCGCGCCAAAGCGTAGACTGAACGGACGAAGGACTTCAGTGAACGAACTCGCGACGTTAGGTTTGGCGATGGGGGCGGCCTGGGTGTCGGGCATGCGGCTTTACGCGTGCGTCGCGACACTTGGTCTGTTGGGGCGTTTTCAGCTCGTGCAGCTTCCGGGCAACCTGTCCGCCCTGACCGACTGGTGGGTGATCGGCGTCGCGGGAGGATTGTTCGTGATCGAGTTCTTCGCGGACAAGATCGCTTGGCTCGACACGGCTTGGGACGCGGTGCACACGTTCATCCGGATCCCGGCGGGGGCCGCGTTGGCCTGGGCCGCCTATGGTCACGCGGACTCGCGCGTGCAAATCGTGGCGGGCCTGCTCGGTGGGGGCCTCGCGCTCGCCTCTCACGGCACGAAGGCCGGGGTCCGTGCCGCTGTCAACCACAGTCCGGAGCCGGTTTCGAACGTCGTCGTGAGTTTTCTGGAGGACATCGGCGCGGCGGGTATGACGGCCCTGGCTCTTTGGCTCCCGGTCGTCGCGATCGTGGTCGTGATCCTCGCCGTCATCGGCGCGGTCGTGACCGTGCGCAAGATCGTTAGCGGGCTCCGCGAGCTCTATGCCAGGCGGCGCGACCGTAGGCTCAAGACGTAGTCCCGGCGAGACGGGCCACCGGTCCGGTCGTCCGAATGTCGTGGAACCTGCCCACCACAAGGGACGTGTGGGTCACCAAAGGCACGGAGCACTATGGACGGCACTCGGTCGCCGCGCCGAGCCGTTCCTCACCGTGCTGCAGGACGGGCCGCTCTCGCATACGGTCGAAGGACGAAGGCGCGGAAAGTCGTACCTTGGTGGCCGTAGCCCACGATTTCGCCGCGGGCGTTGATGTCGGTGACCACGTCCAGCGTCCAACCTGCGACCGTCGAATCCACGAGCGAGGCGAGGTCGTAGATCCGGCCGTTCCGCCAGAGGGCCGGCCTGGAAGCGGGGCCGTGCCAGCCGACGATGTCGCCGTTGTCACTGATCTTGGACGCCGCACCGTGCAGTTCTCCCGGGAACAGTGGCAGCGCCTTGGCGTGGAATCCGGGTGCGGGGGTCCAGACGACGGGCGTCGTCGAGAACGTCCCGACGTCGCTCAGTCCGACGATGACCCCCTGACCGTTCACGCCCATGGCGTACGAATCCCATTGGCCCGGTAGCGGCTCGAGAAGTGTCAACGGATGGCCCGCATCGGAGGACCAGTAACCTCCCCTGGCGCTCCAGAGCGTCGAGCTGACTTGACCGACGCAAACAAGCGCGTCGTTGGCGTCATTGATGTAGTTGTAGGATTCGAACCCGTTCGGATCGGTAAAGCGGGGAAGGAACTCCTCGTCGTAGCGGCCCGGGTGCTGCGGGTCTTCGTGCCAGACCGTCGGGAGCCACGTCGTTCCGAACCCTTGCGCGAAGTTGCCGACGATCTCGCCCGTCGCAGTGACGAAGACGGTGTGTGCGTTGTTGGCGCCGTTATCGATGATCCGGGCGGTTCCGCCGTCGAAGACGCAAGCCCGAGGACGGTCGTCGCCGTCATCGCCTGAGCCGACGGCGAACCCTGTGTCGTTGATGGCCGTGGCGACGCTCGAATGACCTCGTGGGACAAGACCGAGGATGTCGGGTTGGTCGAGGTGCCACTTCGCCGCGACAGAAGGCGCGCCTCCGTTCTGCATGCATTCTCCGACGACGTCGCCTCGGTCGTTCAAGGCGAAGGCCGCAGAAGACAGGTAACCCGCCGCCGGAGAAAGGACTTGCATCCTGTACGCGAACGGCGCCTTTCCCGATTGGGCCGGGGCGGCCAGCGGCAGACCTATGGCCGCAAGCAGAAGGACGGAGAGGCGGACGGACGGTTTGCTCACGATGGAGGGAGACCGTTTCGTCCGCCCGTGATACATGACGTGCCCGGCTTCTGGCACCCGATTCTCATGTGGATGCACGACCGACCTTCCGCGGGCCATCATGGACGCATGGACCTGAGCCCCGACGACGCGTTGGCCGCGGCCCCTGCACACCACCGTCTCGTGTTCGAGAACGAGTCGGTACGTGTGCTCGAGACCCGTATCCCTCCTGGGGACATCGTCCCCTTGCACACCCATTGCTGGCCCTCGGTCAACCATCTGGTCAGTTCCTCGGACTTCGTCCGAAGGGACGGGGAAGGGAACGTCACCTTAGATTCGCGAAACGGGGGGGCAGTCATGAACCCAGGCGACGTTTTCTGGCTCGACCCGTTGCCGTTGCACACGCTGGAAAACGTCGGATCTGCGGACATCCGCGTCGTCACCGTCGAACTCAAACAGACTTCGCGCTCCTCAACGCGCCTTGGGCAGCGGTCACTCTGATTGTTCTCGAACAGAAATCGGCCTCGAACCCGTCCATGCACCGTGGAGAACTGTCCAGAGGGCTGGAGGCCCTGGCCCCCGATCGCGGTTATGATCGGGGCGGGAACCCCTTCTGATCGTCGTGCTGACGCGATCGTCCACCACCCGACCTTACAGCGCATGCTGCGAGCTTATGGTTCCGAAGGAGGCTGGGACATCGCCTTTCATGAGGACGCCCAGGCCACGTCGCGCGAGAGGGCCCGGCGGAAAGTGCTTTTTGTGGACTCGCTTCACGAACTCGCCGCATTGGCGGCTCTTGG
The DNA here is from genome assembly GCA_018268395.1 of Armatimonadota bacterium. Classification (NCBI taxonomy): domain Bacteria; kingdom Bacillati; phylum Armatimonadota; species Armatimonadota bacterium. Next base: position 102,818 of record JAFDWQ010000001.1, on the reverse strand, counting down.
CGTTTCTTATCGAAGGACGTATCTGATCGGCAGGGACGACGACGGTTTGGCCGACCAAGCGGAAGACTATGGGGTCACTGCACTGCTCACGTGTCCCGACCACTGGTTCGGTCCGTCGTGCCCGTAAGTCAGCGGCGGACGCGCATCTTCGTCCGGCCCGACAAAGGAACCCCAGGCGCCCATTGTGGATCCGCCGGATCAGCCTCAAAGCTGTCGCCGAGGCACCCGGAAATCAACCGTCCGGTGAAATCGTGGACGATCTGGCCCTGACCTTCGTCGAACGGGAAGTAGCCGACCAGGTTCCGCTCGGTCCCCTGAAGGGCGCGCGACATCCTGGACCGGATCTGCGCCTGGGTCAAGGGCTTGCTCCAGATCCTGATTTCGTCGATCCACCCATGAAACGGCGTCGGTTCGTTGCCAGGCGATCCCGTCATGTCGCTGTTCCCGACCATGACGTCGTGGGCGAAGGGCAGATGGTCGTGTCCGCGCTCCCGGGCCGCGGCCAGTCCGCCGTCGATATAGACCTTTTCGGCCTTGTCGCTGAAGACCAACGCCAAGTGCGTCCACACACCGGGGCGCACGGCGACGGCAGGCGCTTGGCTGAACACTTTCCCAGGTCGGCCGTGAAGCGCCAAGCCCCACCCGTGGTCGCCGTAGTTCCGGCAGAGCAGGTAGTTATAAAAACGGTCGTTCGACTCGGCCTTGAACCACAGCTCGATCGTCGCCTGGGGAAGATCAAAGGCCTTCTGATATGGGATGCGGGCGAGCTGTCGGTCGCCGGTAAAGTGCAGGCTGAATCCCGCTGCGGACGTCGTCGCGCCGGTCAAAAGCGCTAAGGTCGCGATCACCGCCGGAGGGTACCTATCTCCGAAAGAGGGCCGTACGCGTCAGGACTCGGATAGATCCTTAAGTCCAGGGACTGACCGCGTTGACGACGACCAGCTGGCTCAGGTCGATGTTCCGGGGTGCCTCGAGCAAGGCCATCGCCACGACGGCCAGTTGGTCGGGCGTCATCATGCGCGACTTCTCCTGATCGTTCGCCCACTCGCCCCAAATGTCGGTGTCGACCGGTCCGGGGCAAAGCGATAGCGCCCGCACTCCGACTTCTGCCCCTTCCCGTTTCAGGACTTCGGTCAATCCGCTTAAGCCGAACTTCGACGCGCAGTAGGCGCTTCCTCCGCTGAACCCTTGGGTGCCGGCGATACTGCTGACGTTCATGATCTGGCCCTTGCTCGCGACGAGGTGCGGCCAGACGGCCCTTGCGACCGTAAAGGCACCCGTCAAGTTCGTATCGATCACGTCCCTCCAAGCTTCCGAGGTCGTCTCCGTAAGCGGCGTCTGTAAGAGCCCGATGCCGGCGTTGTTGACCACGATGTCCAGCCGTCCGCCCCACCCCACGGCCTCTTCGACGCCACGGGTCACGGACGATTCGTCGCGGACGTCCATGTTCAAAGCGAGCGCAGACGTTGCGAACCCGCTGACGGCCGAGTCCAGTAGATCCTTGTGACGTCCCGACACGACGACCCGGGCGCCCCGTCTGGCCAATGCCGAGGCGATGCCGAGACCGATCCCCTTTCCTCCGCCCGTCACCAAGGCGACCCGCCCGGCAAACACGTGTTCCATGAGCGACGGAGTCTACCGTCGGCCCAAGGGCGCCTTGCATGGGCCGTGTGCTAGAGTCGGACGTGGACTTGGGATGGTTGGACGTCTGTCTTCGTGTCGCAGACGTGAGCGCCTCCCGAACGTTCTACGAGGCGTTCGGGTTCCATCGTGTCGAAGGTGACGACGCCGAAGGCTGGGCGGTCGTGGTGAATGGAGAGTCCCGGATCGGTCTTTACGCGCCCGAACACATGGAAGGCTCGGTCTTCTCGTTGAACTTCCGTGGCGGCGACATCGCCGGCACCGTCGCGGAACTCAAGGACCGGGGCGTCTCGCCTGTACGGGGCCCGGTCTCCAACGAACAGGGCGGCGAGTCGGCTTGGTTCGAAGACCCCGACGGTCACACGATCTTCCTGGACAGGGCTCAAGACGAGACGAAGAAGACCTGAACCTCAGGACGACCGGGCCAGCACGTAGCAGATCCGGACAAAGGCCGCCTGATCCAGGATCTCGGCGTTTTTCGGCACGGTCGTCGAGCCCCAGTCTGCGGGCAACCGTCCGGACGAGGAGCGGGCCGCCCAGACCGCCCGTACCGCCGCTTCCGTCACTGGCGTGACCCCTTCGACGTCGACCCATGCCTCCACCAAAAGGTGGGCGAACCGACCAGGGTCGTTCAGCCGGCCGGCTTTCAGCCATCGGGACTTTGAAGACTCCATAGCCCGCCCGACGCCCGGCATCTCGAGGGCCTTGACCGCCCGGATCATCAGGGCCGTGTTGTAGGTCCATTTGGTCTTGTCGACCTTGCCCGTGTTCGAAAGATTGTCCCAATAGAGCCCGTCGGCCGGATCTTCCAGATGGCCTCTCGTCCATGCGACGATGTCCTTGGCCTTCTCGACGAGCGCCGTGTCGTTCGTGTGACGGGCCACCGCGAGACACGCGAACGCCGTCGGCGCACAACTGCACGTGTTCCTCGAAGCGCGGTCGCTCTCCCGCCAAGTGATCCCGCCGTCCTTCGCCGCGCCTTGGAGCGAAAAGTCGAGCGCCGCCTTGGCCCGGTCCAGATACTTTCGATCACCGAGGACTTCGTACGTTTCGACCAAGGCGAGCGCCATCCAAGCGTTGTCGTCGTAGTAGCGGTCGAGAGGTTTGGGGACGGGAAGCACGTCGTAGCCGCCCTTGTTCCAATAGACCTGGACGGCGTCGGCGTACTCGCGCAGCCACGGTTTGTACTTCGGGTCGCACCGGGCGGCAGCGTTCAGGGCGGACAGCATGACGCCGACGCCCCAGTTGAATGCCGGCTGTTTCTTGTCCGGACGCTCCGCATAAAGCTTGGATTTCGCCAGGTAGTAGTCCCGCCGGACGACCTTGAGCGCGGCATCGCCCATCGACGCGAATCCGACTTCTTGACCCAAAACGACGGCCGCCAAAACGCCTGTCACAGGGCGGAATCTACCCGTCGCAAGGTCGTCCTCTCGAAAAATCGGGGGTCGTTCAGCGGCGGTCGCCTTCGGACCGTTCCCAAGCTTCCCTTGCCTCCGCAAGCGCCTTTCTGGAAGCGGACAGGGTCGTAGAGTCGGCGTCGACGGCAGCGGAACACCGTTCGTCTTCCGTTCAATGCACCGGAACAGCACTTGGCGGGGACGACTTTCTCCAGGAACCGCTTTGACAAGTCGCTTGATCCCGGCATAATGCGCGACAGTGGGCTATCTACTGTTCGCCGTCCGACTCTGGCCGGTCGCGGCGTTCGGTCTCGCGGCAGATATCCTTGGATGGCTTCTTGCCCAGGCCGTCCGTTCCCATGTCCAGGGTCCTCCCTTGGCTTTGTTCGTGCTCTTGCCACTCGTCCTCAACCCGTTCTTCTTACCGACAGCGGACCTCTATTGTGAGGCGAAGGTGAAAGAGGACGCCGGACTGACGGAGAGGTTCGCCCATTGGGCCGCACTGACACTGGTTAAGCCGCCTAAGGTCTGCCTTTTGTCCGGTCGGTTCGGTCGCTCGAACATCACGGCCATGGTGCACTTGCGAAAGGTCTACGTCACGACCGCCATGTGGCACGCGATGAGCGAAACTGAAATCGATTTCGCACTCGCGCACGAAATCGCTCACTTGGAGCGCACCGATCAGCAGTTAAATCGCCTCCGCTCTCCCTGGGCGATGTCGCTGTCGGTCTTGTTCGTCACGGCCTTTCTGTTTGCCGTCGCATGGAGCAAAGTTGCGGGGCCGTTCGCACTTCATGTCGGCCCGATGATCGTGTTGATGGGTGTGATGGTCGTTATAGTCAAAATCGTCAAGCCGGTCAATGAGCCCGGGATCAAACTGGAGATTGCCTGTGACCGAAGGGCGCTGGAGCTGACGAGAGACTTGCCGTCAGCCGTTTCCTCTCTTGAAAAAATAGGACATCCTGAATCGAGGCAAGACGTCCTTCTCTCCGGTTATCCGACGCGCGACCAACGGATCTCAGCACTGCGGAGCGCGGCGGCCGAACTGGGTCTAGTCGACCCGATCGAACCTATAGTCTGATCGCGTTGGGAGCCGACCGACATCGCCGAATGCGATACCGAAAGCCGCGAGAGCCGTCAGGAACATGGGGACGATGAAAACGGTTCTGGTCGCGGCGCTGACATGCGCGGCGGGCATCTCATGTCCGGCAAGTGCCAAGGGGCAGGAATGGGCGATACCGGAGACGAAAATCCCGGTCGAGTACTGGGATACCGCCAGAGGCTTCTTCGGCAAGGTCATCGCCGATCCGCGAGGAGGGAAGTACTGCAAGGTGCGCATCCCGTCTCGAAGTGCGACGGCCCACGACCAAGACGTCGAAGTATACGGTTGGGTCTTGCCGCACGGAAAACAGCAAGCGGCCCGGGTCGTCCTATGGGACGGAGTCGAATATCCCTGGTGCACCGTACTGGCCGAAGCCGATCTCGCTGAGTCGCTGAAGTCAGGTTCCCCAGGTTGGACGTTTTGGCAATCTTGTTGGTCGCCAGGACAAAGTCCGGCGGCGCCGGTCCTCCTCCTCCTTCTTGGCCGCGCCGAAGATGCGGCCAATGCCTATTCCCAATTCAGCCACGACAGCGGAGCCGTCGCCGCCATGCGGTTGCGGGACGCCATGGCCGACCGCTACAAAATGTTGGCTGCGGACGCCCTAAAGCTCGGACGCTACGAAGAGGGAGTGGATTGGGCGGACCGCTTGGTGCTCGTAGAGAAGACGTCGATCCCGCTCTCCGAGACTGAACGCCGGCACTACGGAGAAAGCGCTCGGGACTGGCAGGGGGACGAGTTGTCACGCGACTTACAGCGTCGGGTCGTCAACCGTTCTCCAAGCGAGCCGGACGTTTCCACGCTTGTCGGTCTGACTCCCGACGAACAAGTGAAGGTCCTGATCCAAGCCCTCGATCAGGTGAAAGTCGACCAGTTCATGCAACCCGGAGGTGTGAGTCTCTCTTGGTCACCGATCGTGAGGGCCTTGACGAAACTCGGCGATCGCGCCGTACCCGCCTTGATCGACTGCATAGAGTCCGACGACCGCCTGACCCGGTCCGTCTCCTATGGCAGAGACTTCTTTCCGGGCCGGACCGTTTTGACCGTCCGTAGTGCGGCGATGTCAGCGCTCGTCCAAATCTGGCCGGCGGCTGCGATGAGGTGGAAAGGCTCACACATTGAGACAGCGGCCGCACTCCGCGAAGCTTGGATCAAGGACAAATCTCGGACCGAACCGGAACGTCAATTGGCCGTGCTCGAAGACAACTCGCTCGGCCCTCGAGCCTGGTTGTCGGCCGCAGAATTCCTCGTGCGGTCGGTGGACGTCAACGTTTCGGACGGGTGGGTCTCTTCGACTACGAACCCGAGCCCGACGATGAGAGGTGAGCCTCTCAGAAAACAAGGTCGGTTGACGTCTCTCTTCCTCAAGCGGTTCGCCCAAATGGTGAAAGCTCTGGATGAAGACCCCAGAAAGTCGATGTTCTTCGAAACCGATTTGACGACGATGGCCCTGTGCATCTTTAAATGGGACAGGAACATGTCTCTTCAAGCCCTTTCGACGGCGCAAGACATCTCTCTAAGCCGGTCGAACGCGAGGTTCGGAATCGGCGCCCTCGTCAGCGCGAGGCTCGCCCTCAAGGACTCCACCGCACTCGTCGGCTACAGGCGCTTTCTGCGGCACACCGACCTTCTGAACAGCTTGGACGCGGCCCTGCTCCGGCCGATGGTTAAGGACCGGAACGTTCCCGGAGTCGAAGAACTCGCTCAAGAGCACTTCGCAGACGTGCTCGCCAAGATCACTTCTGCGACGGACGAAAACGCGGTCTACAACGTGAACGTGTTGGCACAAGTCTCCACATCAAGGGTGTTCGATGTCCCTGCCTTTCGGACGATGGTCGTCAAGTGGATGGCCTCCCAAAGGTCCGCCGCCCGCGCGGTCCTAACCCAAGTCGGTGAAGATGCCACTGCGCGCCTTACTTTCGGGGACTCGCGGACGATGGACGTGGACGTGGACTCGACATCCTTAGGGGCTCTCGGCATGGGCACGGCGTGCGACGTCACGGTCGGAGACCTGGTTGCGCTATCGCTCGCGCGCGTCGAGGGTGCGCCCCGCTTCTCGCTGTTCTGGTCGACGGAAGAGAAGTCGGCAGGAAAGAAGCGACTGACGGCTTGGTTCTTGTCGACCAAACAGATCTCGAACCCTTTCCGTGACTTTGATCCGTTCGACGCCTACTTCCGTCGGTAAGAAGTCATAGCGGTGCGGTCTGATCTGACAGGTTCACGGATGAGCCCCCTTCGGAGCGGTACGGGCTCCGGTCCTTAAGGACGGGCGGCCCTCAGTTCCACGATCGTCGCCGACATCCGGACGAACTCGACGTCGTCGGGCAGTGCACACTCGGTCCGGGTCAAAGACTTGACCAACGGGAAGCCGGCCGCTTCCATGCGGGCGACAGTGCCCGCCAACGGTCGTGAAAGGTCGGTCGGGATCGTCAGTTCGTCCCGCCACGGCCCTCCTTGCGACACGTGGACGGCGATAGGATCGGAGAACACGATGCGGACCGCTTCGGTCGGCGGCGTGCAAAGCATCGAGACGATCTGGATCATCAAACGCGACACAGGGGCTTCGTTCAAAGCGCTGTCGACGGCCCGGGCCGCGGCTGGATCGCGGACGGCGTCCTTCATGACGCGGACCTGGAGTGACAAACACTCCGGGATCAAGGCGGCTTCGTCGAAAAACAGGTCGCTCTCGCAGGCCAAGTTCTCCATAGCGATGGCGGCGGCGATGTCGCTTTGCCCTTTGTCGAGCAAAGACAAGGTGTGGCGTGCCCGTTCAGCCAGACGCTCTCCGGGCCTTGAAGACTCTGGCTCCATGCTTCTTCGGATCCCGCGCTGCAGGAACGCCGACGCTCTGACGGCCCAGTTGGGCAAGTCCATCCGCCGAGTATGAAGGGGTCGAAGCCCGTCTCCAAGTGACTCGGCCGTAGCCGTCCAAATGGAAGGGCCACGGCCGGAGTCGAGCGTGGCCGATTACGTCTTCGGGCAGTTGAGCATCCAGTCGATGCCGAACTTATCCTTCAACATCCCGAACCGCGAGCCCCAGAACGCGTCCGACAACGGCATCGTCTGGGTTCCGCCCGCGGACAGTCTCTCGTAGACGGCGGTCTGCTCGGCCTCGTCCGTCAACTCGAGCATGATCGTCCAGTTGTTACCAGGCTTGTACTCCGAAGGCGCGCACCAGTCGGACGCCATCACGGACCAACCGTCGCCGATGAGTTGCGAATGCATGACATAGTCTTCCTTGCCCGGCATCTGCCCGGCCATGGGCGAACTCCCGACTTTCATGACTTCGAGGTCCCCGCCGAGACACGACTTGTAGAACTCCATCGCCTCGGCGCAGTTGTCGGAAAAGTGGATGTAGGGGACGGATTTGGCGATCGCGCTCATTTCCGTGAGGATAGCCGGACCCGCCGCCGGTTCAGGGGACGAGCGTTTCGTCCAGCAACCGCAACACCCTCTCCCTGACCTCGTCCCGGATCCTTCGGACGTCCTCGATCGGCCGACCGGCCGGATCGTCCAACCCCCAGTCCTCCGACACGTGAAGCCGGGCCGGACAGGCCCCGGCGTCCACCCCGCACCCCATCGTGACGACCTTGTCCGCACGGTCGACCGTCTCCTGAGTCAGAAGCTTCGGAGCGTGGCCGTCCATCGCGATCCCGAGCTCGGCCATCACTGCGACGACCGCCGGGTTCAAACCGCCGCCCCCTACCGTCCCGGCCGACTCGGCGGTCACGTCGAGCCCCCGCTCACGGGCAAAACGGCCGAGGAAAGCCTCGGCCATCTGCGAACGGCCTGCGTTGTGGACGCAGACGAAGAGGACGCGCATCAGGGTTTGGTCGCCCGGATGAACGCTCCGTAGATCTTGCCGTCGAGTTCGCGCTTCTGGTCTTCGGTCATGCCGGCCACGCCCTTCGGAGCCCAACTCCCCTCCAGGTGCGAGAAGCTGTAGCGGCGCGTCGGTTCGATGCCCGCGTCCACGAATCCCGCCGCCGTCAGCTTCGAAAGGTACTCGTCGTGTTCGAGCGCGCCCGACACGCAACCGACGTACATCTCCATATCTTTGCGCACGGCTTCAGGGAGCTCGCTTTCTACGACCACGTCGGAGACGGCGAACCGTCCGCCCGGCTTCAGGACCCTGAAGGCTTCGCGGAGCACCTGGTCTTTGTCCGCGCTGAGGTTGATGACGCAGTTGCTGATGATCACGTCCACGCTGGCGTCCGGAAGCGGGATCTCCTCGATGTGGCCCTTGAGGAACGTGACGTTCTCGGCACCCGCCTCGGCCTTGTTCCGTTCGGCCAACTCCAGCATCTCGTCCGTCATGTCGAGGCCGTACGCGAAGCCGGTCGGGCCGACCCGCTTCGCCGAGAGCAGCACGTCGATACCGCCGCCGCTGCCCAGGTCGAGGACGGTCTCGCCCGGCGACAGTTGCGCCAAGGCCGTAGGGTTGCCGCACCCGAGCGAAGCCAGGATCGCCGATTCGGGAATCTCCGAAGCTTCCGTATCGGAATAGAGGTCGCTCGTGATGGGGTCCTTCGTGTTGCTGCAGCACTCTCCTTCCGTGTGCCGCTCCCCGCAGCAGACGTCGTCCATGACGGTGTTGGTCCCGCAGCACGATCCGCCTTGGCCTGAAAGCACGCGGAGGGCGGCCTCGCCGTATTTCGCTTTGACGAGCTCGCGCACGTCGTCCCGTTCGGTCAGTTTCGTTTCGCTCATGTCAGTTGTCCTCGCAGCACGCGGCACCCGGCCCCTCTGGGCGGAAGTACGCGGCCAAGGCCTCGAGGGCGGCGGGTTCGACGGCGCAAACCATGTGCTTCCCGCGCTTTTCCATCCGGACAAGCCCGGCGTTGCGCAGTTCCTTGAGATGGAAACTCACCGCCGACGTGATCTTGTCCGCCCCGGTCACGTGGCAACAGACCTCGCCCGCGGTCGGACCGGCCATCGGTCGCACCTCGCCTTCGTCACCGACCGCCACCGGGCAGCAGCACCCTCTCAGGAAGTCGAAGATGCGCAATCGCGTGGGGTCTCCCAGCGCTTTGAACATCTCCACCGTCGCCCGTTCGGCCATGTCGTCACTGTATCACACGTTTCAACATTTCTTGAAATATTGGGACTTTCGCATCGTCCTGGGTTGGTGCCTCCGATCGTCAGGGTCACACAAAGCTCGGATCCAGGGATCAAAGGCCGCCAAAACCGGATTGAAAGGGGGGCATGACGTACGGTCCGTACGGACGACTGGTGCGCGGCTTCGGCCGGCAACGTCTCCCATACGCGGCCCGGAACCTCCGCACGGGCCGGATCGAGATCATCGAGTCTTCGCGGACCGTCCGCGAAGACGTCGCGCAACGAGGCACCTGGTCCGAAGGTCAAAAGAAAGCGGCCTGACGGCCGTGCCCCGAACGACCTGTCGAAAGTCGTGGCTCGCTTTCACTGCCGTGCAGTTTAATGGACGGTATGAAGCACGGCCCCGTCCTTCTCACCGCCACCGCTGTCATCGTCCTCGCCGCCGTCGCCATCGCCCAAGACCAGGGCGTACAGGCGGTCATCGGAAATGTTTTCCTTCAAGATGCGACGCCAGGGACCGCTCAGGTCGGTCACGCGAACATCAAGGGCACGTTCCGGGCGGGGCAAGTGAACGTCACCAGCCTCAACTCCACGATCCCCGTCATCGGCAACAACAACGCGACCGACATCGCCGGCATCGGGGCTTCCTTCAGCTCAGCGGGCAAAAACGGCATCGCCGTCCGCGGAACGGCGACCAACGCGGTCGGAGTGGGGAAGGGCGTCTACGGAGAAAGCCGCTCGGACCACGGCTACGGCGTGGAGGGCTTTGCGCAGTTCGACACCGGCGTCCGGGGAGGATCGAACGGCAGTGCAGGCATCGGCGTCTTGGCGGTGGCCAACAATCCTGGGGCTACGGCGCTCTTCGCGACGAGCACCTCCGGGCGCGCGGCGGTGTTCTCCGGCACGACGCAGCAGTACGTCGGTCCGATCGAAGGCTTCAATGTCGACAACGAAAAGGTCTATGACGTCACGACCAACGTCGGCGGTAGCGAGTTCCGGTGCATCGGGAACGGGACGGGAAACGCTTCGGCCATGCGCGCGATCAGCAACACCCAATTGTTGTTCTTGATGCGGGACAATGTCATGCGCGTCCAGGCCGTGATCCCGACTGACGGTATCGGGAGAATTTCGGCCGACGTCAAGAACTTCGTGCAGCCTGACCCCGACGACGTCCACCGCGACATCGTTTACGCCTCTCTCGAGGGGCCCGAAGCCGCCGCTTACATCCGCGGCACCGCCAGGCTCGTCAACGGACGGGTCACGGTCTCCCTGCCCGCCCACTTCAAGAACGTCGCGGTCTCCGAGGGCATGACCGTCCAGCTGACGCCCCTGAGCGAAAGTTCGAAAGGCCTCGCGGTCGTGCGCAAGTCGTTGACGTCGTTCGAAGTGCGCGAGCTCTGGCAGGGCCACGGTGGCTACGAGTTCGACTGGGAGGTCAAAGCCGTACGCCGCGGGTTTGACGACTACAAGGTCTACCGTCCTTGGGACACGAACCTCCCCGCCGACCTGGACCGCGGTAAAGCGATGACGGGACGGATCCAGTCGGCCAAAAAGGTTTACGGCATCACCTACCGCCAGGGTCCGTGAACCCTCCCCAAGATCCTCCCCTGGTCGAGGCCGGTCCGTGCCTCTCACGCGGGAGGTGGCACGCAGCGACGGAGGGGGCCGGCCTGCGAGGACTCGTTGTCCGCACCCCCTCCGTCCGACGGCACGAGCCATCCGCCGTCCACCTCCCCCGCTGTCCCGCACGAGACATCGGGAAAGCAGGGGAGGACCTCCGGAACTCGAGAATCGGTTCCAGTCCCAAGATCCTCCCCTGGTTCCTGGATGTCATGTGCCAGGCACCGGGGGAGGTGTCCGAAGGACGGAGGGGGCTAAGGGTGAATCTTCCCGCTGCTTGGATCGGTGGGAGAGCGATCCAAGGGTCGAGACCTTCGAGCAAGGCCCTCCCCACAACCGACGCGGAATGACCGTCCTAACCTGCCTCGACAAAGCCGCCACGCAACACCTCGGTCGCCTGGCCCGTCGCCGCCAGGACGAACCGCACGGCCACGGCGTAGCGCCCACGCTTCAGCGGGACATCGACGGACTGTCCCGCTTCGGTGAACACGACCCGCCCCACGACGCGAAAATCGCGGTCTCGAGGTGCGGAAAGGCCCGAAACGACCTTGACCGCCAGGAGTTCGGTCACGACCCCGAGCGCGTTGGCCCGGTCGGCCGTGAAACGGATCCCGACCGAAGTCCCCGCTGTTAAGACGACGACCGCGTCTCCACCAAACGGTGCAAGAGGCGGAAGGCGAGGTGGACCGACTCCGAGTCCCCCTTCCTCGTGTGGACCGGATGGTTCGTGCCGGACACATGAGGAAGGGGTTAGGGGATGGAGCCGTCCCTCCAGGAAGTCCGTAACTGGAAACGGACGGTTTTGCCCCGGCTGGACGTCAGGTGCCTTCCAAGTTTCAGGTTCGGGTCCATCGGCCGTTCTTTGGGAACCCGGTATGAAGCCCGGAGCGGCTCCACCCCCAACCCCCTCCTCATGTTCGGGGCATCCCTCGACTTTGCTCGGGACAGGCTCACCTGCGGTGACAGCCCCTGCACACGAGGAGGGGGCTCCGGATGCCGTCGTTCGTCGCGGTGTCCCTTGGCGCGGCGGTCGTGGGGCAGAGGGACCGTCCCCGTCCGGTCCGTTCACGCCGTACCATCTGACCGCCAGTGACCGGAAGGCGTTGGCGGCGCCGCTCGCCCCGGCGAACGGGTCGGTCGCCCGCGCCCACTGCAGCCACGCCGATTGCTCTTCGAGGGTGAGCCCGCGCCATGCCGCGGAGGCCCGGGCGAAGGTGTCGCGCGCTTCGCGTTGGGCGGCCGTCGTCCGGCCGCTCGGACTCGGCCGCTCGCGCAGGATCACCGACCCGTCACGGCGGGTCGCGAACACCGCGCTCCCGCTGGTCCCCGAGATCGACGCGATCCCGACGCCCGTCTTCAGCTTGGCCATGTCAGGCGCACCGCGTGTCGGTCGTCGATAATCGGTCGTCCAAGATCGTGATCACCTTGTGATCTTCGGCTTTCCGGCTCTCGATCCTTAGCGCTCAGCCCTTCGGCCGGCACTTTTGAGGCGCATGAACGGCAGACCGTCCCGTGTGCCGGGCGTGTGCCGACCGTGTGCCTAGCGTGTGCCTGCGATGCCGTCTGACCGGAGCAGCCCCAAGACGTCTTCGAGGATAAAACCCTCACAAACCCCTCCAGCTTTCGACCAAACCCTCCGAAGATATCCGGTATGGACGTCCGGACCGAGGAGTTCACCCGGCATACAAGGCTCACGATCTTCGGTGAGACGAAGACCGTGCGCGACTGGTTCTGCGACAAGCGGTGTCCCGTCGACGAAGAGACCGTCCTGCGACGACTCGAGCAGGGCGAGGACGCCGAGGAAGCCGTGACGCGGCCGGTGCACGTCGTCCGGGCGGTCGCACAGGAACGAGAGGACAGCGGCCGGACGAGCCCACCCGTGCGGGAACGCCGCTCGCCGGACGAGCTCCTGACCGCATGGGGCGAGACGAAGACGCTCCGGGAGTGGAGCCTCGATCCGCGGTGCACCGTAAGACTGTCCATGATCGAACTGCGGCTCTCAAGGGGATGGCCGCCAGAGGACGTCCTCGACGCGAGGTGGCACCGGCCCGAAGGAAGAAAGAACGGTCGGCTCGTGACGGCGTTCGGCGAAACGAAGTGCCTGTCCGATTGGGCCCGGGACGAGCGGTGCACGGTCTCTGTCTGTCGTTTGCGCGACAGGCTGGAGGAGGGTATGGACCCCGAGCGAGCGGTCACCAAACCGGTGCCGCCCGGGACCAAGGGTCGGTCAGGGCGGCGTCTGTCCGCGTTCGGAGAGTCGAAGACCATCGCAGAGTGGTCGCGCGACCCCCGTTGTTCGGTCAGCACGAGCACGATCCGCAGTCGCATCAAGAAGGGCCTTTCGACGCACGAAGCCGTCAGTCTGCCTGGCCCCTCTCAAGTCCACGCTCGGTCCAAGAGTCTCGCGGGCGCTGCAAAGGCTTCGGCGCATGATCAAGGTCGGGGAACCCGATCGGCTCCGAAGTCGTTGCAGGACCGGGCCGCATCCGGTCGACACGACGGACGGGCCCTCGCCGTGCCGCAAAGCAAAAAGGCCCGACGCCGCCGGATCGCAGCCAAGTGGAAAGGGCGCAAGATCACGATCTTCGGCAAGGACAAGACCCTCCTCTCCTGGTCGCGTGACCCAAGGTGCCAAGTCGACCTCACCGTCCTCGCGGGCCGGCTCGACCGGGGTTGGAAGCCCAAGGCCGCCTTGACGACGCCCAAGTGCGCCCGAAGGCCCGGAAAGGTGAGGAAGCACACGGTCGACCCCATTTGGTGCAAGGCTTTTGGCGAGCGGAAGAGACTCACCGCTTGGACGCAGGACGACCGCTGCACCGTCTCGCGGGACCTCTTGGCCCAGCGTCTTCGCACAGGCTGGGAGCCGGAACGTGCGGTCACGACCCCCAAGACGGACGCCGTCCGACGTCGGGCCACGAACCCTTCGTTGGCGCGGCCCTTAACGGTCTTCGGAGAGACGAAGACCGTTGCCGAATGGGCCGACGACCCCCGGTGCCGGCCGTCTTTGGAAGAACTGAAGCGCAGGTTGAAATGGGGATGGACGCCCGAGGAGGCGGTGACGACCGCGGTCGGCGACCGCAGCCGGATGGTGGCGAAGTCGAGCCGGTACCTCACGGCCTGGGGCGAGACCAAGACACTGCGGCTATGGGCCGACGACCCACGGTGTCTCGTCACCTTCAACGCTTTGAAGGCAAGGGTGTCGAAGGACTACACGGCGGAGGAGGCGATGACGGCCCCGGTGGGCGTGAAGCGTGCAGTCCCCAAACGTCCGGACGAGGGGAAAGTGCTCACCGCCTTTGGCGAAACGAAGAACGTCGCCGCGTGGTCGCGCGACCCCAGGTGCGTGACGACCGTGCCTGTGTTGTACAGAAGGCTGGGCAAAGGATGGCCGCTCGAGCGCGCGCTCACTTCGCCCATGGGCACACGGGCGGACGGAAGCCAGGGCCCGTCGGACGGACTGTTCCGTCCGCTGCCCGTCTGGGAGGCGTTCGGCGAGAAGAAGGGCCTCGCGGACTGGGCGCGCGACCCGCGTTGCGTGGTCAGCGTCGGCACCCTGAGCGCCCGATTGAAGAACGGTTGGTCGGTGGAGGAAGCCTTGAAGACGCCCCTCATGGGCTATGGCGCACAGCGGGGCAAGACCGCCGTCCGGAACAAGAATTTCATCGCGTTCGGCGAGGTGAAGCCGGTGAAGCGGTGGGCCAACGATCCGCGCTGCGCGGTGGACCTGGAGCAACTGGTGAAGCGGTTGATGGGCGGCTGGGACATCGAGCGGGCGATGACGCAACCCCTGCGCGAGACCCGCCGGACCAAGGATCCGCAGCGGCGCCGGCAGGCGGCGTGAGGGCTGGGGCCGCACGGGTTGCGGCCGGGCTCACTCGTTGTGGTCTTCGGTCGCCGGTCCGTCGTCGGGTTGCGGCTCGGCCCTTCGCGCGGCTTCGTTCAGGTAGGCCGCGTTGAAGGACCGGCCGAAGTCGACGTCGCCGACCAGCATGACGCTCTCTGAACGGAAGGCGACGCACTTGCCCTCTTGAGCGAGCCGCTCGACGTCCTCGACCGTCGGCGCGAAGTGGACGTCCCTTCGGCAGGTGTCACAAAAGTGGACGAGGGGGTCGTCCGTGCTCTGGAGTCCGTGCCACGTTTTGGTGCACTGGAACCGGAAGGTGACCTGGCACTTGCCGTCGTCGCGGTCGGTCATGGGTGTGACGATACACGGCTTTCGCTGTGCAAGTCGATCGTCGAGAGCGCGTTCGTAGCGCGTTTGAAGCGCGTTCGTTGCGCGTTCGGACCTCGTTTGGAGCGCGGACTTCAGTCCGCATTCGGTCCGTGGGCCCAGTCCACCGAGTCTTGGGAGGCGACCGCATGGGCAGCGGCGCCGCTCACGATCGTTCCGCATCCGAACCTCCACCCCCCGCCCCCCTCTCCCTCCGCGCACGGTCATCGCGCAAGGAGAGGGGGTGAGCTACGATGTGGACCCGGAGTCCTGAGAGGCGAAGGGGCGACGTCCAGATTCAGGCTCAAGCTGGGCCGTTCAGCGTCCGCTACCGGCAAAAGACCTGTAGAGTGTTGGGAGTTACGTTTCACAGCGACGGCTTTTGTCCACTGAGTTTTGCCTGCCCGGCGGTTCACTGACACTTCCCCTCACCCTCTGAACCGCAACGGTATCCGACAGGACGATCAAGACAACATGGCTATCAAGACCCTTTACGTGGGGAACCTCCCCTATTCGGCCGACGAGCGTTCGTTGACTTCGTACTTCGCTGCTTATAACGCTTCGAACGCGCGCATCATCGAGGGCCGCGGTTTCGGATTCATCGACGTCGACGCCGAGAGTTTCGAGGCGGCCGTCAGCGAGAAGCACAATTCGATCATGGACGGCCGGACGCTGACCGTGAACGAGGCCAAGCCGCGCGAAGACCGTGGCGGCGGCGGCGGTGGCGGTGGCCGTGGCGGCTACCGCGGCGGCGGTGGCGGCGGACGCCGCTGGTAAGCCTGACGACGGTTCCGACCCTGCCCCGCACGGGCCAGGGTCGGAACCAAGCCGACCGACCATGACCACCACACCGACCGACCGCTGCGCGACCCGATGTGCGGCCGTGCGCGGGACCGACCGGTCCCACACCGTCAGGAGTAAGGGATGAGCGCCGTCGACGTTCTGCGCGACGCGATCGCCGGACGCAAGTCCGTCCGATTGAACTACAACGGCGAGGAGCGGCAAGTCTGTCCCCACGCCCTGGGACAGCGGGACGGAAAGACCTTCGTTTTGGCCTACCAGGTCAAGGGCCCGTCTTCGACGGGCACGGTGAGCAAGGGCTCGAGGAACAACTGGCGGTGCCTCGACGCGAGCCTCGTGACGGACGCCGAGATCGTCGACGACGAGTGGCGGACTTCGAGCGACGGCCAGTGGCCGCAAGGCTGTATCGAGGACGTCGAGTGCGAAGTCGTCGAGGCTCCTCCCAAAGGCAAGTCCTAGAGCCGGACCAGGGGCTCGACGGACGTCCTTGACCCGCCTTGACGAGCGGGCGGGCAGGGTTATCTCCGGACCGCGTCAATCCATCGAGTATTCGACCGGACAATAGGCTTCGAACAGCCGTACTGCGCTGCGCCAGGCCAAGGTGCTGACGACGAGGCAGTACACGACGGCGATCGGTACAGAGAACAAGGCGGGCCAATTCCACGTCCAGGCCGTGAAGGCGATGACGAAGGCCCACACTGCGTGGGCCAGGATCCGGACGTACATCAACGACCCGGAGACGTGTTGCGGTTTCACGTCGCTGAATTGGACGTACAGACCGACCGTGTTATGGAGGATCAGGGCGGGCGGGACCATCACCGCGACGGCCAAGGCCGCGAAGGGCGGGTACGTGCCGAGCAGAACGTGGACGAGGTTGGCCGCTTCCATGATCGCGATCATGGGAAGGGTCGTGATCTTGAGGTCCATGGCGAGAAGGCTGCGGAGCTCGAACGGAAGGGACTTGGCCAGTTGGGCCGTCTGTGCCAAGGACTGTTCCCGCGTAAGCATCACGGCAGGAACGACGAGCGCCGCCATCAGACCTCCGAACCTATGGCCCATCGAGGCGGTCAATCCGATCGGGGCGAGGACGAGGACGACCAAGAGGGCGCCCCACCACCAAGGGGTCAGGCCGTACGCCTGCACTTGGGCCCGCCACCAAACGGCGTCAAGGCCCCGGACGGTTTTCTTGGCCGCGACTTGCCGCCGGCGCCATATCCAGCCTTGCTTGTCGGGCTTGCCCGTCGTCTCCTCGACGTGCGAGTGTCCGAGCGGCACGCCGTGAAGGTTCCGAGAGGAAACATGACAGACATGGCCCCGCATGGCGTACGCCATCCAAAGGCCTCCGAACTGGAGCACGAGCACGGCCGCCAGGTCGGCGAGCGCGTACCGTCCATAGCCCATCGCCTCGTGCGTCGCGAGGCGGAGGAAGAGGTCGATCGGCCAAAACAGAGCATGGATCCAAGGTCGGTCCATGAATTCCGCAGCCCAGCGCCAGGGCCCTTCTGCCACGGATCCGACAAGGGCGCCGCCCGCCAGGGCCATGAAGCCAAATCCCAGCGTCCCCGTGAGCTTTCTCAGTCCGGAGAACCGGTCCTCGTCGGACAGCAAGGCGAGGCCGATCCCCCATGACCAGGACGCGGCCACCGAGGCGAAGAAGAGGAGGGAAAGGACGCTGTCGCGGACGAGGGCGACCAGAGACGCGTCGATGAGGCCGCCCATAAACCATACGGGGCGACCGTGCCACGTGGGCAGCGCGCACAGGAACACGACCACGAAGACGCTCCAGACCCACGTCATCTTCCACGCGATCAGGACGGCGTTCGGAACGGGGGTGGGGAACAAGACGTCGGCGTCCTCGCGCGTGAACGACGTCCCCCTCAGCAAACAGGTGACGAAAAAGCACCCTGCGACGAACAGGCCGACGATGAAGCCGCCCCTCTGAAGACCTTCGATCCGACCGGGGTCGAAGACCACGGGCGTCGGATCATAGGGACGGACCGACAGTAAATAAATGAAACCGATGACCATCGCCGCCTGCAGCAGCAACGTGATGCCAGAAACGGCCCTCTGAGTCCGCCATTTCCGAAGGTTCTTGTTGACGGTCTGACGCCAAGAGAGGAAGGCGATGGCACGCGCGCCGTTCCGGAACTCGGCCCACTGCGCCATGACCGCCCTAGTGTGGCGATAGGGCGCTTACCGTGTCAATTCAAGGTCTCAATACTGGATCAAGGTGCGCGTCTGGTAACCGAGCAGGTTCTTCCGGCCCTCGAGGAAGACGAGCTCGACCATGAACCCCATGCCGCAGACCGATCCGTTGAGGCGTTCGATCAGCCGGGCAGCGGCGGCGGCGGTGCCTCCGGTGGCGAGCAGGTCGTCGATGATATAGGCGCGCTGGCCAGGGTCGATGGCGTCGACGTGCATCTCGATCGTGTTCGTGCCGTATTCGAGCGCGTATTCCTCGGTGATGCGGTCGAAGGGCAGCTTGCCCAGCTTCCGGGTCATGGCGAAGGGAAGTCCGAGTTGGAGGGCGACAGGGACGCCGAACACGAACCCCCGGCTCTCGATGCCGACGATGACTTCGGCCCCAGAGGCCTTGGCGTCGTCGGCGAGAAGGTCGACGACCTCCTGCATGGCCGGGGCGCTCATCATGACCGGTGCGACGTCCTTGAAGAGGATCCCGGGCTTCGGAAAGTCAGGGACGTCGCGGATCAACTGGGCGGCGAGCAGCTCGGACACGGCCCGGCAGGATACCCCCCGCCCCAGATCCGCTCCGAGCCTGTCCGGACGTCGCTCCAGGTTCGGCGCGCCGGTAACCTTCTGTGGCCAGGGCCCGGCCCGGCGCCAAGGTAGACTCGCAGATTCGTCCATGAGCACGACCGCTCCTTCCACCATGCGCGTTACGAGAGAAGACCTGAACGCCAGCACCATCAAGCTCGACGTCGTCTGTACGCCCGAGCAGATCGCGAGCGGCTTCACCAAGGCGTCGCGCGAGTTCGCCAAGAAGATGAAGGTGCCCGGCTTCCGACCGGGGACGGCGCCCCAAGCGGTCGTCGAGAAGCTGGTCGACCCGGAAGAGCTCGCCCGGACGGCGGTCGAGACCGTGGTCCGCGACACTCTCAAGAAGGCGATGGAGGACGAGGGCCTCAAGGCGGACAACACCCCCGCCGTCAACGTGACGAAGTTCGTCCGCGAACCTGCCGAGATGGAGTACACGGCCAAGGTGCCGCTGCCTCCGGTCGTCGAGATGGGCGAGTACAAGGGCATCGAAGTGGCGATGCCGCCGCTCACCGTGACGGACGAAGACGTCGAGCGACAGATCGAAGACTTGCAGAAACGGCAAGGCAAGAACGAAGCGGTCGTCGGCCGAGGCATCCAGCCGGGCGACATGGCCGTCGTCAACATCAAAGCTGCGGGTGAAGAGGGGGACGGCAAGACGTTCATGGTCATCGCCGGCCAGACGTTCCCGGGCCTGGACGAGGCCCTGATGGGCATGGGCCCGGAGGAACTGAAGCACGCCAAGCTGGACTTCCCGACGACGTTCCAAGAGAAGGACTGGGCCGGCAAGAGCGCCGAAACGACGGTGACGGTGCGTTCGGTCTCGAGCACGAAGGCGCCGGAGATCGACGACGAGTTCGCCAAGTCGCTCAAGGCCAACAACCTCGACGACCTGCGCAGCAAAGTCCGCGAAGGCATCCTCCGGGCGAAACAGCAGATCGCCCAGGAAATGATGATCGAACAGTTGTTCGACAGCCTCCTCGCTTCGAGCAAAGTGGTGGTGCCGGACACGACCTGGGAGCAGGTCTCCGGTCAGCGCCTTCAAGAGACGGCCGTCGCCCTGGCCCGCGAGAAGAAGACCCTCGAAGACTACGCCAAGGAGCAGGGCATGACGATCGAAGAGCTGGTCGAGGCGCAGCAGACCGAAGCCAAGACGCACGTCATGCGGGCCGTCCTGATCGAGAAGATCTTCCTGAAGGAAGAGATGAAGATCGGCAACGACGATGCGAACCAGCATTTCATGCAGATCGCGGCGGAGAACCAGGTGCCTCAGGAGCAACTCGCGAAGTTCGCCAAGCGGTACGGCGGGGCCATCCGGAACGAGATCCTGTTCCGCGCGATGCACGCCAAGGTCGTCCAGTTCTTGATCGACAACGCCAAGGTCATGGAAGGGACGGGCCCGGTCAAGGCGCCGGCAAAGACGACGGTCAAATCGGCGAAGCCCGCGGCCAAACCTGCCGCGAAAAAGAAGGCGAAGTCCGAAGAGTAAAGCGGTCGGCGACGCCAAAGCTGTAACATCGGCCCACAGTCATGAGGGCCGATGTCCTATTCCGCCTGCCCGGTTCTCGGAGGCTCCTCGAACGACCATGAGAGTGAGCCTCAGATCCGGCCTGTTCGAAGACCGCGTCGACGAGATCGGCGAAGCACTGGGGCCGCACGCGACCGTGGCCTACGAACCGACCCCCGCACCGGCCACGACCTATTGGGTGACGTCGCAAGCGACCCCTGAGGAGCTGGACACGCCGGGGCTCCAAGCCGTCATCGTCCCGTGGGCGGGTGTCCCGCACCCTCTGATGGCGCAGATCGCGGTGAGGCCGGACCTGAAGCTCTACAATCTGCACCACAACGGTGCCGCCACGGCCGAGATGGCGGTCGGGCTTCTGATCAGCGCGGCGAGGGGTCTCGCGGCCGCCGACCGAGGACTCCGGAAGGGCCACTGGTACGGACGGATGGACGAGCACCGGAACGTGCTCCTCGCCGGAAAGCGGGCGGCGATCGTCGGGTATGGGGCCATCGGACGGAGGGTCGCGGCCGCATTGCAGGCGCTGGGCATGGAGACCGTCGGGATCGCCCGATCGGCCGGAGACGGGCACGTGGGGGCCGACGCTCTCGACGACGAACTGGCACGGTCGCACGCGCTCGTACTTTGCGTACCGCTGACGGCCGAGACGGACGGCCTCGTCGACGCCCGGCGCATCCGCCTTCTCCGTGAACCGAGGTTGCTCGTCAACGTCAGCCGGGGGGCGGTCGTGGTCGAGCGCGACCTCTACGACGCCTGCCGCGACGGCACCCTCTTCGCAGCCGGGATCGACACGTGGTACCGCTATCCCCAAGACGGGGACCGGGACGTCGCTCCGTCCGAGTTTCCCTTTGCAGAACTGGACAATGTCGTCATGAGCCCCCATCGGGGCGGTGACGGAGACGACACCGAGACCCTCCGCACCCGTGCGTTGATCGCGCTGCTTCAAGACGTCTCGGAAGGTGTCCCCGTGAAGCCCGTCGACCCCAGGCTCGGTTACTGACGCGTCGGCTAGACTGGCGGCTTGGCCGAACGACGACACGTCACCCGGGTCGCTTGTTACGGGATCGTCCTCGATGCCGAGCGACGGATGTTGCTCTGTCGCCTCGGCCCCGGCGAGGCGGCCGTCGGACAGTGGACGTTGCCGGGCGGCGGCATCGACTTCGGCGAAAACCTTCTCGCCGCTCTCAGGCGCGAGATCGCCGAAGAGACGGGACTGACCGTCGAGCAGGCCGAACTATGGGACGCGCACGACGAGCTGATCGTGCGGGACGAGACCGACTATCACGCGGTCCGCGTGGTGTACCGCGTGACGGTGGCGGAGGGCCGGCCAAGGGCCGAGGAAGACGGCTCGACCGACCTCTGCGGCTATTTCTCGCCGTCGGAGATCGGTCGGATGCCGCACGTCCCGCTGGTCGACGTCGCCCTGGACCTGCTCACACGCGGACGGCCGGCACCGACCGACGGTGTTTGATCCGGCGGGCGACAGGCACGAAGTACATCACGACGCCGGAGACTCCGAGAAAGAAGAGGACGACGCCGATCACAGGCAGCACGACCTCCCGTAGCGCCGGATGGAAAAGACTGAGGTCGTGGACGTCCTCCATGAACTGGTCGTTCCGGCGTCCGACCTGAAGCACTTTGCCCGACCCGCCGTCGACTTGGACTTCGTGGTATCCGGCGACGCTGTGGATCTTGTAGACGTTCTTTCCGGCGTGGTATTCGAAGCGGTCGACGTCCTCGAGCTTTGCGAGGAGCGGAAGGCCGACCCCGAAGGCCGCGTCGAGGGCGACCGAAGGATGGACGGCTTCCGAAAGGCGTTCGATCTTCGCGCCCTTCTGTGTGGCCGGTCGGACGTTCGGCAGTTGGGCCTTGAGGGCGAGGATGAACCCGGTCACGGAGATGGTCACCAGAAACAGGGACCCCACCAGACCAGAAACCTTGTGCAAGTTCCGGAGGAGTTTGTACATAAGAAGGCTCTCATGTTACATGGAAGAGCCTTCTCGGAACCGACCGGGCCGTCAGCGGCAGACCTGTTTGGCGATCACGAGCCGTTGGATCTCGCTGCATCCCTCGCCGATCTCGGTGAGCTTGGCGTCGCGCCAGAGCTTCTCGACCAGGTACTCGAACGTCATGCCCCGACCGCCATGGATCTGGAGAGCCCTGTTGGTGGCGCGGTTGGACGTTTCGCTCGCATAGAGCTTGGCCATCGCCGCCGCCTTCGTGACGTCCTTACCAGCGTCGAACAGCTTGGCGCCTTTTTCGACGAGCAACCGGGCCGCTTCGATCTCCGTCTCGCTGTCCGCGATCATGTTCTGGACGCTCTGCATGTCGCAGAGCCTTCTGTTGAACTGTTCCCGCTGCATGCTGTACTTGACGGCCAGTTCATGGGCTTTTTCGGCGATCCCGAGGGCCATGGCGGCGATGCCGAGGCGGCCTTGGCCGAGGAAGCTGATCGCTTCTTCGAAGGTGCACGGCGTGTGCCAGCCGACCGCGTCCGCGAGGGTGAACTGCGACGTCCAAGACGCCCGGACGCCGATCGTCGGGATCCGTTCTCCGAGGCGGAAGCCGGGCTGGTCGGTCTCGACGAGGAAGGCGCTGAGCTCCTTTTCGCCCGTGCGGGCGATCGTAATGATGAGGTCCGCGCGGCCGCCGTTCGTAATGAACATCTTTTGGCCGTTGAGGTGGAAACATCCAGGCTTTCCTTCGATGGGGGTCGCCATCGTGCGGACGCGCCGGGCGTCGGAGCCGGCGTCCGGTTCGGTGAGCCCCCAAGCGAGTTCCAACTCGCCCGAGACGGCTTTGGCGAGGTATTTGTCGCGTTGCTCCGCGGTCGTCAGCTTGACGAGGTGCCCGAGGCAGAGCGCGTTGATCGCTGCCAGGTTCATGCAGAGGGCCGGATCGCCGTGGGCCAGGAGCCGCATCGCTTCGCAGTACGCCGAGCAGCTCATGCCGTGCCCGCCGAAGCTTTTGGGGACGGTGATGCCGAGCAGTCCGGCCTCGGCCGAACGTCGGAACACGTCGTCGGGGAGCCTGTCCGCTTCCCAAGCCCGGGTGTTGGGCAGGACGTAGGAATCGACGAAAGCCTTGACGCCTTCGAGGAAGCGGCTTTCCTCTTCGGGGGTCGCGGTCGCAAGCTGGGGTTCTGTGATCACGGCTTTGGGATCCTTGTGGGGAGAATGAGGACCATTGTACATTCCAGTGGCCACGATGCCCGGCGATGGTCGGATGGAGGCCCGTGGTCGCCGACGCAGAGCCAGGATCGGGCGTCCGACGAGCCTTGGCGGCAGCGAGGCCGCCGCCCAGGATCCCGGGACGGTGCTCCCGCGGCGGCCTGTCCGGCTCGTGGCGGGCCGGCGTTACGGACGGCGTCTTTTGGGGAGGCTTCGAAGCCCTCAAGAGGCTTCTCTCAGGCCCCTTAACCGCTTTAAGGCGCCTGAAAGAGGCCTCTGAGACGCCGGAAAGTCGCCTGAGGCCACGACGCCTGCCTGCCGAGAATCACGGTATGGCACGAGCTAGGACGGGCGTGGTCTTCGATTCGGTCCGAGGGCGGCTGGACCAGATGGTCGTCGTGCAGACGCGCAGCGGCCTCGGCGTGCGGCGTCGGCCCGTCTTCGCCAAAGCGCTGACCCCGGCCCAGCGGGAAGGGAACGAGCGCCTCCGGAAAGCCGCCGCGCTGTGGCAGGACTTGACGCTCGAGGAAGTGGCCGCCTGGCGCGACTATGCGGGCAAGCTCGTCCGACGGAACCCGGTCAACGGACACACCTATGCCCCGGCCGCCTACAACGCTTTCACGATGCTGACGACCAAGCTCCTCCAGGTGCAGCCTGGCGCCGACCCGCCGCGCACCCCGCCTTCCGGCACCTTCCTGTTCGAGGCGCCGCCGCTTCTC
This sequence comes from Armatimonadota bacterium, assembly GCA_018268395.1. Lineage (NCBI taxonomy): Bacteria > Bacillati > Armatimonadota > Armatimonadota bacterium. The sequence goes on along the minus strand of JAFDWQ010000001.1, from coordinate 78,806 downwards.
GCACAGGCGACGGCGGGCGGAGTGCTCTGGACCGCGCTCGGCCCGACCGGGCCGGACGAACTGGCGGAACTGATGGTGCAACGGCTTCCGAACCCGAAGCGCCTGCCCGGAAACCAGTACGTGGCGGCGGCGTTCGTGCCCTTCGTCGAAGAGCCGTTGCAGTCCTTCCTGCCGTTGGAACCGGCGGGCTACTCGCTCGCTTGCCGCTTCGTGCGACCTTCGACAGGCGAGCAAACGGGGCTCGGAATCCTAGGGACGATCGTCGTGGAGTGAGCCCCGAGAGAGGCTTTCCTGACTCCAGTTAAGACTGTTCGGGTGCGCCGCATGCGGACTCGGCGGGACGCTCCACCGCCGACCCCCTCCTCATGTTCGGGGCATGAACCCTTCCCTGCACACGGGGAGGGGGCTTTCCGTTCAGCAGAGTTGGAACTCGGGCACGGCGAACATCAGGTGGGCGAGCCGGGCGACGACCTTGGCCGTGCCAGCCGGGTTTTTGAGCGCTGCGAGCCCGCCTTGGGCGGTGCATTCGGCCGCCAGTCGGTCCAGCATGGCCTGAGAAAGGGGCGCGTCGAGGACGTCGGCCAGTCCTTGGACGAACTCCTTCTCGGTCGTGGCGGTCGTGGCGCCGGCCAGGGTCGCCGCTTTGACCGCGAGGGGCCTGTCCTTGCCGCCCGAAGCGAAGAGCTGGTTGGCGTGTTGAAGACGGTAGACGACGTTCTGGGCCGTGATCCACGACGCGCCCCAGTCCCAGCCGTTCACGTTCGGAGGGAAGAGCAGGTGGAGGCCTTGTCGCCGCATCAGATAATTGACGTTGCTACCTGCGTCTCGCACCTCTTTCTTCATAGGCGTGAATTCGGTGAACGGTTCGCCCCGCAGCGTGAGAAGCGTGGATCCGAGGTCAAGGTTGCGGAAAAGTGCTGCCGTGAAGTCGAGAGGGCTTTTCGGCATTTGTCGGACGCACGAGGCCGACCAGAACTCCTTGGACTGGGCGATGGCGCGGAGGACGGCCGCGATGTCACCGTCGGTCTTCTGCCACACCTTGATCAAGCCTTCGATGGCGCGCGGGTCGGGGTCTGGGGTCGCGAAGAACGTCCAGAGCTTGGTGCAGACGAACTTGGCCGTCGCCGGATGGCGGGCCGCGATGTCGAGGACGTCGTCCCCGGTCCATCGCCCGGTCTTTCCAAGAACGGTCTTGACCCCGTCGTCGTGGATCGCAGGGCAGTCGCAGAAGTTGTAAAGCGAGAGTTTGTTCCGGGTCGCACGTTCCCGGAGCTGGTCGTACTTCGTGCTCTGGCCCGTCCCCAGGTAGTGGACCGACCATCCGGTGAACGCCCGTGCCGCCTCCTTGACGTCTTGCTCCGTGTAGTTCCCGATCCCTAACGTGAACAGTTCGAAGAGTTCGCGGGCGAAGTTCTCGTTGGGGTGGATACGGTTGCTCGTGTGGTTGTCGAGGTAGACGAGGAGCGCGCCTTGCTTGACGACGGCGTGCAAGAGGTCGCGGAACTTGGCTTTCCCGTGCTTGCGGAGCACGTCCAAGTAGCCGAGCATCGTCGGCGCTTCACCGACCTTCTCGGCATCGATCGCGAAGTGGTCGTGCCAGAAGACCGCGAGCTTCTCCGTCATGGGACGGCGCGTCATGACGAGCCTGAGCGCCCACCAGTTCGCCATATTGCCCGAGTTGGGTTCCAGGTTGCCCTTGGGTTGCGCGACGAACTCGTACGGGCTGACAGGGAACTTCTCGTCCGTCTTGCTTTCGCCGAGCAAGGCGTCGAGAGTCTTCTCCCAGCCGAGCCTTTCGTAGCGCGCCAGTTCCGCCCTGCCTGCCCCTAGCCCGAACCGCCTCAGGACGTGCGCGGTCTTTTCGCGTTCCGTCATGACGCTTCATTGTAGTTCAGGAATCCAGGGGCCGGACCTGGACGTCGGCTCCTCAGGCGCGGTTCCTCGGACGTTGGTATCCTGCCGGACATGACCGCAGTGCTCGTGTCCACCCTCGTCCTGGCCTTCCAGTCCAAGTCCGCCACGGTCGTCAAGACCGTCGACCTGGCGAAGTTCGACAAGAAGACGGTCACGGTCGTCGGTACCGTCGAGAAGTACGAAGAACGGACGAGCAAGACCTCGAAGAAACCGTACACGCTGTTCGTCGTGAAGGACGCGTCGGGCAAGGTCAACGTCTATCTTCGGAACCGTCCGGACGTGAAGCTCAAGGACGGCACGAAGGTTTCGGTGACGGGCGTCTATACCAAGGAGAAGAAGGTCGGCCAGCAGACCTTCAAGAACGAGATCGACGCGAGCAACGACAAGGTCAAGACCAACGGCGTGAAGCTCGTCAAGAAGTGAGCCCGTTCCTTTTGGCGGTGATGGGGCCGACCGGCTCGGGCAAGAGCCCGGTCGCCGAAGTCCTCGCCGAAAAGACGGACGCCCTCCTCCTCAACGCGGACGCGTTCCAGGTCTATCGCGGACTGGACATCGGCACGAACAAGCCGAACGACCGTTCGCGTTACCGCCTGATCGATGTGGTCGGACCGACGGAGGGCTTCGGGCTCGGACAGTGGGTGCGGCTGGCGCTCCGCATCCTCGAGGACGCCTATCAAGAGGGGCGGAACGTGATCGTCGTCGGAGGGACCGGGCTGTACGTCCGGGCCCTGTTCGAAGAGTACGCGGACATGTCGGCGGCTCCCGACCCGGACCTCCGGTCACGTCTCGTCCGCCGCGAACAGGAGGAAGGCCTGGAGGCGCTCGTCGAGGACTTGAGACGGTCGGGGCGCGCCGAGGGCGTCGACCTCGCGAACCCCGTCCGCGTCCGGCGCGCGCTCGAACGGTCGTTGTCGTCGGAAGAGCCGATCCACGTCAGGTTGCCCGGCTTCAGGAAGAAAAAGGTGGCTCTCGAACCGCCCGTGCCGGGCTTCGAAACGGCGCTTTCCGAGCGGGTGGGACGGATGTGGGACGCGGGATGGCCCGAAGAAGTCGAGGGCCTCCTGGCAAGTGGCGTCCCAGAAACCGCACCATCGTTCCGCGCTATCGGGTATCAATCCGTCGCACGTTTTCTAAGAGGGCGTTCGACGCGGCAGGAAACGGTGGCGACCATAGCACAGCAGACCAGGCGCTATGCCAAGCGTCAAAGGACGTGGTTGCGGACCGAACCCCTGTTAACGGCGATCGGAACCGAAGGTTTCGACGACCGTGCAGTCGGAAGGGCCGTCTTAGATGTCTTACAACTCCTGTGAGGTCAAAAGAAAACAAAAATGGGAAAAGCGATCAACCTCCAAGACATGTTTCTGAACCAGGTTCGAAAGGAAGGGATCGGAGTCACGATCTATCTTATGGGCGGCGTACAGTTGCGAGGGCAAGTAAGGGGATTCGACGCCTTTACAGTCCTCTTGGACACGCCAGGAAAACCGACCCAGCTCGTCTATAAACATGCCATCACCAGCGTCGTGCCGGCAAAGCAGATCAGTAGCGGCGGGCACAGGGCCCACCACGACGAGGAACCTCCGCGCGCCGAAGAGGAATAAGACTCTACGGATGAAGTTCACGAAGATGCACGGGATCGGCAACGATTTCGTGATGGTCAACGCCTTCGCCCAGCCGCTGGACGAGTCGGCCGTCCCCGAACTGGCCCGCAAAGTCTGCGACCGGAAGTTCGGGGTCGGTTCCGACGGCCTGATCCTGGCCGCCCCGGGGCAGAGCGAAAAGTTCGCCATGCGCATGTGGAACCCGGACGGCTCCGAATCGGAGATGTGCGGGAACGGCGTGCGGTGCTTCGCGAACTTCGTCCGTGACGAGGGTCTGACGGACGCTTCGACGATCCCCGTCGAAACCGGCGCCGGTCGCCTCGTCCTCGAAATCATGGCCGACGGGCAGGTCCGGGTCGACATGGGCAAAGCCCGCCTGACCCGGGGGGAGATCGGCATGGACGGGCCGGCGGAGGAGCGCTTCATCGACGGCCCGTTCGACGTCGACCAGACGACGTGGAAGGGTACGGCCGTCTCCATGGGCAACCCTCACGTCGTGATGTTCGTCGAAGACGCGTCGGCCGTCGATTTGCCCGCCCTCGGGCCCAAGTTCGAACACCACCCTCTGTTTCCGAAGCGGGTCAACGCCCACTTCGTGCAGGTCTTGTCCGACTCCCACATCGTTCAGCGGACGTGGGAACGCGGCGCAGGGGTGACGCTGGCTTGCGGGACGGGGGCGTGCGCTTGCGCCGTCGCTAGCTTTTTGAACGGGAAGACCGGACGGAAGGTCAGGGTCTCGTTGCCTGGTGGCGACCTCACCGTCGAGTACACGGAAGACGGCACCGTCTTCATGACCGGGCCGGCCGAAACCGTCTTTTGCGGCGATTGGTGACGTCTTGTCGGGGCCATAAAAAAAGAGAAGGAATTCACGTTCCGACGAACAAAAGCGTCGCCGTGCGACGCCGTTAATCAACATAATCGCTGTCGAATTCGAGGACATGGGAACGTTCGCCGACCGGGAGTCAGGACCTGTCCGGCAGGAAGGTGTTCCCCCGGTGGTGCCTGCCTTGAGGGACGTGCCCGTCGCAGTGGCTTCTGCCGCTCAGGCCGCCCTCGCTAACGTGCTCGAAACCGCGGTCGCCCATTGTCGTTCGGACTTCGGGCTCTTGAGCCTCTACGACCCCGTCACGTGTCTGTTGCGCGAGGGGGCGAGCATCGGCTTCGACTCCGAGGACCTTGACCGCCTGGCCACGATCGCGCCCGGGCCGCTCGAAGGGGCTTGTGGCAGCGCGTTCGCGACGCGGTGCCGGGCCGTCGTCCTGGACACGGAGTCGGATCCAAGGTTCGAGAAGTATCGTGACGGGGCACGGAAGGTCGGGTTCCGAAGCGTCCACAGTGTGCCCGTCGTCGGCTTGGACGGCGTCGCTCGCGGTGTCCTGTCCGTCCATTATCGCGAGCCGCACGAGCCGAGCGAACGCGAGATCCAGCTCCTCGACCTGCTCGGGTTGCACGCGGCCGATCTCCTCGAACACGAAGACGCCAAGGCGGCGACGAAGAAGAGCGAGCGCCGGCTCCGCGCCATCCTGGACAACCTGAACCGCTTCGTCGGCCTTCTCGATGTCGACGGGAGGCTCGTCGAGGCGAACGGACACCTCCTTGCGTTCATGGGCCTGAACCGCGAAGAGTCGCTCGGCCAGGCCCTCAAGGACACGCCGCCCTTTATCGGGTCGGAGTCGTTGCACGCCCGGGTCGGATCGGCCGTCGAGGCAGCGAAGGCGGGCGAGACGACCACGATGACGTCACGCCATCTCCAGGGGGACGGAGGGACCATCGACCTCGAGTTCGTCATCCGCCCGTTCCGTGACGATTCCGATCGGATCGTGGGCATCGTCGCAGAAGGAAAGGACATCAGCGACGACATCCGGACCGACCACGCCCTGCGACGGAGCGAGTCGTTCGCGCGCGGAGTGATGGAGAACACGCCCGACTGCGTCAAACTGATCGGGCTCGACGGACGGATCAAGTGGGTGAACGGGTCGGCCGTCCAACTGCTCGAGGTCGGCAAACCCGAAGACCTGCTCGGAAGGCATTGGCTAGACATGTGGAGCCGTTCGGAGCCACCGGAGCGCGCCCGCCAAGCCCTTGAAGAAGCCGTTCGGGGCGGCGTCGCGAGGTTCGAGGCTTCCCGTCCGACCGCCCGGGGGAACATCAAGTGGTGGGACGTCGCCATCGTCGCGATCCCTGATCCGGAAGGCCGGCCAGACTTGTTGCTCGCCGTAAGCCGCGACGTCACCGAACGGATGAAAGTCCAACTCGCCCTTCACGAGGCGGACGCGAAGAAGGACGAGTTTCTCGCGACCCTCGCCCATGAGCTCCGGAACCCGCTCGCGCCGATCCGGATGGGACTCGACCTGATGCGTCACAGGAACGTGCGGCCCGAAGACCAGGTCGCGACCGTCCAAATGATGTCCCGCCAGGTCGATCAACTCGTCCGGCTCGTCGACGATCTTTTGGACGTCTCCAGGATCACTCAGGGCAAACTGGTCTTGCGCCGGGCCGATTCGGACCTATCCGACATCGTCGACAGCGCGATGGAGACGGTGCGGCCGCTCTACGAAGAAATGGGGCACGACCTGGTCGTCGCACTACCGTCCAAGCCCGTGCGGGTCAACGCTGATCCGACGCGACTCGCCCAAGTGTTCTCGAACCTCCTGAACAATTCCGCGCGCTACAGCGAACGGGGCGGGCGCGTCGAACTTCGCGCCGTCGTCAGCGAGGGATGGGTCGGTGTCAGCGTCAAAGACCAAGGGTTCGGCATCGAAGTCAGCGACCTCGACAGCATCTTCGAAATGTTCTCACAGGGATCCAGGTCTCGGCCCGAGTGCCACTCAGGTCTTGGCATCGGTCTGACGTTGGTCAAACGGCTCGTCGAGATGCACGGAGGCACGATCCAAGCCAGAAGCGAGGGGCCTGGGCGCGGAAGCGAGTTCGTCGTCCGTCTGCCTGTCGCGTCTCAGGACGGAGCTGACGAGTTGGAAGAAGAGGCGTCCGCACCCGAGATCGACGGGCTCCGGGTGCTCGTCGTGGACGACAATCAAGACGCCGCCGACTTCATGAGCCTTTCCTTGAGGCTTTCAGGGCACGACACCCGCACGGTCTACGACGGTCTCGGCGCCCTCTCCGAGGCAGAAGCGTTCCGGCCGGACATCGTCTTCCTTGACGTGGGGATGCCGGGAATGGACGGGATCGAGGTCGCGAAGAACGTGCGGCGCTCCGAGTGGGGGAAAGACATCGTCCTCGTCGCGGTGACGGGGTGGGGACAAGAGGAAGACCGCCGTCGGACGCGGGAAGCCGGCTTCGACCATCATCTGGTGAAGCCCGTCGGGAGTGACGCCGTTTCGCCGATCCTGGCCGAAGCGACTACTCGCCGCGCTGCAACTCGCGGCGGGTCTCCTTCTGCTTGAGCGCCTCGCGCTTATCGTATTGCCGCTTGCCCCGCGCCAGTGCGACTGCGACTTTCACGCGGCCTTTCTCGTTGAAATAGACCCGAAAGGGGATCAGGGCCAGCCCCTTTTCCTGACTCTTGCGCCGGAGCACGTCGATCTCCCTTCGGTGAAGCAACAGCTTTCGGTCGCGGCGCCGGTCGTGTCCGAAGTGGGACGACTTGTCGTACGGCTCCACGTCCATCTGCCGGAGCCACATCTCGTTGTCCTTGATCTCACAATAGGCGTCGGTCAGGTTGGCGCGGCCGAGGTAGATGCTCTTGACCTCGGTTCCGACCAGCGCGATCCCCGCCTCGACCGTGTCCACGAACTCATAGTCGTGGGAGGCCTTGCGGTTCTGGATCGACGCGGGGCCTTTCTTCTCGTCCTTGCCGCCGCCTTTCGATGCCATCGGGGGGCTGAGTGTATCCCTTTGGCCGCGCTGACCCCGGGAAGGCGGCGTCATTCCGGCCCGGTCCGTCATCAACGCGGAAGGGACACGGACGGGGCCCCAGTTTCTCAGGGCATCTGGAACCGTCCACAGTGCGGAGCGCGGTCGTCGATCGTATCGTTGGTCAGGTTCGTCTCGGTCCTTGTCTGGAGGTCCAAAGCGTAAATGTCCCAATCCCCGTCCAACCTGCTCGCGTAGACGACGTACTTCATGTCCGCAGAGAACGAGGGCGTCGCATCGTCGGCAGCGTGGGTCGTCAACCGCTCGAGCCCACTACCGTCAAGGTTCATCATGTAAATGTTGTACTTGCCCGACCGGTTCGAAGCGAACACGATCTTGGTGCGGTCCGGACTGAACCGCGGGTTCAGATCGGCCGAAGGGTCGTTCGTCAGGTTCACGAGACCTGCACCCGTGTCCGAATCCATCCGATAGATCTCGAAGTTGCCACTGTTCGAGTGAAAGACCACTTGGTCGCCGCTGACGTCCGGAGCACTGTCGTTCCCGACTTTAGTGGTCAATCGGACGGGTGTACCGTCCAACGTCTTTCTGTAGATTTCGGAATCACCGGAAACGTTCGACGAATACCAGACGCCACCGGGGACGTCGGACGCCGGCCCGCTCGCGTAGGCTCCGTCGTTCACGTAGACCTGGTCTCCTGTCGAACCCACCTTACTGATCCCATAGCCGTGGATGTTCGACGTCGTCGGTTGCTCGACCCAAAACAACGTCACCGCGGAGTCGGCCTCGACGACCTTCGTGAGATAAGGCGTCATGCGTTTGACCGTCGACTGGGGGAAGAGCTCGCCCTGTTCGCTCGTAGCGAGGTCGCCCACGAGCGATTTGGCATAGATCGCTCCTCCGGCCGTCCCGTTCCCTTTGACCCAGACCACGAGGGACACGAGGTCGTTCGGATCTCCGACCACCCCGTCGTCGCCACCGCAGGAAGAGGCCAGGACGAGGCCCGACACGACGAAGATCATCGCTACTCTTGGTGTTCTCATAGATTGCGCGCATTATGTTCAAGCGGTCCCGACCGGTCGGTCACACAGGGAATCGTAAGCTTTTGGACTCTTGGAGCCCGCGTTGACAAAATTCGGTGTCTGAGTCGCAAGACGCGCCAAATCCGATCACCTCGGCCAGACCGTTGACGGAGTCGACGCTTTCATCGGATCGGACCGATCGGTCGTCGAATCCGGTATGAGCCCTGACCACAGTCCGCCCCCGTCCGGTAAAGCCCCCAGGTACCATGCAAGCCGTATGCGCTTCCTTGCCGGACCGGTCTTGGCCGTCGCCCTCGTCCTTTGTGGCTGCCAACAGAAGCAAGAAGCCCCGAAGTCGATCTTCAGCGGCCTTGGCAAGAAAGACTTGACGGTCGGCAAGGGGCCTGAGGCGGCCGAAGGGGACACGGTCTGGTTGACGTACACCGGAACACTGGCCAAAGACGGCGTCCAGTTCGACACCAACGACCCCAAAAAGGACGCGGCCAATCAGAACCCCTTGGTCTTTTCGATCGGGCCGGAAAGCGGGATGGTCGAGGGCATCACGATGGGCGTGGTCGGCATGAAGGTCGGAGGGACGCGAAAAGTCGAAGTGCCTTTCCCGATGGGCTATGGGGCCAATGCCAGCGGCAAGGTTCCGGCCTATTCAGACTTGGTCTTCAACGTCGAGTTGCTCTATGTGGTCAAAAAAGGCGACGAGAAGACTGTGGACGTGGAAGACATCAAGGTCGGCACAGGTCGCGAAATCCAGCAGTACGACAGGGTCACCGTCCACTACGTCGGGAAGCTGGTCAACGGGCGGTCGTTCGACGACACCTACCAACGCAAGCAGACCGTCAGCTTCGTGATCGGAAAGGGCGAAGCGATCACAGGGTTCGAACAAGGCATCCTCGGCATGAAGGTCGGGGGCAAGCGCCGCGTCACGATCCCGCCTGCAGCGGGCTGGGGCGCAGGCGGGAACAAGAACCTGCCCGGAAACCAGGTCACGGTGTTCGAAGTGGACCTTGTCGACACGAAGCCGTCGGGAGCCTGACGATGCTCCAAGTCGATCGACCGACCTACAGCAGGTTGCTCGAGCTTCTTGAATCCCATCCCGAGGTCAGGTTGACGGAAACCACGAGCCCGGCAGGAACGCTCACGTTCGAGCAGTGCGGTCGCCGGCGCGTCCTCCGATACGGCCAAGAAACTCTTGGCGGACTGATCGAAATCGAAGACAACAATCCCCTGGTGTGCGCTGACGACGTCCCGATTCCCAATGCGGCCGCGACCCTGCTGTGGGTCGCCCTCGGGCCCTTGTTCCGTGCCGGTCTGATTCTGGAACCTCCTGTCTTTCAGACCAACGCTCCGGAAGCACCGTTGCCTCCAGAACTCGAGGTCGAGGGAGCGTTCGAAGTCGAAGAAGGAGGTTCGGTCTATGCAGGTCAGGCCATGGCCGTGGTGCCGACCCTTGACGACTGGGGCGACATCGACCTCCTGTACGAGGAGGCTTACGGACGGTCGTTCTACGTGCGCCGGATCCAAGACGGAGACTGGCACCCGTCCCTGGTGTCAAATCGCCCCTTCGCCGCCTACCGGATCCGGTTGACCCCGGACGACCATCGGTCGCTTCTGACGGTGCAGGTCATGGCGGACAAAGAAGGGAAGTGCGGCGCGTGCCAGGTCGTCCACACGTTGAACGTGATGGCCGGTTTCGAAGAGTGCCTCGGAATTCCGGACTCCTGGTGACGTCCGACTTCAATCGTCTAAGTCACGGACACGAGGCTTGTTCTTTTCCTCTTTCAGCGCGGCGATGTCTGCAGGATCGCCGACGATCGCGTCGACGCCTTCGCCTGCGACCTTTTCCCACTGGCCTTGGCCCGACTTCCGCCATGTCGTGAACCCTCTTTTGGCCGCCTTTTGGGCGTCAAAGTTCGACGATTTGACGACGGCGATGCGGCTGACCACCCGTTTCACCTCGAGTCCGCAACTCGGGCAGTACCTGAGCGGCTCCTCGTCGACGCCCTGCACGGCCGCGAACCGGAAGTCGCAAAGCTCGCACTCGTCGAAGAGGTGCTCGTATTCGTAAACGGGCATCGCGGCAGTATTATGGTGGCTTGTCCGAGTTCGAAAGGCTCCAGGCACGGATCGTCGCCTGCGAACGGTGTCCGCGCTTGCGGCAATGGTGCCTGGACGTCGCCCGGGACAAGCGGCGCTCCTTCCAGAACGACGTTTATTGGGGCCTGCCTGTTCCCAACTTCGGCGATCCTCAGGCGGACGGGCTCATCGTGGGCCTTGCGCCCGCGGCCCACGGCGCGAACCGCACCGGCCGGATGTTCACCGGTGACCGGAGCGGCGACTGGCTCTACCGCGCGCTCCACGATGCGGGACTGGCCAATCAAGCAACGTCGACGGAGGCGGACGACGGGCTACGGCTTAAGGGCGTCCTCGTCACCGCGGTCTGCCATTGTGCGCCGCCGGACAACAAACCTTCGCGAGACGAGATCGAAAACTGCCGCGTCCACTTGGCCGACACGTTCGCGCTCCGGCCCTATCGGGCCTACTTGTGCCTCGGAAAGCTGGCATGGGACGCCACCGCGCGGCAACTTGACGTCAAAGGTCAGTTTGGTCACGGGGCGCGGCTGGTTCTGTCTGACGGCCGTCAGGTCTTCGGATCCTATCACCCGAGCCAACAGAACACGTTCACGGGCAAACTCACCCGCGAGATGTTCCAATCGGTGGTCGGTGCGTTCGCGAACGCCGTTCAGGCCGCTTCGTCCTGACGCCAGGCTTCCGGAACGCTGCGCGTCAGGTCGTCGACCGCTGCCTGGACGTCCGTATGCTCGAACTTGAACCCGTGCCCCACAGCGATCTCGGGAACGGCCCGACAGCTTCCCAAAAGGAAGGAGGGGTCCCAACCCATCGCTCCGGCGACGGCCTTGACTGCGAATTCGGGCAGGTTCGGGACAGCGGGTCGTCCGACCGACTCTCGAAGGGCGGCCATCAGCGCGGCGTTCGTCGCGGGTTTCGGCGCCGTACCGTTGACGGCCCCGGTCACGTCGGACTGCACGGCCCATACGAAGAGCCGGACCAGGTCGTCGTGGTGGATCCACGGCATGACCTGCTTCCCGCTGCCCAAAGCTCCACCGGCGAACAGTTTCGTGACCCGGAGCAGCGTGTCGAAAAGCGGGCTGCCAGGGCCAAGGACGAGACCCGTGCGCAACTTGACCTTGCGCGTTTTGGGGGTTTCGGCCTTGTCGACTTCGGACTCCCAAGCCAGACAAAGATCGGCTAAGAACCCCTTGCCCTTTCCGGTCGCCTCGCTCACTTCCCGGACGCCGGTGTCGCCGTAGAAGCCCGTCGCGCTGGAGTTCACCCAGGCCTGAGCGGGATGCTCGCTGTTGGCGATAGCGGCACCGATCAGGCACGTCGGGCCGACGCGGGATTCGCGCATCCGCTCCATGCTGGCCGGAGTCCAGCGTTGCGCCAGGCTCTCGCCGCACAGGTTGATCACGGCAAGGGCGCCGTCGATCTCCTTGTACCAATCGCCCGGGTTCGTCGCGTCCCAACGGACGGTCCGCGCCCCTTCGACGCCCCGACCCGACCGGGACAGGATCACGACTTCGTGCCCGAGCCCTACGAACGCTTTGACGAGCGCTTTCCCGATGTACCCCGATCCCCCGGCGATGACGACGCGACCCATGGTTTGACCTAGGGATTATGATCGGTCGCCGGCGCCTTCTGTCGTAATCCGGGACGCCCCTAAACCTCGGACATCCAAGGCTGGACGAGGCGCTGCTCGACGCCGAGAAGTTGCAGGATCCTGGCCACGACCGTATCGGCCAGGTCGTCCAGGGACCGAGGCTTGTGGTACCAGGCGGGAGAAGCGGGGAGGACGGTCGCGCCGGCTTCGGCGAGCGCGGTGAGGTTCCGGAGCATGATCAGGTTCCACGGCATCTCTCTCGGGACGACGATCAGCTTCCGCCCTTCCTTCAGACAGACGTCGGCACAACGGGACAGCAGGTTGTCGCTGACGCCGTTGGCGATCCGCCCGACCGTGCCCATCGAGCAGGGGACGATGACCATGCCGTCGTGCTGGAAAGACCCGCTCGCGGGCGGGGTGAAGTAGTCTTTGTCGTCGAGGAGGTGGATGTTCGGGTAGTCGCCACCGAGCCATTCACGGGTCGAAAAGTCCCTTTTGTCGATCGTGACGCCGAGCTCCGTCGCGGCCACGTCGACCGCGTTGGTGCTCAAGGTCAGATAGACGTGTTCGTAGGCCTGAGCGGCTTGAACGAGGAACCGCTGGGCATAGATCGCCCCGCTCGCGCCCGTGACGCCGACGACGAGCTTCCCGGTGGTCATGCGGTGAGTTTGATCGGTCGGGCGGAACAGGGCCGGGGCCTCGGACATCTTCCCGTGATCCTCCCGGGACCCGACCGCCTACCGACTGTCGTGACAGTCGGAGGACAGTCGGAGGACAGTCGGAGGACAGTCGGTAGACAGTCGGTAGTACGTGGGGTGCTCGTCGCGTCCCTTACTTCTTCTCCTTTCCGTAGCCGATGCTGATCTCGGTCGGGTCGTTCGGGGTCTTCTGCCCGATGGCGAACGCGAGCTTGGCCCCGTCGGGAAGTTTCGTCTCTCCGATGTAGTTGACGCCTTCGCCAGTCTTGAACTCGTTGAACTTCAGGTCTTTGAACTTCTCCTTATAGAAGTCCACGACCGCATTGGGCGGATCCACCGACCTCATGGAGGCGAGGACGCTCTCTTCGGTGTCGGTCTTGACCTTCATCGACTTGTTCACGTCGACGATCGCCCCTGGATAGAACGGGGCGTGTAGGTCGTCCTGAGTGATCTGGAGCTGTCCACCCGCTTGGGCGGAAACGCCTTCTCCCTCGACCTTCATACTGCCGTCCTTATCGGTCGTGACTTTGGCGTCTTTCCCGTCCGGAAGCTTGACGTCGGTCGTCGTGCTACCGGAGCCGCCGTTGCAGCCGCCGGCGACGAGCGCGAAAAGGGCGAAGGTGATCAGGGTGTTTTTCATAGTGCGTGTTCTCTTCTTTGTTTGGCGCGAAGGCTCAGCCCTTGCCACGTCAGGGCGACGAAGGCCAAGCCGCAAAGGGACATGTCGAGCGGCCCGGTGGGCCGTGGTCGGTGGACGCGGTGCCCTCGGGTCCCGCGTCGGGTCGTCAAGTCGTTCCAGCGCTCTCGCAGCCGGGGCGCGCCAGGCAGGTCGAGAGTCTGGGCGGCACCATAGTAGGCGCCAGCGGTCAAGGTCACGGCGGCCAAAAGGAAGCACCACTTCGGCGACCGGATCAGGTTGAAGACGTTGGTCCTTCGTATCGGCATGCGACTCTCCTGGCGGACAGGGTCACGGGTGGACGGGGATTGCTCCCCGTCACAGTCCCGTGCCCCGTCGCGCCACGGGGCGGAGGCAAGGCGTCATTTGGCGACGATGCGATAGTCAGGGACTTGGGCGGTCGGGCGATATTTGTACGTCCCGCCGACATAGTCCTGTAGGATCGAGACCGTTTGTTCGATGACCAGGTCGAACCCGGCCACCGTGTAGCGGACGGCGACCCCGACGCTCCGGTACTTGGGCCTCCCGAGCGAGTCTTTGACCACGGTCCAGTCCGACTTGGCCGTCGCGATCTTGAGGATCTTGCGGTCCTTGTAGTTTTTCGCCCATCCGTTCTTGATCAGGTCCGTCACGAAGGCCATCGAGTGGTTCGCGTACGACCGCACGTTGGGTGCCATCTTCCTGGCCTGGGCCACAAGCTCGTCGCACGCTTCGTCCCATCCGTCGAACCTTTGTCCGCCGCAGAGCTTTTGCCGCACGTCTTCCCGCTTGCCCAGGACGATCTTAAGGCCGTTTTCGGTCAAACCCCACCCGTCGTGGGTCGTGACGGCCTCGGTGATGCCCTTGATGAACTTCACTTCCGCGACGGCCCGGTCGCCGTCGGCTTTGCCCTTGACCTTCGCGAGAATCTCGTTCCTGGCTTTGGCGAGAGTCAGCCAGACTTCCGGATGCTCCATCACGTCCCGGTCGCTGTAAGCCGGAGGCGCTTCCACCCCTGCGTAGGGGCCCGACATCAGTCGCTCGACTTCGGCCAAGTCGTCGAGGAACTTCTTGACGTCTTCTTTGTGCGTCGGGACCATGTATTCGCGGGCGTACCACTTGGTGTCGTCATAGAGCACGGAGGCACTGATCAGACTTAACCTTTTGGTCGTCATCTCGTCCAGCAACGCGGACCACTTGGCATAACGGCCGCCCTGGGAGAACGCCGGGACGGCCACCAAGGCCGCGAACACGGCGAAGGCGATCAGGCGCCTCACCGGCCACCGCCTTTCTTAGCCCGCGCGCGTCCGCCCGATCCAGTGGCCGTCGACGACTTCTGAGACGTACCGGATTTGGCCTTGCCCGAGCGGGCCGTGCCTGTGCCGCCCTTCAGTTTGTCCTTGGCCCTCTGACTGACGACTTTGTCGCTCGACTTCAGCTTGTTCACGAGCTTGCCTCTTTCGGGGGTCATGTAGGTGACCTGTCCGGCGACCGGATAGACGTTGCCCGCGATTTCGCCTTTGACCGAAACGTAGTCGCCGTCACGAAGGTCCTTCACCGTGACGACGTTGCCGTCCCTTACGAACTTTGTCCCCGAGTCGACGGTATAGACGTACTCGTCGACGATCAAGAGGTCTTGGCTGCGGAACGAGATCTTGCCGACGTGCGACTTCGCCTTGTTCTTGTACGCGGCGAAGCTGACCCCGTCCCAGATCCAGTCGATAACGACCGGATTTCCTGCGGTCGCGATCTTGACGTAGTACGTTTTGCCGGGCGCGATCCGAAAGAACGTGTCCAAGTTGCTCTTTGCTCCGCCGTTCATGAAGACGGCGCCCAGCACCTTGGCCGTATAGGTCCGCTGCCCGGACGTGAACGTGAAGGACGGACCGTTCGGATCGACGGTCTGGACCGTGACATGGTTCAGTCCTCTTTCAGGCGGGCCCGATTGGGCCGAGGCCGTGACTGCCGTCGAGGACAGGGTCAGGAAAGCGACGATCGGCGCGATGTGTCTCAGGTTCATGTTTCTGCTCCCGAACCGGGCTTTCAGCCCGTGGCAAGGTGACTCCGAACACGGCGCCGCCGTCTTCGATCCGACATCCGGATTCGTCTTCGGCGTAGCCGATCGGGCCTTGCATGGAAGCGATGATAGGGAGGGACCGTAAGGAAAACGTAAGGAGCTCTATGACCGGTCCCGACGACTAGGGCCGGAGGGCCAGAATGACCGAGTTTCAGGTTCGTTCGCCGCAAGTTCGCCGCTCAAGATCCGGGCCAGGTAGTCCCCACATTCGTCCAACGTCAGCGCGCGGCCCGTCGCCTCAAGCCCAGCCATCTTGGTGGGTCCCAACGCGCTTCCGGCCGATTCCAGGAACCGGTCGAGCAAGGGCTGATCGTGGGGATCAAGGCGGGAGCGGTAGTGCGTCTCCCAAGCCTTCATCGAAGCCCCCATCACCGGAACGGCGTCTTCCCACCGTCCCTCCGTTCCGAGCGATTGGAACAAGTTCCAGAGCGGAATGTGCGCGGCACGGACGTCGCGGACCTCCCGGCTCGACTCGAAGGCCAAGTACAAGTAGACGCGGGCCAGGTCTTCTTGGCCCAGATGCCGCAGGACGACGCCGAACAAGTTCGCCGTACGGCCCATGAACCGCATGTTCCGAAGACCCTTGGCCACGTCGCGGCACGCGTAAAGTGCGGGCAGAGCCTCCGCGTATCGTTCCTTCATATAGAGGGCCCGACACCGGGTGTACGCCACAGCCGCGAGGTTCACGAGACTGCCTGCCGACCGGAAGTGACGGTCGGCTTCGTCCAGCGTCCGAGCGGCGATCTCGTCATCGCCCTTTTGGATCGCGCAGTTCGCCAGGACGTGGAGGGCCTGACCGAGCCCGACCGGATCGCCCGCTTCCTCGAACTTTGACTTCGCCATCATGGCCGTTTCTTCGACTCCGACCATGTTCTGTCGGAGCACCTTGAATTTGGCCTTGCGCAAGGCGGCTTCCGCGAGGATCCGGTCGTCGCCGAGCCGGGAGGCCTCGTCGACCAGGATGTCCCAGAGTGCCGCGACGTCCCCTTCGTTCCGGTCCGCGACGCCGTGCGTCGCACGCAGGATCCGGGCCGTGAGTCCTTCGTCTCCGTCCAGACAACCCAGGATCTGGCCGTCGGACCGATAGAGGCTCCAAAACCACTCCGTGTCTTCGACGATCGTCCGTGCCGAGACGGGGTCGCCTGCCGAGGCTGCTACTTGGGCCGCGTGCTGGACGTTCGGCCATTCGTCGGAGAGGAAGCCGATCCAACCTGTCTGGTCGACGATGTCGCGTGCCGGGACGGGCGCGACGCTTCGGGACATCGACGCCAATGTCGTGAAGTGTCGGACGAACCTGTCGTTCGTAGCACCGGTTTCCGTATCTTCCAAGAGCCGTTCCGCGTATTGGCGGACGCTGACGAGCATGTCGAACCGCGGAGGGTCGCTTTCGTACTCGGGGACGACGACGCTCACCTCGATCAGTTCGGACAGCGTCTCGAAATCGGCCGAACCTTCGCAGACCGGTTCCAAGAGCTCCCAGTCCCAACCGCCGCGGAACACGGAGAGCTGTCCCAGGAGCCGCCGCGCAGCGGGCGATAACAGGTCGCACGTCGTTTCGAAGACCTTTTCAAGGGAGTTGTGGCGCTCCTCCGGCCTTGTGGACCGGGCCCGAAGCGGCGAGGACGCGGTACCGAGCCGTTCCAGCATGCTCCGAACGCCGAGGTGCGACCAGGCCGCGCACAACTCGATCGCCAACGGGATTCCGTCCAACCTACGGCAGACCTCGCTGACGGTCTCGGCGTTCCTCGGCGTGACTTGAAAGTCGGGTCGGCTGTTCCTGGCCCGGTCGACGAACAACCGGACGCTCGGGTTGGTGGCGAACGCGCCCGTGTCGTCCGACGGTCCCGGTAGGGGAAGGGGCCCGAGCCGGACTTCGGATTCGCCGCGGCCTTTGAGGGCGACCCGGGACGAGACCAGAAGGCGTAACCCGGGCGTTTGCTCTAGGAGCCGGTTCAGAGCGTCTGCCGTCGACGTCGAAGCCGCCCCTTCCATATTGTCGAGCACTACCAGCGTCGGGCGGTCGCCGACAAAGGCCGCGACCGCAGCGACGTCGGCTTGGGGGTTGTCGCCGCCAAGGGTCCGGACGATGCCGGACAAGACTTGCCCAGGTTCCACGGCATCGGCCAACGGGACGAACACGGCGTCGCCTTCCGACCACTGTCGCGCCGCCTGGAGCGTCAAGCGGGTTTTGCCGATCCCGCCGAAACCGGTGACCGTGACCCAACGGCCCCTGTCGAGCCCGTCCAGGACTTGCCTTGTTTCGTCTTCCCGGCCGACGAACGTGGTCACTTCGGCTGGAAGTTCGCGACGCCACTTCGCCACGGGCCGTGGTTCGGACAAAGGTTCAGGTCGGGGGCCGTCTTCGAGGTCGAGTGCGAGCGAGGTGAGCTCGAACCGAGCGTCTTCGAGCCATTCGTCGTAGTAGCCAGGCATCAGCTCGCCTCGATACATCGCCCTCGCCGTGGCCGTGTCGCCCCTCACGAGTGCTTCCTTGAACTCCGCCACGTCGCACTCGAAGGAGCCGGCCCTGAGCCCGATGTGCGACCGGTCGGCGTCGATCACGACTCCAGGGCCGAGCCAAGGCGGTTCGAGTTGTCGGCGCAACGACGACAGGGCTTGCTTCAAACGGTTCCGGCCGGCGTCGAGGTCCGCTTCGGGCCAGATCCGGTCGACCAGGACTTCACGCGGGTGTCGCGTCTGCGGGTGCAACGTCAGGTAAGCCAGTAGCGCGACCGCCCGCTTCGACTCGAAACGCACGATCGTCTGACCGTAACCGACCACCCTCGGCTCTCCCAGCAGCTCGATCCGCCACATCCCCGCTTATCGCGCGATTGTGGCACGGGATACGGTTCCCCACGCGAGAATCCGATCTCAAGCCCTCGGTCATTCCGTCCGGAGCGCCTCGATCGGGCTGAGACGTGCCGCCCTGGCTGCCGGATAGATCCCGAACACCACGCCGATCAAGGCCGAATACAAGGCGGTGACGACGCCGACGACCGGGTTGAAGGGCATGGAAATCCCGTTCGGGGGCGGGGTCTTCGAAATCGCCGTAAGCACGGTAACGGCCTGCCCAATGGCAAAGGCGAAGAACATGCCGATGAGCCCGCCCACCAGGGACAAGAGCGCGGATTCGACCAGGAACTGGGCCAGGATCGCGCTGCGCCGGGCGCCGACTGCCTTACGGAGACCGATCTCGCGCGTCCGCTCCGTGACGCTCACGAGCATGATGTTCATGATGCCGATGCCGCCCACCAGAAGGGACAGAGCGGCGATTCCGGCAAGGACGACACCGATGACTTGTACGATCGTGCCCAAGACCTTGAGCATGCTTTCCCGCGAGTCGACCCGGTAGAGCGGCCGCCCCCCTGACTTGCGCATGAGGACCTCCCAGACGTCGTCCATGGCCGTGTTGACCGCGACGCCGTCCTTGGGCTTGCAGGTGATGTAACTCACCATTTCTCCCCCGATCCACTTCTTCTGGGCGGTCGTGATCGGGATCCAGACGTCTTTGCCGTTGGTCTGTCCCATGATGTCGATCCGCTCCATGACGCCGACGACTTGAAGGGTCATCCCCTTCATGGTCAGGGTCTGACCGAGGGGGTCGTCCTTTCCATAAAGCGTTTCGGCGGTCTCGTCGCCGATGACGCACACGTTGGCGAGGTACTTGAGGTCGTTCTCGGAGAGGTGGCGGCCCTTGGCGATGCCGACCTTACTGAGTTGGGCCTGGTTCTGGTCCGTACAAATGACGCGAGGGCTCTTCAACGTCCGGTCGCCGTGCCGGATCTCGTCGGCGGGCCCTTGAAGGATGCCGGAGACAAGTCCGATCGTGGTCGTCCGGTTCTGGATGTAATCGATGTCGTCGTTGGTGAGCTTGTCGATCCGCCCGAAGCCCTGACCCCGCATCTTGCCAGGATCGAAGAACACGATGATCGTGTCCGTACCCAGTTCCTCGATCTGACCGAGCAGGAACTTCTTGAACCCGTCGGAGATCTCGACGATCAGCATGACGCTGGCGACGCCGATGATGACGCCGAGCATGGTCAAGAACGCCCTCAGCTTGTGCAGCCGGAGCATGTCGACGGCGACCCGGAACGACTCGAAGAAGCCCATTTACTCTCCGTCAGAAGGGCCGCTCATCATGCCCTGTCGTTTCGGGATCTTGTAATCGGGTTTGACGACTTCTTGTCCTTCCGTCGCGCCCGAGACGATCTCCGCGCTGGTCGCCGACTTGGCGCCGAGCTTCACGTCCTGACGGGTGCCTTTCGCTTTAGGATCCTTCTTGTTCGCCGGGGCGAGCATGATGAAATCGCCCTTATCGTCCGAGCCCGTATAGTCCAAGGGCAGGAAGAGGACGTTATTCCGGTCGAGCACTTTCATCGTGCACCGGGCCGACATTCCGGATTTGAGCCGCTCGTCGCGCTCTTCGACGGTCACTTCGACTTCGTATTTGACGACGGTGTCGCCCGTCGCCGTCGTCGTGCCCGTCGCAGCGGCATTGGAGGCCGGTGCGATTTTTGTCACCTTGCCTGTGAACTTGGAATCGGTGAACGCGTCCACCTTGACGTCGACAGGCGTGCCGATGTTGAGTTTGGCCGTGTCGATCTCGTTCACGTTGAGCTTGCAGAGCATCTTGGAACGGTCTTCGAGCACGACCACCGTGGTGCCCGCGCTGAAGCTGTTCAGACTCGAGACGAGCTCTCCTTCCTGGACCATCTTCTTCGTCACGACACCGTCGATCGGCGCGATGATGCGCGTTTCGCGCAACTGCCTTTGACCGTCGCTCAAGACGCTCCGGAGTTGGTTGATCTGCCAGTGCTGCTGGCTTCGCGAGGCTCGAAGGGCGGCGATGTCCCGCCAGGCGTTCTCGGCGTCACTGACTTCGCGCACCGCACGAAGGTACTGCTCGCGCTTGACCGTGTCTTGGATCGTATTGGCCTGGGAACGGTCCAGGTCGGCCTTGGCCTGATTCACCCTCTCGTTGGCCTGTTCCCGGTCCAGCCTTTGGCTTTCGGCCAAACGCTGTAGGTTTTCCTCGGCCGTCCGGACCTTGCTGCGGGCCAGGTCGAGGTTGAGCTTGGCCGTTTCGACGTCGCGTTGGGCGACATAGCCTTTATCGAGCAAGGACTCCTGGCGACGGACTTCGTTTTGCGCCGTCGCCTCACTGTTCTTGGCATCGTTCAAGGTGGTTTCAGCGGCCGTCCTGGCGTTCGGCTGGGTGACGCCGACGAGTTGGTCGTACGTCTGCTTTGCGGCGGCATAGGCCGAACTGGAGGCTGTGACGGCCGTCCGCGTCAAGGTCGGTTGGGCGCCCAACTCCAACTTGATCTGCCGAAGGTTGGACCTGGCCTTGTCGAGGGCGTTCCGCACAGCGACGGCACGCTGCGCGATCTCGATGTCCTGTCGGTGGGCGCCGGACTCTGCGGCACGCACTTGGGCCGAGTTCTGGTCGACCTGGAGTTGGGTCTCCTGTGGGTCGATCTCAGCGATGAGTTGACCGGCCCGGACCCGGTCGCCTTCTTCGACGAAGATCTTTTTGACCCTTCCCGACACCCGGCTCTTGACCTGGACGGACTTGACCGCGTAAAGCGAACCCGTTTCGACGACCTGGACGGTCACGTCGCCCTTTTCGACCTTCTGCGGCTTGCTTGTCGGCTTCGGTGCGCCCCCGAGACCGGAGCAGCCTCCAAGGGCCAAAGCCAGGAATACGGTGAAGACAACAGACAATCGGTTCAACGGTCCCTCACAAACGTGCCTACCGGGAGTCGGCGGCACCATAAGGTACCTACGAACCACACCCCGGGTTTCGGAGCTTAGGATCATTGGGACAGGGCGCTGCTAGGGCTAAAATGAGCCTTCATGCTTCAGATTTCCGGCCTTGACGTCTATTACGGCGCCATCCAAGCCCTTTGCGACGTCAGTCTGGACGTGAACCAAGGCGAGGTCGTCGCCATCATCGGTTCGAACGGGGCGGGCAAAAGCACTCTCTTGCGGACGATCTCGGGCCTGGTCCGACCCCGGACCGGATCGATCACGTTCGAAGGTCAGGAGATCGACAACGCCGCACCGGACAAGATCGTCCGGATGGGGATCAGCCAGTCGCCGGAAGGGCGCAAGATCTTCACCAACATGTCCGTCCAGGAGAACCTGCAGCTCGGGGCGTTCACACGGAAGGACAACGAAGTCCAGGCCGATATGGAAAAGGTCATGGACAAGTTCCCCCGCGTGCGGGAGCGTCTGAAGCAGAGTGCGGGCACGATGTCAGGCGGCGAACAACAGATGTTGGCGATCTGTCGGGCGATGATGTCCCGGCCCCGGCTCCTCCTCCTTGACGAACCGAGCATGGGGCTTGCACCGAACCTGGTCACCGAAATCTTCAAGACCATCGGCGAGCTGAACCGCGACGGAGTGACGATCCTTCTGGTCGAGCAGAACGCGCACCGGGCCCTCGAGATCGCGCACCGCGCCTATGTCTTGGAGACGGGCCATATCGTGCTCCAAGGAACGGGCCGCGACTTGTTGACCGATCCTAAGGTGAAAGAGGCGTACCTGGGAGGATGAGGGGCGTCAGGTTCGCCCCTCTCGAGGAGGCGCACCTTTCCGAGATCATGGAGATCGAACGGGCTTCGCACGGGGCCCCCTGGTCCGAACAGTCGTTCCGGAACGAACTCGGCCAGGTGCAAAGCGTGTTCCTCGTCGCAGTGCTCGAGGGGAAGGTCGCGGGTTACGCAGGTGCGTGGATCCTGGCCGACGAGGCCCACGTGACGACCATCGCGGTCCATCCGGACAAACGCCGTCAGGGGCTTGGACGTCACTTGATGGAGGAACTTCTGGACCGTTCTAAGGACGCGGGTGCCGTCTGCTCCACCCTCGAAGTCCGGGCAGGGAACACCGCCGCCCTACACCTCTATGAAGAGCTAGGCTACGTCCGCGCCGGCGTCCGCAAGCGGTACTACCCGGACAACCGCGAAGATGCGGTCGTCATGTGGCTGCACGACATGCCGGAGTGACGATGCCGGACTTGGACACCTTCCCCGAGCCGATACTGGCGATCGAAACGAGTTGCGACGAGACAGCGGCAGCGGTCGTCCAGGGGACGAGCGTGCTGAGCAACGTCGTCGCCAGCCAGATCGAGATGCACCAGAAATGGGGAGGTGTCGTGCCCGAAGCCGCAGCACGGGCCCATGTCGAAGCCGTCTTGCCCGTGGTGATCGATGCGTTGGCAGGACGTGTGGTCGGGGCCGTCGCCGTCACCAACCGGCCCGGTCTCGTAGGGGCCCTCAGCGTCGGCGTCTCGACCGCCAAGGCGCTCTCGATGGCATGGGGAGTCCCGATGATCGGTGTCCACCATTTGGAGGGCCACGTCCTGAGCGTGCTGGCCGATGGCGTCGGCGTACCGTTTCCTCACTTGTCCTTGATCGTTTCCGGCGGGCATACCGAGATCGTCCGAGTCGACGCGCCCGGTCGCTACAAGCTGTTAGGACAGACGATCGACGACGCGGCCGGAGAAGCGTTCGACAAAGGGGCCCGGCTGTTGGGTCTAGGGTATCCCGGTGGACGTGCCGTCCAAGATGCCGCCCGGAACGGTGACCCGAAGCGGTACCCGCTTCCTCGCGGACTCTCGAAAGACCCGCTCAATTTCAGTTTCAGCGGTCTGAAGACGGCCGTCCTCCGTTTGGTGGAGAAAGAGGGAGACCGGCTCCACGTCGCGGACGCCGCCGCCAGCCTCCAGGCCGCGATCGTGGACTCGCTCTCGAAAAAGGCCTTGGGCGCCATGGAAGAGACCGGAGCCAAGGCGTTGAGCCTGGTCGGTGGGGTCGCCGCGAACGTCGCCCTCCGTTCGAGGCTTTCGGAGCAGTGCGGGCGGCTCGGAGTTCCGTTCTTCGCGCCACGGATGGACCTGTGCACGGACAACGCCGCCATGATCGGGATCGCAGGCTCTGTGCGACTGATGCTGGACGGGCCGGACGACATCGACCTCGACTGCCTTCCGAACGCGCCGCTACCCTAGCCGTCGAAACGGTCGGGGGACAAGGCTGCCGGGCACGATCCCGGTGACGCGATCTCTCGGGCGACCATGTCTCCGGTCACGGGGCCCAGGCTCAAACCCATCATGCCGTGACCGGTCGCGAACACGACGTTTTGCGCCCGCTGCGACCGTCCGACGTACGGCAGTCCGTCAGGCGAACAGGGCCGGAGGCCCGTCCAGACGGGCACGTCCGCAAAGAGGTCTTCGGGGAAGTCGGGAAGATAGGCGGGGATGTTCTTGACCATGGCCTGCGCACGCACCGTGTCGGGTTCGAGCGACCACTCGCCCAGTTCCATCGTGCCACCGAACCGGATGCCGCCGCACATCGGAGTGACGGCGATCCGCGCCTCCTTCAACAAAAGCGGCATTTCGAGCGGCCGGGGCGGCGCCGAAAGGCCGACGTTGAGTCCCTTACCGGGCTGAAGCGGCATGTCGAGACCGATCGTCTTGGCCCAGACGCCGGACCACGTTCCGGCCGCGACGACCAGGGCGTCGTAGGCGAACGGTCCGTCCGGTGTCGATAACCCGCCTTCAGGCGAGACGCCGCCCGCCTTGACGTTCCAGAGAAACGTCACGCCGCGGTCTTCGAGCGTCTCTTGAAGACGACGGACCAAGACGTGAGGGGCCATGTGAGCGTCGTCGGCGAAATAGACCGCGCCCTTGGCTTCGACACGCGTCGTCCCGACCCTGGCCTGCACTTGATCGCGGTCGAGGACGTCTGCCTGGAGACCTAGTTCGCGGGCCCTGTGGGCGACTTCGACCTCTTCTTCAAGACCGTGTTCGGTCAGGCAGGTCATCAAGAGGCCTTTGCGTTCAAAGCCGAAGTCGTCACCGATCTCTTCGACGAGGGATTCGAACAAGCCGCGACTCTCCAAGTGGAGGTCTCTGAGCAGCGGCGCTCCTTGGGACACGTTGTCCTCGGTGCAGTGCCGGGTGAAGAGCCAGCACCACTTGGCGAGCCCGGCGTCCAGGGACGGCTTGATCCGGAACGGGCCGTCCCGGCGGGTCATCAGTTTCAGACCCGTCGCGACCATTCCCGGTGCCGCCAAGGGGACGAAGTGGGACGGCACGACGATGCCCCCGTTCCCGAGGGACGCGCGGTCACCGTCGAAAGGGCCGCGGTCGACGACCGTGACCTCGTGCCCGTCGCGGCGTAACGACCAAGCCGTGCACAGGCCGATCACGCCTGCCCCGACGACGACGACCTTCACTTACACCTTATGGATGGCGACGCCGTGAGTGTCCTCGTAGGCTTCAAGGAACGCTTCGGTCATCGTCGGGTGCGCATGGATCGTGTCGACCATGACGTCGACCGTCGCTTCCAACTTGATCGCGACGACGGCCTGGGCGATGAGGTCGGTCGCATGCGCGCCGATTACGTGGACGCCGAGCACTTCGCCGTACTTCTTCTCGCTGACGACCTTGACGAAACCCTCTTGTTCCAGCGTCGCCATGGCCTTGCCGAGCGGCCGGAACAGGAACTTGCCGACCATGACGTCGTGGCCTTGGCTCTTGGCCTCGCCTTCGGTCAGACCGACGCTTGCGACTTCGGGCACCGTGTAGATGCAGTTCGGCACGGCGCGGTAGTCGGCCTTGCGGTCCTCACCTTTGACGATGTTGTGCGCGGCGATCTGGCCTTCATAGCTCGCGACGTGAGCGAGTTGGATCCGGCCCGTCACGTCACCGATGGCATAAATGTTCGGCACGCTGGTCTTGAGGGTCTCGTCGGTCTCGATCCCGCTCCGGGTGAGTTTGACGCCGATGTCCTCGAGTCCCATCTGGTCCGTGAACGACCGGCGCCCCACCGCCACGAGCACCACGTCATACGTATCGTCCTTCGTTTCGCCCCCGCTCTTGACCGAAACTTTCCAACCGGCCTTGGTCTTTTCAAGCTTCTCGACGGCCGAACCCGTCATGATCTTGACGCCCTGTTTGCCGAGCTGCTTGCCCAGTTCGGTTCCGAGGTCTTCGTCCGCCATCGGAATGAGCCTTGGCAGCATTTCGACGATGGTGACGTCCGTCCCGAGTCCGTTGAACACGTAGCCGAACTCGACGCCGATGACACCGCCGCCGATGATCAGCATCTTCTTCGGGACAAAGGGGGCCGTGACCGCGTCGTCGCTCGTCCAGATCCCGTCTTCTCGGCCGCCCTGCAGGCCGGGGATCGGCGGGACGATGATCTTGCTTCCGCTCGCGATGATGAACGACTTCGCCGTCAGCGTGGACGTCTTGCCGTCCTTCTCGACTTCGATCGCGTTGGGGCTCTTGAACTTGACGAAGCCTTCGACATGGGTGACGCCGTTCTTCTTGAACAGGACGCCGACGCCGCCCCGGAGCGTCTGGACGATCTTGTTGCGCCGGGCCGAAAACTTCTCGAAGTCGAGCGAGACGTCTCCGTTGACGACGACGCCGAAGTCGGCCGCGTGCTTGACCGACTGCAACGCATGGACGCCCGCGATCATGGCCTTGCTCGGAATGCACCCCCAGTTCAAGCACGTCCCGCCCAAGAACTCCTTCTCGACGCAGACGACCTTGGCGCCCAGTTTGGCGGCGCGGATCGCGGCGACATAACCGCCGGGTCCGGCACCGACGACGACGACGTCCGCATCGAAGTTCTCTTGTGGCATGGCTTGGGTTTCTTCCTTGGTCTGCACGATCCCGCTGATCTCCTTAACGAGACGTTCAAGGCCTTTCGGCGGGGCGACGGCAGGCCCGGCCACGAAAGTCCCAGTGGCGTATCGGGCGGAGTCCGTCGCGGTCCTGGCGGGATCGCGCACGGCCCGGATTCTACCGAGGGTGTGGACGGCCGGATGGGAACTGGGGAGCAGGTCGGCCGGGTCACGTCCTGAGGGAGAGCCGCCATCTTTGGGGCCGACCGTCACGAGCTCGTGCGACTTGACGCCAAGGGTATGTGATATACGTGTAGGGTGGTCGCGGTGGCGGCTCGGAGAAGAGAATGGACAAGACCAACCTGAAGCCCATAGCGTTCGGCTTCCTCGGCGCCGCGTCGTTCTGGGCCATAGCCGGAGCGGGCCCGGCCTTCGCCCAGGTCCAAGCGTCGCTCCCCGCGTTCGTGAGGATCCAGACGACGACGCCGGGCACGGCCCAGACGGGGCATTCGCACATCACCGGAACGGCCATCGCCGGTCAGTTCAGAGGTGACGGGTCCGGAGTCTTCGGGGTCAATGCGGACCTCTTGGACGGCCTTGACGGCACCGCCTTTGCGTCGAAGGTGCACGTTCACGGCGGCTCGGACATCGCGTCAGGCACGGTCCCCGACGCCCGACTCAGCACCAACGTGGCGCGAAGAGACCTGGCGAACACGTTCAACGCCGGGCCTACGGTCTTCAGCAGCGGATTTGTCGGAGTCCAAAGATCGTCCCAGGTTTCAAGTGCAGAGATTTTCGGAATCGGTAACTCGTCGACAGGCTTTAACGGCATGTACGTCCGGACGGCGGCGACGGGCAAGCCTTTCTACGGTTACTCGCACAATGGCACCATCAGCGGTTACACGTACATGGACGGTGCGACAGGAGAATGGAGGCTCCATATCGGTTCGAACGACGCCGTGTCGGTGAATTCGGAGGGAAACGTCGCCATTATCGGAAGTCCGTCGACCTCCACGGCGCTCAAAATCTCAGAAATCGGCGATAACCCTGTCGGGATTGACACGACGTCTTACGGCGGTGGAGTGAACGCGCGATATGGGATCAAGTCGCGAGGCAGCTCGTCGTCCGGGATCCAGTCCTATGGCCTGCATGCGGAGGCAGACGGCACAGGCGTCAACCGGGCCATCGTAGGATATGTCGCGGGAGGCTCGCCTTCAGACTATGCCTTCTACGGGATCGGGAACCTCACAACGACGGGGACGAAGAGTTTTGAAATCGACCATCCGCTCGACCCCGCGAACAAGTTTCTCAGGCACTACTGCGCCGAGGGTTCCGAACCAAGGAACATCTACCAGGGCCGCGCGACCACCGACGCGAACGGATACGCCTGGGTCCGGCTTCCCGACTACTATGCCAGCATCAACCGGGATCCGGAATACAACTTGACGGTGATCGATTCCGGCGACGACTTCGTCTTGGCGAAAGTCTCACGGGAAGTCGTCGGCAATAGGTTCCAGATCCGGACGAGCAGGCCAAGGGTCGTGGTGTCGTGGGAGGTCAAGGCTGTCCGCAACGACCTTTGGATCCAGAAGCACGGGATACCCGTGGAGATCCAAAAGGACGTGCACGAGCGGGGCAAGTACGTTCGACCGGAACTCTATGGATTCGGGCCGGAAGCCAGTGTCATCAGTCGACAGACCGACGAAAAGCCTTCGTCCCAGCAATCCGGCAAGACCCCGCCTCGCTGAGCAGCCGTCTCGGAACGCCGGCTCACGCGTTGACGACGGTGCCACCGTTCGGATGCAGGGTCTGGCCCGTGATGTAGCTCGAGTCGTCGCTGGCGAGGAATACGAAGCACGGTGCGACTTCGGCAGGTTCGCCTGCCCTTCCCATCGGCACGTCGCTTCCGAACGTCGCCACCTCCTCCGGCGTGAACGTCGAGGGGATCAGGGGTGTCCAGATCGGACCAGGGGCGACGCTGTTGACCCGGATCTTCTTTCCAACGAGCGACTCGGAGAGTGACCGCGTGAACGCGGTCAAGGCGCCTTTCGTCGCGCTGTAATCGAGGAGGTGGCCAGACCCTTTGTAGTGCGTGACGCTGCTCGTATTGATGATGCTCGCCCCTTCGTGAAGGTGAGGCAAGGCTGCTTTCACAAGATAGAAGGCCGCGAACACGTTCGTGCGGAACGTGTGCTCGAGCTGGTCGCGGGTGATGTCGGCGATCGAGTCCTGAGGGTGCTGTTCGGCCGCGTTATTGACGATGACGTCGATCCGGCCCCATGATTCGATGACCCTGGCGACGACCTCGCGGCAGAACGATTCGATGCCGGCGTCACCTTGGAACAACAGGCACCGACGGCCCTGGGATTCGACTTTGGACTTCGTTTCTTCGGCGTCATCGCGCTCGTTGAGGAAGAGCACCGCGACGTCGGCCCCTTCGGCGGCGAAGTGGATCGCGACGCTTCGTCCGATGCCGCTGTCCCCTCCCGTCACGACCGCGACCTTACCGAGTAGCTTTCCTGCTGGGCGGTAGTCCGGCCAGATCTCGACGGGCCGAGGCTCCATGGCGTCTTGTCGACCCGGCGGTTCTTGCTGTTGCTCTGGTCGCAACCGTGCTTCAGCCACGGTTCCTCCTACGGTCCATGTCTCCAAAGGACTCCCGGAAGACCGTCCGCATTCCCGGCGTCTAGCGACTCATGGACGACTTCCAGACGTCTCTGTCCAAGCTGTTGTGGTCGCCTGGAGACGACCTGTCCCCAGGGCTCGTCTCGGTCCGGACGTTCATCGTGTTCGTAGCGGCCATCGCCTTCGTGCGACTTGCCAAGAAGCGGTTCATGGCGCAGGCGTCTGCCGTCGACGTCGTCATGGCCGTCGTGCTCGGGTCCCTTCTCAGCCGCGCGATCAACGGTGGGGCGAACCTGGTCTCGTGCCTCGAGGCGGCCGCCGTAATGGTGCTGGTCCAACGGACGATCGAAAGGCTGTCTTATCGGTCGCCGTGGTTCTGTAGCCTCGTCAAAGGGACGCGGCAAAGCCTGATCAAGGAAGGGGTCGTTCAGTTCGGGCCGATGGAACAACACGCCGTCACCAAAGAGGACTTGTTGGCCGACATGCGACTCGAAGCACAGACGGACGACGTCGAAGCGATCAAAGAGGCGGTGCTGGAACGCAACGGCCGGATCGGGTTCGTCCGAGAGTGAACCAATTCCCGAAAAGCCGGTCACACGACGGGGTACGGGCGGTCGGGAACGTCCTTTGACGGCGTAGAAAGAACCGGCCCTGAAGAGTGGACAAGCCTTCCTAGGGCAAAGGGAGAAGAGTGGATGAAAGTCGGAAAAGCCGTGGCGCTCGCGTCGGCCACGCTCTCTGCATGTTGCGCACAGGCCGCATTGGTCGGTCACTATACGTGCGACGGCGCCTCAGGCACGGTCGTCCAAGATTCCTCGGGCATCGGAAACGACGGGACGCTGGTCAACGCCAAACTTGGCACCTGGACGGCCGGGAGGTCCGGCACGGGCCTGTACTTTGACGGCACCGTCGGCATCGGTTGCACGCGCGTCGAAATCCCGGACAGTCCGAGTTTAAGGCTTGTGAACAGAATGACGTTCATGGCATGGGTGCGGTGTGACGACACGACACGGGACGCCCCCATCTTCGCAAAGGAAGGCCCGAACGGGCTTCTGTCGTACTGGTTCGGAGTCTTCGGTCTCTCGGGAAACGGGCACTGGGGCCCCCTGTTGGATGCAGACGGCTGGCAAGGTTGGGACTTCAACGGCCGCGACCAAGGCGCTTTCGTCCAGGGACGCTGGACCCACCTCGCTGCGACCTGGGACGGTCAGAACGTCGAGTACTACGTGAACGGCCAATGGACGGGCCACTCGAGCTGGTCGTCCGTGATCCATGAGTCCGGTGCAAGGCTCTTTATCGGCTCCAACTCGGAGTACACGTTCGAGGGCAATCCGACCTCGTTCCACGGTACGGTCGACGACGTCCGGATCTACGACCAAGCCCTGTCGCCCCAAGAAGTGGCGGCGGTCGTCGCGCAGGGCGAGATCCTCGCTCCCGAGACCGAGACGGTCCGGTTGGGGACGATCGGGTCTGGAGGCACGCTCTCGAGCTGGTACGCGAACGACGAGAACGCCCGGCGGATCTGCAAGTTCGTCTTGCCGAACATGAGCGCGCCGATCGTCAGGGTGGATCTTGGGTTCACCACGACCAAAGCCCATCCAGACAGCATCACGTTCGCCGTGAAGTCGCGGATGTCAGCGAGCGGCCCGTTCCGCATCCGTCAGTACGTTCAGAAGGTCGGTACGACCGGCGAGTTCGTTCTGGTCGCGGACAATCCCGTCGGCACCGGATATGCCGTCACGTTCGGAGTGCCGACCGGAACGCTGTCCGATTATGTCGGTGCGGACTTGAGGATGACCGGTCGCATCGAGGTCCAACGGGTGGGCCTCTCCTCGATCGCTCAACCGTGCACCGACTTCGAGTACGCACGAATGGACGTGACGGGCTGAACCGTCGGCGGCCGAGGTGCTGCCTCGGCCGCCGACTCAGGACGATTCCTTCGCGCGTGCGCGCCCATTGGGTTTTCGGCACTGGGAGAGGGGAGCTTTACGCCACCTGCGACCGGCCGCCCTCGACCAGGCTCAGGCCCTGACCGGGATCGTAGACCGAAGCGGTGCCGCTCGGGTTCGACTTCTTTTGGCCGCGCTTGGCATAGACCCGGTACCGGACGAACCGCCCGGGAACCTGGTCGGCGTGCTCGAACTTCGTGCGGGTGCTGGTGTCCACGATCGCCCACGTGTTCGTGCCGTCATAGCTGGCCTCGATCACATACATGGTGCCGCTCACGTTTCCGTTCCGTTTCCACTTCAGCGAGTTGACGCCGTTACTGCTGCCCGTCGCGCTCAGGTCTAGGGGTGTGAAGACGGGTATGGTGCCGCTGCCTCCGCCGGGGACGGTCAGGCCGAGCTCGCCGAGCAAGTCCGGGCTGATGCCGGGGATCGCATGGAACTGGGCGTTGTACTTGGCCACGACGGCCAGCGCCTCGCTCCGTTCTTGGTCGCAGAGCGCGGTCGCACCTTTGGCCGCGGCGTGGGCGGTCTCCTGGGCGTCGAAGCTGGCGGCGAACCGCGTGTTCGTCGTGGACAGCTCAAGGAGTTCGTCGGCGTCGAGCCGGAGGGCCGCCGCATGGGCCGCGGCCACGCTTTGGAAGTTGGCCATCCAGGCTTGGAACTGCGTCTTCGGCGCTCGGTAATAGACCATG
Source organism: Armatimonadota bacterium (assembly GCA_018268395.1). Lineage (NCBI taxonomy): Bacteria > Bacillati > Armatimonadota > Armatimonadota bacterium. The sequence goes on along the minus strand of JAFDWQ010000001.1, from coordinate 47,413 downwards.
GTATTGTTTTCGGCAGACCCAAGGGCACTCAGGAGGGCCGGAGCGGCAAAAACCCGTCTCTTGGCGGTTTCGGGCGGTTGTTTTGCGGGGAAAGGCGAAGCCCAGGAGGGAAAACTTCGTGCCGGAACGACGAAAACTCGTGCCGGAGGAAGCAAGACACGGGTCGGAAGAAGCAGGACACGGGTCGGAACGACGAAAACACGAGTCGGAACGACGAAAACTCGTGTCGGAGGAAGCCAAACACGGGTCGGACGAAGCAGGACACGACTCGGAACCGGCTTCCATGGTCATGCGGCGTCACGGTCGGCTTCTCGGACACTCGGGAGGAAGCGGTCGACGGTCCGGGCCGGACTTTGTTTCGGGCCGACCCTTAAATCCGGCGGAGTGTCTGTAGAATGAGACGATGACCGTCGGTTTCGCATGCGCCGTGGCTCTGACCGGAACCTTCACCTTCCGGTCGCCTGCAGCGGACGTGAGGTCGGTCGTCGAACGGATGTCCAAGGCCACCGGTCTGAAGCTGAGTGCGGACGACCGGTTGCGGGACGACTACGTCGCGGTCGGGTTCACCGATGCGGAGCCCGACGTCGCCTTGGCCCGATTGGCCGACACGTTGAACGCGACTTGGGTGGAGTCGAAGGACGGAAAGACCTTGACGCGGACCGCCGACCAGGAACGGGCGGAAGCCGAGCACGAGCGGAGGATGCTGCGCGAGAAGCTCGACCACTCTGTCGCGAAACTCCGAGTCCCGAAGTTCGACGACGTCGTGGCCCGCGATCTGGACGAGAGGGTCGAAAAGCAAAGGCAAGCGATCGAAAGGGATCCCGGAAGCGTGGACTGGAGGGAGTCCGAGAAACTGGCGAGACAGCTACCGATGGGTCGTTTCGAGTCCAAGGTCTTGGCCGCGGTCATGTCGGCCCCTTTGGAGCGGATCCCACTGGGAAAACGATGGGTCTTCAGTCTCAAGCCGACACCGGTGCAGCGAGAGCTCCCGCAGGGCTGCCGCGAGGCCTATCGACAGTTGCTGGCCGAAACCGAGGCTTTCAAACGAGTTCGCCGACGGACCGGAACCGACGAGACCGAGGCCAGGGTCCGCGACAGTGTCGACGGGTTGGGCGCGGCGGGCGAGCTGTCTTATTGGACGGTCTCCGTGCGTCGCGACGACGACTGGTTCGACATCGACCAGCAGTTCGCGTGCGAAGGAATGAGTTCGAGCGGCGGACTCTACGTTCCGATCGAGGGAAGAGACGAGAAGCCCGTGCGACTCGAAGTGACGGGAACGTTCGTCCCGTCGCGAACGTCCAGAGCCGTCATCGCAGCGGTCGGCTCATGGCCGGACCGGAGCGCGGCCGGTTCGGACAAGCAGAGCCAGAAGATCCTCGTCGACGCGTTGGCCGGGGCGGACGGGACGGACCCTCTTGCCTCGACGCCGTCGGAAATCGTCGGACAGACCGCCGCCGCCTTAGGCCTTGACTACGTCGCCGCGCTGCCGGACTACGCGGAGACCGTCACCTGGGCGCTGGCGCAGTCGCCCGAACGATCGCTGAGTGCGGTCTTCGGGGAACTGACGGACGATTCCGGTTGCGTTGTGGACACCTCCGGCGGCTATCTCCAGATGAAGCCTGGGTGGCCGACGGTCGTGCGGTACAAGCGGACCGATCGGAACGCCCTGAGGGAGTGGGTCCGCTCCATGAGCGTCGAGAACCTGACCTTGGACAACGCGTCCAGGGCCTTGACGACCGAACGGGACAGCCGCTCGTCCATGCTTTCGCAATGGGCGTTCCTGCCGTTCGGCGACCAACGCCGCCGGGCGCGCTGGAACGACTTCGAAGCCTTGCGCCTTTTCGGAACGTTGGACAGGACGACAAGGGAAAACGCCAAGAAGGCGGTGTCGACTTCGAACCTAGGCGCCATGCCGGAGCGGTTCAGACGGGAACTGGCCCGAGTGCTCTTTGACGAGGGAAAGGGCTTGGTCGTCGAGGTCCAAGGGTCCGGTCCGGGCGAGGAAGCGGAACCGACCACCTACCTGACCAACGGACTGCCTGAAGGTGCCCGTGTCCGGATCGGACACCAGACTCGGTCCCAGCTTTTCTCCCGCATGGTCGAGTCGGACGGTTCCAGCTTGCTCCAATCGTTAACGGACTTTATCGACGTGGCCGCCGTCGAAACTCAGGTCCGGACGGTCCGACCCGAAGACAGGCCGGACTTCCGCTACACCCCCGGAGACGTCGCCGAGATCAAGATCATCGTCGAGTTCGGTCAAGGACGGACAGCGACCTATCGGACCGAGCTGCTCCCCGACCCAGAGAAGCTGACGTACACCGGGTTCGAAGGGCTTCCGGCCGACACCAAGAAGGAATTCGAAAAGTACTGGAACAGCCTTCCCGAACACCGCAAAAAGATGAAACCGCCCAGGACGGGGGGACCGATCAAACCTCGATAAACTTGTCAGACAAGGCGACGTTCCATGAAGACGAGCCACTCCCGCACGTCGTCGGGCATCTCGTAATAGGGTCGACAGTGGACGAACCCGATCCGCGCATAGAGGCGCTCGGCTTCCTGTTGCCGGATGCTCGTGTCGAGCAACATGCGCTTGTAGCCCGTTTGCTTGGCGGTCTTCACGATGGCCTCGGCTAACGAAAGCCCGATCCCCTTGCCATGGTGAGCGGGGAGTACGAACATGCGTTTCATCTCGCAGTCGCCTTGACCCAGATCCCTGAGCGCGACGCATCCGACCGCAGTCCCTTCGGTCCGTGCGACGAGCATCGCACCTTGGGGCGGACCGTACTTCACGTGAAGGTTCGCCAGTTCGTCCTCGAACGCACCAGGTTGGAAGTAACGGTCGATCAGATCGATGTCGCCCGCATGCCGCTCCTTGTGCCACGTGTGGAACGCGCGCACGAGCTCCCGCGCCTCGTCGTAATCGCTTTGCGACACCGCTTCGCGGACGTCGACGGAGGCTCCGTTGCCGTGTTTCATCCGGTTTCACCCGCGTGGTCTTCGGGAGGACCCATATCGGTCGGTCCGTCTTCGAGCAACCTGTCCCTTCGGATCAAGGCGATGAACACGACGCCGGCAAGGAAATCGTAGGCGACATGGATCGCCATGGCCGTGTAGAGGCCGCCCGTCCAGAGGACGATCGCATGGTTGGCAAGCGCCAGGAAGAAGATGATCGCGACCGACCGCCAACCTTGGATGGCGTGGGCCACGGCAAAGACGGCCGAGCACAGCAGGGCGGACGGCCACCAACCTCCGCCGAAAACCCGCTCCCAGAGCTGGAACATGACCCCTCGGTAGACGATCTCTTCGCAAACACCCGCGATCACTGCGACCCAGATCCACCATGTGAGGTCGCGAGAGGTCTTTGGCAGCCTCCAAAGCGCGGAACGCTTTCCCTCACGTCCGCGCCACTCCCATCGTATAGGCAGCGTCCCCAGGGTCGGAACGATGAACGCCGCGGCCAAAGCAAGGTGCCACGCTTCGAACCGATAGGCAGGGAAGAGGTCCAGGCCCTCGCGCCAGGACGCCAGGAGCGCCGTGACCGTCATGAGCGCTTGTGACACGACGACGGACACGAGGAAAGCCCCCTCACTAGGCTTTTTCGCCGATCCGCCCACCTTCTGCGCGCTCCGGAGCGCGGCGTAGGGGAGCTACCCGGTCACCAGTAACAGGAACGCCCATCCGACGGGGCCGACCCGGTCCATAGCTAGCTGCTCGCGCTCGAATAGTGGCTCATGGCGTACCTCCAGTACAGGCGAGAGACGGCGAACATGCCGATCGCCCAAGCCCACCCGCCGAGCACCCACCTCCAGTCCGCCCCTCGGACGAGCTGGGACGCCGGCACGGTCGCGATGAAGGCCAAGGGGAAATAGAACGTGAGCATCGTGCGGACGTTCGGTTGGAAGATGTCGATCGGATACCGGGCCACTTGCTGGATCGTCTCGCCGAGGACCCAAAGGTTGTCGACCCGGACAAGCCAGATCCCCAGCGTCATCAAGATCGTCATGAAGCTGTTATAGAGCACGACGGCTGCGGCGAAGAGCAAGACGAAGCACAGCCATTGGACCGCGTCGGCGCGCTGACCTGACGTGACGACGCCGTAGACAAGCATCCCGACCCCTGCCGTCAGGGCCCCGATCTGGTCGAAATTGAACCGTCGCACGCTGACCCAGAACTGACTGTCGATGGGCTTCGTGACGACGAAGTCGAGCGTGCCCTTCCGGACCTGCTCAGGAATCTCCATGAGGCTGAAGAAGAGGGCGAAACTGACGCTTCCGAGCAAGAAGACGGTCGCGGCCAGCACGAACGCCTCGCCCCGGTTCCAGCCTGCGACCAGCGTCGTGTTCGAATAGATCACCGCCACGATCAAGATGAAGAAGACGATCCAGACGAGGTTCTGAAAGATCTTGGCGATAAAGTTGGCGCGGAACTCGAGTTCGCGTTGGAGCGAACTCGTGAAGAACAACCGGTACACGCGCCAATAGCGGGACACGAAGACGATTATGGCAACCGTTGCGGACCCGTATACTGCGCGGCGATGGGGCTGCTGTTCGCCTTGGTGCTGTCCGCTGCGATGGCTGCCGTCGGGACGTCGTTTCTCAGTAGGAAGGCACCCGGACTCGGCCCCTGGGAACGGACCGGCGTCGGCGGAGCCCTCGGGTTAGCCTTCCTTGGACTCCTTGTCTTCCTGGCGGGGCTCCTTCCGAACGGCGTGACCATCGCCCTCTGGCTCGGCCCGTTGATCTTGTTGGCCCTGGAGGCCAGGCACCTGCGAAAGGGGCTCGAAGGGCTACCTCGGGGTCTAGGGGGACGGAAAGTGCTGCTTTTGGCGCCTTTCCTGATCTTGATCCTCGCCGCCGTCCTCGCCCCGTCCGACATGCGGGACTGGGACAGCCTCGCCTACCACTTCGCCGTACCCAAGATCTGGCTCCAAGTCGGCCGGATCATTGCGGTACCGGGCATCCACCACTCCAACTTCCCGATGACGGCGGACATGCTGTACCTTTACGGTCTGACCGTCGGAGGAGAGACCGGCGCGAAGGCGTTCAACCTGTGCTGGTACCTGCTCGGATGCGCGGCCGTGTTCGGGATCGCACGACGGTGGTACGGCGATAGCCCGAACTTCGGCAAGGCCGGATGGTGGGCCCTCTTCGCGTTCGCCGGGTGCCCGGTCGTCTTGTGGGAAGCGGGCACGGGCTACATCGACATTCCTCACGGCCTGTTCGCAGGACTCGCCGTGCTTTATGCCGCCGACGCCCTGAGGTTTGCCGACCGAAAATTCTGGATCCTCTCCGGTCTCTGTCTGGGGTTCGCCATGGGCACCAAGCACACGGGCCTACAGACGCTGATCGCCGCCTTGGCCGTCGCTTGGACGGTGGCATTTCTCACGAGGAAGAAGCCGGATCCGGCGGACGGCCAAGGGTTCTGTCCGTGGCGCGGGACGGCGATCCTTGCAGGCATCGCCGTCTTGGTGGCCGCACCTTGGTACGCGAAAAGCATCGCGTTGACGGGCAGCCCCGTCTATCCGTTCTTCTACAAACAGCTCGGTGGCAGAGATTGGGACGAGTGGAGGACGAAGATCTATACGGAGGAGCAGAAATCGTTCGGAGTCGGCACGTCTCCGCAGGCCTTGGGGCACGCGGTCCTTGGGCTCGCCTACCAGCCCGGACGTTACGTCAACCCCGACCAGACGCACGGCGGAGGATTTCCGACAGGCTCGATCGGCTTCGTCGCGATCTTAGCGGGGCTCCTATGGGCGTCTTCTGGCCGTGCGGAAGGGCGGGAACGGGCCGTGCTCGCTGTCGTCGGCGTAGGATTCGTCTTCTGGTTCTTTCTCAGCCAACAAAGCCGGTACCTGACTTCTGTGGTCGTACCCCTCGGCGTTTTGGCGGGCGGAGCGGTGGCTAGGTTGACGCTGGGCCGCGTTTTGGCGGTAGGGGTCGTCCTTCAGGCCGCCTACTCCGCGGCCATGCTTTACATGACGCAGTCCGTCGACCAATTGAGGGTCGTCCTTGGACAGATCGACCGCGAGCAGTACCAGACACTGACCGTGCCGTTCTATGGTCCGTCCAAGACCATCAATGCGCTGCAGGGCGACGTCAAGATCGCCCTTTACGACGAAGTCTTCGGCTTCTATCTGGACAAACCGTATTTCTGGGCGAATCCCGGCCACTCCACGCTGATCCCGTATGAATCGCTCGCAGACGGTAACGCCCTTGCGGCCGAGATGCGCCGGCTCGGCTTTACTCACGCCTACGTCAACCTGGCGTTGGTCGATCCCGAATTCAGGGCCCGCTGGCAGGCCGCGATGGGCGACAGGCCGTACGCGGACGACGAGCGCGACGCGTTGCGCCAGGATCCGAACCTCTGGTGGCGCTACCTCTTCGCCGACGCCGTCCGGTCCGGATCGATCCGGCCCGTCGCGACCTTCCCGAAGGGGTCAGACCGGCCCCGGTCCGTGCTGTTTTCCGTCGAAAGGTAACCTTGCTTCTTGAAGTACAGGAAGCTCGGTAAGTACGGTGTCAAGGTCAGTAGCGTCAGCCTGGGTGGATGGTTGACGCATGGTCGGAGCATCGACGACGCGACGACCGACGCCATCGTCAAACGGGCTTACGAGTTAGGCGTCAACTTCTTCGACACCGCCGACGTGTACAACCAAGGCGAAGCCGAGAAGGCGCTGGCCAAGTCGATCGCCGGGCTGAAGAGGGAGACCTTGGTCGTCGCCACGAAGTGCTTCTTCCCCATGAGCGACGACGTCAACGACAGAGGCCTGTCCCGAAAGCACATTTTCGAGTCCGTTCACGGATCGCTCCAACGGCTTCGATCGGACTATGTCGACCTGATGCAGTTTCACCGGTTCGACCCCGACACCCCCCTCGAAGAGACGGTCCGTGCGGTCGACGACCTTGTCCGACAAGGGAAGATCCTGTATTGGGGCGTCAGCCTTTGGCCCGCCGACGCGATCGAGGCCGTCTGTCGGACCGCCCGCGAATGGGGGTGCACGTTGCCCGTCAGCAACCAGCCCGTTTACAACCTCTTGAACCGTTCGATCGAGGCCGACGTGGTCCCGACGAGCGAAAGGCTAGGGCTCGGCCAAGTGGTCTTCAGCCCGCTCGCGCAAGGCGTCCTGACGGGTAAATACCGGCCCGGAAGCCCGCTTCCCGAAGGTTCTCGGGGCGCGGACGATAAAAGCAACATGTTCATGACCGATTCGTTGCAGGAAGCGAACCTGGTCAAAGTCAAAGCCCTGGAGCCGATCGCGGCCCGGTACGGCCTGACACAGGGCCAGTTCGCCTTAGCTTGGTGCCTCCGACTGTCGAACGTCAGTTCCGTGATCGTCGGAGCGAGCCGGGTCTCCCAGATCGAGGAGAACGTCGCCGCGTCAGACGCCGAGGTCCCTGACGAGGCTTGGGCCGAAGCAGAGAAGGTGTTCGCGGCTTGAACCCGTCGACCGAGCCGTTCCGCCGAGAGTTGACCGGGCCGGAAGAGGCCCGGCCCGTCGCTGAGACCCAGTTCGAGAAGCCAAGGGGGATCCACCGTGTCGAGATGCGGCGCGGTTACTGCACCGTCCATGTCACGGGCCTGGAACAGGCTTCGGACCGGGTGAAAGTGCTCGGAACGATTTCCGGCGCCGGGATCAGCATCGACTTCTTGAAGCTGACTCCGGGCGGGCTCTCGTTCCTGACGCAGACCGACGAAAGGTCGAAGGTCGTGGAGGCCCTCGATTCGCAAGGCGCCCAATACGCCGTGAACGACGGTCGGTGCATCGTCTTGGCCCACGCGGCGAACATGAGGGATGAAGAAGGGCTTATCGCGCGCGTCGTCAGTGAAGTGATCGGGACCGGGGTCGTCATCGACCATTTGGGGGACATGCACGACCGGGTGTTGATGGTCATGGACGCGGGCGACGGCGAACGGGTCGCCGAGAGGATTTCGAGCCGCTTGGTCGAGGAGGAACCATGAGGATCCGGGTCATGAAGTTCGGAGGGACGAGCGTCCAGACCAAGGAGGCGCGTCAAACGGCCGCGCTGAAGGTGATTTCGGCCAGAGAGCAGGGCGTCTCGCCCGTCGTCGTCGTGAGCGCCATCGGACGGAAGGGCGAGCCCTACGCGACCGACACCTTGATCAGCCTTTTGAGGGAGATCGACCCGGCGGTCGAACCTGATCCCCGCGAGCTCGACCTTTTGATGGCCTGCGGGGAGATCCTCTCCTCAGTCGTTTTCGCCCACACCCTCAAAACGCTCGGGCAACCTGCGATCTCGCTCCGCGGCGGTCAAGCGGGCATCCGGACGGACGGACGATATGGAAACGCCCGGATCTTGGGCATCCACCCGGTCGGCATCCACGAAGCCCTGAAGCGAGGCCTGATCCCGGTCGTTTGCGGGTTCCAGGGCGTCTGGGTCCAAGGCGGTTTGCCCGGCGCCGAACTGACGACCTTGGGGCGTGGCGGTTCTGACACGACGGCCAGCGGTCTTGGCGCCGCGCTCCTTGCCGAACGGGTCGAAATCTACACCGACGTCGACGGCGTCAAGACGGCAGACCCGCGGATGGTTCCGGACGCTCCCACCCTGCGTCAGGTCACGTACGACGAGGTCGCCGAAGTCGCGCACCTTGGCGCGAAGGTCGTCCACCCGAGGGCGGCCGAGATCGCGATGCGGTTCGACCGGCCGCTCTGGGTCAAGAACACGTTCAGCGAGGATCCCGGAACGGAGATCGTGTCCCGAGACCGGTTTCCGGGCCGGCGCGTCACGGGGGTGACCCACAGCGGCAAACTGGTGTACGTCTCGGCAGACTTGGGCGTCGTCGCGCCCGAGCACCGTGCCGACTTCGCGGCAAGGGTGTACGAGACTCTCGCCAAGCACGCCGTCAACCTGTACATGGTGAACTTGAACCCGGACGGAGTCGGGTTCGCCGTCCCTCGCGAGCAGTACGCGACCATCCTGGACGTCTTCGACGGCCTTGTCCTACCTTTAGGACAAGGGGCGATCTACGTCGTCCAGACGGGCGTCGCCCCCAGTCAAGGCGCCGCCTCTCAGATCGCCTTGATGAAACCCCTCGGCGATCCTGTGGTCGTGCCGCTACAGATCGCAGAAGGGTGCACGATGGTCTCGGTCGTCGGGCACGAGTACATGCAGCAGCCTGGCGTGTTCTACGGGGTCTTGTCGAAGTTCCTAGAAGCCCAGATCCCTGTGCTCCAGACCAGCGACAGCGATTTCTCATTGAGCTGTCTGATCCCAGAGTCCGAACTGGCCAGGGCCGTCCGGCTGCTCCACGACGGTTTCGGGCTCGAACAGGCGAGCTGATGTCCGTCCTTCCCATCGGACGTCCGGCCCTCATGGGCGTCCTGAACGTGACGCCGGACAGCTTTTCGGACGGGGGCCTGTACTTCGACCAGGACAAGGCGGTCGAGGCCGGGATCCGGATGGTCGAGGACGGTGCGGATCTCGTCGACGTCGGCGGAGAATCGACGAGACCCGGTGCCTCTCCCGTCTCGGCCGAGGACGAGCGGCAGCGGGTCGTCCCTGTGGTCAGGCGCCTCGTCGAAAGGGGAGTCGTGGTCTCGGTCGATACGTCGAAGGTCGAAGTCGCATCGGCCGCGCTCGATGCCGGCGCCCAGGTCGTCAACGACGTCACGGCTTTCGGCGACCCAGAGATGGCCGACGTGTGCGCCCGCTCAGGGTGTACGGTCTGCCTTATGCACATGCAAGGGGAACCCCGCACGATGCAAGAGGCGCCGCACTATGACGACGTCGTTGCAGAGGTCAGGGACTTTCTGGTCGGGCGCGCCAGGGCCGCGGAAGCCGTAGGCGTCGCAGGCGACCGGATCTGGATCGACCCAGGCATCGGTTTCGGGAAGACGCTCGGTCACAACCTCGCGCTTTTGGCCCGGTTGGACGAGTTCGTGGCGACTGGCTATCCGGTCTTGATCGGCGTCAGCCGTAAGTCGTTCCTCGGCAAGATCCTCGGCGGTGCCCCACCTGACGAGCGGCTCGAAGGCACGCTCGCCGTTCAGGTCCTGGCGCAGGCGGCGGGAGCGAAGATCGTCCGCGCCCACGACGTCCGGCCGGCCCGAAGGGCCATGGAAGTCGCGTCGGCCGTGCTCTCGGCAGGGGCTTGACGAGAGCCTAAGCCGGGCAATCCTGCTTGGGTCGTTGAACCTGGCCAAAGGTATAATCAGCCCATGGCTGGCAACAGGACGGTGGTCACGGGAGCGGGCGGTTTCATTGGTGGACACCTTGTCGAATACTTGAAGAACAACGGTGTCCAGGACCTCGTGGCCGTCGATATCAAGCCGTACGAGGAGTGGTACCAAGTCCACGACTACGCCGACAACAAGATCCTCGACCTCCGCGAGCGGGAGGCCTGTCAAAACGCCGTCAAGGGTTGTGGGACGGTCTTCAACCTCGCCGCCGACATGGGCGGAATGGGCTTCATCGAGAACAACAAGGCGCTCTGCATGATCAGCGTCTTGATCAACACCCACATGTTAATGGCGGCCAAAGACGAAGGCGCCAAGCGGTTCTTCTACGCCTCGTCGGCGTGCGTCTACAACGGCGAAAAGCAGCAGGACGTCAACAATCCCGGTCTGAAGGAAGAAGACGCCTATCCTGCCCTGGCCGAAGACGGCTATGGCTGGGAAAAGCTCTTTAGCGAGCGGATGTGCCGCCACTTCATGGAGGACTTCGGGATCGTGACGCGCGTCGCCAGGTTCCACAACGTCTATGGCCCCCACGGAACGTGGGACGGTGGCCGCGAGAAGGCACCGGCCGCGATCTGCCGGAAAGTCATCAACTCGAAGCTCACGGGCGACCACAACATCGAGATCTGGGGAGACGGCCATCAGACGCGCAGCTTCATGTACATCGATGACTGCACGCTCGGGATCAAGAAGATCATGGACAGCGGCATCGAGTATCCGATCAACCTCGGAAGCTCGGAAATGGTCTCGATCAACCAACTCGTCGGCATGGTCGAGGACATCGCCGGCATCACGCTCGATCGGCATTACAACTTGAACGCGCCCAAAGGCGTCCGTGGACGGAGCAGCGACAACACGCTCATCGAAAAGGAACTCGGCTGGGAGCCCTCGGTCTCGCTCCGGGAAGGCATGGAGAAGACCTATGCCTGGATCTACGACCAGATGACGAGCAACGTCCCGTCGAAAGTCTGAGCGCTGGGGCCCGGAACGGTCTTGAGAGCCTTCCGGGCCTTCGTGTCCGTCCGTGAACAAGATGAGGATCGTCGTCCACGACTACTCGGGACACCCGTTCCAGGTCGAACTGAGCCGCTCGTTGGCCCGTCGGGGCCATCAAGTGCTCCACCTGTTCTCAGGGTCGTTCCTGACGCCGCAGGGCGCGCTGGTCAAACGGCACGACGACCCGGAGTCGTTCCAAGTCGAACCGATACGGCTCGAGCAAAAGGTCGACAAGTCCAACGTCTTCAAGCGCCGTCAGGCCGACTTTGAACACGGCCGCAAAGCGGTCGAGCGCATCGCCCGCTTCGCCCCTCAGGCCGTCCTGTCGGCCAACACGCCGCTCGACGCGCAGAAGATGCTTCTCGCCCAAAGCCGGGCGAGCGGAGCCAAGTTCACGTTCTGGGTCCAGGACTTGATCGGACAAGCCGTCCGTCGCCTGATGGCGGGGAAGTGGGCCGGCCTCGGCACTCTCGCGGGCGACCACTATGTCCGGCTCGAAAACCGGCTTCTCGAGCAGAGCGACGCGATCGTCCTGATCGCCGAGGATTTCCGACCGTTCCTTCCGGCGTCGGTCCAGAACAAGCCGAAAGTCCACGTGATCGAAAACTGGGCCCCCCTGTCGGACATGCCCGTCAGGGACAGGGTCAACCCATGGGGCGTCAAGCACGGCTTCGAGGACGGCCTCAATTTCCTCTATTCGGGCACGCTCGGAATGAAGCACAATCCCGAACTGCTCGTCCGACTGTCCGAAAAACTCCGGGGTCGGGCAAGGATGATCGTCGTCTCGGAGGGTCAGAGCATCGAGTTCCTCAAGGGCCGTATGCAAGAACTCGGGCTCGACAACCTGCACGTCTTGCCGTTCCAGCCGTTCGAGGCCATGCCCGACATGCTCGCCACGGCGGACGTCCTCGTCGCCGTCCTCGAGCCCGACGCCGGTGTGTTCTCGGTGCCTTCGAAGGTCTTGACCTATCTGTGCGCGGGCAAGCCGTTGCTGCTCGCCGTTCCCTTGGAGAACCTGGCCGCCAGGATCGTGACGCAGAACGGGGCGGGGTCCGTGGTCCGGCCGGACGACGAGGCCGGGTTCGTGGAGAAGGCCGAGGCCCTGGCCGACGACGTGGCTCAGCGGGCCACGGCAGGCCAAGCCGCTCGGGCTTACGCGGAGACCACGTTCGACATCGAAGCGATCACGGACAAGTTCGAACCGATCCTCAAGGTCTAGACTTGGACCGTCTTCCAAGCGCCTTGCTTGAAGAGGATCATCGCCGCAGGCCCTTGGACGCCCTGGGTCAGGGTCATGGCCAGCCAACACCCGTCGGCGCCTTGCTTGAGCCCGATCGCGAACAGACCTGCCAGTCCGACGCGGACGCCCCACATGCAGACGACCGTAAGCCACATCGGACGGACGGTGTCGCCGGCACCTTGCATCGCCCCGACGAGGACCATCGCATAGGCGAAAAGGACCTCGGTGACGCAGATGAAGCGCAGGTACCTCGCGACGACGTCGGCGACTTCTGGTTGGTTCGCGACGACGCTGTGCGCGACGTTGGGCGCGAAGACGAACAGGAGGACGGAGGCGACCGTACTGACGACGGCCGCATGGTGGGCGGCCGTCCAAGCGAGCTTTGAGGCCCGGTCGGGCCGTCCCATTCCAAGCGACTGCCCGACGAGCGCGGCCGCTGCGATCGAAAGTCCGAAGGGAGGCATGAAGGCCAACGACTCGATGCTGAACGCAGGTCTCATCGCCGCGATCGCGTTGGCTCCGCCCGGAACGCTCTTCAAGATCCCGGTCAGGGCCATCAGCGACGTGACGCGGACGACCGACATCATCGCGGCCGGTACGGCGATGACGAGGATCCGTCGTACCCAAGCCATGCCAGGCCATGAAAGGCGCCAGCTCGCTCCCAGAGAGGTACGGCCCGCCCAAAAGAGGTAGAACGCCGCCGCAGCCCAGGAGCTGACGACCATGGCAAGTCCCGCACCGAAGATCCCCAGTCCGAACCCTGGGATCACGATCGGTCCGAAGGCGAGGCGGCCATTGATGAGCAGGGCGTTGCACACGATGTGCAGGCCGATCTGAAGTCCGCTGATCACCATCGGGCTTTTGGTGTCGCCGGTCCCTCTCAACGCGCCCGCCAACGATTGGATAAGGAACAGGGGCGGAAGGGCGAGGGCGAACGTCCCAAGGTAGACCCGCATCAAATGTTGGGCTTGCGGCGCGTCCGCGGGTAGAAGGGTCACGCTGGCGAGCGCCGATCCCGGCAGGCTGAGAGCGGCGAAGGCCAGTCCGCCCGTCAAGGCCAGGCCGAGACACTTCTGGTTCGCGGTGACGAACCCTTCGCGGTCCCCGGCGCCGTACGCCCGGCTGACCAAGGCCGTCGAAGCCGTCCCGAGCGCGATGGCCATAGAGACCAGGAGGAAGAGGATGCTCGTCGCTCCTCCGATGGCGGTCAGGTTCGCGACGGGCAAGTGCTGGACGAAGTACGTGTCCAGAAGGGCGTTGACCGTCTGCAGCGTGTTGAGCGCGACGGCGGGCCAGGCGAGGATCCAGACGGTCCGCGCCGAATGCTCTGTCTCGGGCTCAGGGCCCGCTTGCGCGGTGTCGACGGATTCCAAAGCGGAAAGTCAAGTGTATCAGTCCGCTCCCCAAGACTTAGCCAAGGGGCCCTACAAAGGCCCGTGCTGGAGCGAACGGTGACTAGCCGCCGCCCGTAGCCTGACCGACCGAGACCATCCGGGCGCCCCGCGGCGGTACGAATCCGAACTCCGTGTTCTCCGGAAGCGTGCCGAGCGTAAACGTCAGGTCCCACTTCTTGGGCTGGCCGCCTGCTTGGACGAACCGTGCCGCCGTCAGAGAGTAGCCGCTCTCGTCGTCGCCGTCCAAAAAGTAGGTCGTCGTATTGGGGGCCGGATTTCCGGCGTTGCAGACGATAGAGTTCTCCTGGCGTTCCACGGTGGCCGTGGGGATCCAAGGCAGCCACGCCGTCGCTTTCGTCCCTAGGTGCATGGCATCGTCAAGGACCTTCGTCGCGAACGCGGACGGCCCGTTCGTTCGGAGCCGGAGAGACTGGAAGAACTTAGCGCTCCAGTTAGCGTCGAGACCCTTGTCTTCGGTCCCGTAGCCATAGCTGGAGTAGGTGTTCGCCCGGCCGTCGAAGCTCCAGAGGCGAAGCCCGTCACCGGCGATCCGGCCCACGAGTTTGCCGTTTTCGAAGTTCAGCACCTCGATCAAGACACGGCCCTCTGCGGGGCGGTACAGCAGTCCGACGGTCGATTTGAGTTCGACGAGCGTCGTCCCGCGCTTTTCTGTGCCCGTCGCTTCGACCGCGATCTGGTCGGAGGACGCGATACGGCCCAGGGCTTGGACCATCATGCCCTGCGGCCCCATCTGGGCCGCTCCGATTCCGGGCAACAAGGCGACGACGAGCACCGACAGTCTCACAACCGCATTAGACCTCGCGTCCGGCCCGAAAGTTTCGTCGGGGTACCATGAAACCCAGGTTCCTGGCAGATCGCCGGGGACTCGACAATTCGTCCGCATCGTCTGCGGGGGTTCACATGAGCTACGAACAAAGCCACCTTTACAAACTTCGACACAGCGCCGCACACCTGATGGCACAGGCCGTCACCGAGCTTTACCCGGGCGCCAGGCTGTCCATCGGCCCTCCGATCGAAAACGGGTTCTACTACGACATCGACTTTCCCGAGCCCCTCAAAGAGGAGGAACTCGAGAAGATCGAGCACCGCATGAGGGAACTCTCCAATCTCGCGCAGCCGATCGTCCGACGGTCCGTACGTGACAAGGACGAGGCCAAGGCCGTCATCCTCGACGAGACGACCAACGGCCAAGGCCCGGACAACGCACTCTACAAGTTGGAGCTCCTCGAAGCGATCCCGGTCGGAGACGAGGTCAGCTTCTACGAACAGCGGGCGACCGACAAACAGGGCAAGGAGCACGTTTTCATCGACCTCTGCCGCGGGCCGCACATCGAGAACACGAAGGAGATCAAGAACTTCAAGTTGCTTTCGATCGCGGGAGCCTATTGGCGCGGGGACGTCAAGAACAAGCAGCTGACCCGCATCTACGGCACCGCCTTCGAGACCAAGGACGAGCTCGAGGCGTACTTGCACATGCTCGAAGAGGCCAAGAAGCGCGACCACCGCGTCTTGGGCAGGGAGCTCGGTCTGTTCATGTTCTCGCCGCGGGTCGGCACGGGCCTGCCGCTTTGGTTGCCGAAGGGCGCGATCCTGCGTGACGTCCTGACCGACGTGATGAAGCAGGAGCAGCTCAAGCGCGGCTACCAGCCCGTCGTGACCCCTCATATCGGCAACATCAAGCTCTACGAAAAGAGCGGGCACATCATCACGTACCGCGACAAGATGTTCCCGTTCATGGAGGACGAGGAGAAGGAGACCTACATCCTCAAGCCCATGAACTGCCCGTTCCACATCGAGATCTACCAGTCTCAGCTCCGGTCGTACCGCGACCTCCCCGTCCGTTATGCCGAGTTCGGGACGGTCCACAGGTACGAGCAGAGCGGGGAAGTGACGGGCATCCTCCGGGCCCGCGGGTTCACCCAGGACGACGCCCACCTCTTCGTGACCCCCGACCAACTCTTAGAGGAGTTCATCGGGGTCGTCGACCTGATGAAGACCGTCCTCAAGAAGCTGGGCCTGCACGATTTCCGGGCCAGACTCGGGACGAAGGATCCGGCTTCGGACAAGTACGTCGGCCACGAAGACAACTGGACGGCGGCCACTGCGGCCATCGAAGAAGCTTGCCGCAGGATCGGATTCGACTACGAAGTCTCGCCCGGCGACGCCGCGTTCTACGGCCCGAAGCTCGACCTGATGATCAAGGACGCGCTGGGCCGCGAGTGGCAGATGGGGACCGTCCAAGTGGACTACAACCTTCCTGAGAGGTTCGAGCTCGAATACATCGGCGAAGACAGCAAGCCCCACCGGCCGATCATGATCCACCGTGCGCCGTTCGGTTCTCTGGAGCGCATGATCGGACTCTTGACGGAGCAGTACGCGGGCGCCTATCCGTTCTGGCTCTCGCCGTCCCAGATCGTGGTCCTTCCGATCGCCGACCGGCACAACGAGGCGGCCTTCGCCCTGGCCGACCGCCTACGCGACACGCTTTACGACACGAGGCCGCTCCGGGTCGAAGTCGACGACCGTCGCGAGACGCTCGGCAAGAAGATCCGCGAGAACCAACGGATGAAGGTGCCGTTCATGCTGATCATCGGTGACAAGGACATCGAGGCCGGGACGGTCGGAGTCCGCTCGCGCGAGGACGGCGACATCGGTGCGATGACGGTCGAGGAGTTTTTGGTCAAGCTGCCGTAAGCCCTCTCATCGAGAGACGCATGCGCTCATGAGGAGGGGCTGGAGTGCAGATCCAGAACCCTCATCCCCTTCCCCTTCTCCCTTCCCGCACAAGTCATGGGGCAAGGAGAAGGGGTTCCAGAATCGCCTCCTTGCAGACTCCAAAGCTCGACCCCTAAACCCCTCCTCATGGGGCCCGCTTTTGGAAACCCGGGGGCTTATGGCGTGCCTTGGCCACGTTGTCGAAAACGGCCTGCCAAGGAGACTTCACGGGTTACTATGGCGGATCTTCCCTGGGGTGTCCTTCTGCTTGCTCACATCGGTATGACCTTGGAGTTTCGAGTCGAGAAGGCCGAAAGGTATGGACGTTCGTCACACGCCTATCGACATCGTCCGTTCCGGCGAAGGGTCGTGTTCGTCAGTCCGTAAGCATGCCGCCCGCCGACCCAGGTGGCAACACCTTCTCGAACGACTGGCCGTTGAACTTGTACGGCCCACCCGTTTGGCTGCAGATCCACAGGTCGCCGCGGCGGTCCTTGTAGATCTGGCTCATCAGGGCGTCCTTCTCGCCGTCCTTCACCGGATAGTAGGTGACCGACTGGCCGTCATAGCGGTAGACCCCCCCGCCCCAAGGCATCATCCACAGATCGCCCTCCCTTCCGCGTACGACCGACTGGAAATAAAGCCAGTCTTCGCCGACAATGGCCTTGATGTCGGCGATCCCCGTTTCCGACCTGTAGTCGAGGAGGCCGTGGCTCGGCCCGTTGTTCGGCGGGACCGTGAACCGCTTCCGCGTGTTGCAGATCCAGAAGTTGCCGTCGCGGTCCTCGATGATCGACCGGATGCCAAACGAGCCTGCGCCCGGAACGTTGGTCAGATGGCTTTCGTAGAGCCAATTGATCGTCTTCCCGTCGTAACGGCAGAGACCAGCGTCGGCCGTGCCGAACCAGACTTTTCCCTTCCTGTCCTTGTAGACGGTGTAGACCATGTACATGCTGTGCTTGGGTTGGAGCGCCAGCTTCGCCTCCTCGAGGTGATGCTTCGGAAACCGCAACGAGTACAGCTTCTTGCCGTCGTAGCGCGAGGGCCCGTCTTGATTCGCGTTCCATGTGAACCAGAGGTCGCCTGAATTGAGCCGCCATCCCTTGTCCGGCGAATCCATCCGGACCGGCTTGAGCGTGGTGAACGTCTTGCCGTCGTATTTCGCGACGCCGCTATAGGTCGTGAAGTAAAGGTCGCCCTTCTTGTCCTCCTGGATCTGGGTCACGAGGTCGGCGGGCAGACCGTCCTTCTTCGTGTATCGGACGATGCTCTTGCCGTCGTACCGCGAGACGCCTTCGCCGTCGCTGCCGAACCAGTAGACGCCCTTGCTGTCTTGGAACATGCTCCGCATGTTCGTGCTGAATGCGGAGACGTGCGTGCCGGTCTTCGGCGCGGGTTTGCAGTCGGTCGCGACGGTGCTCAGGAGAAGGATGGAGTGAAAGATCATGTCGGCCCTCGGGAGGCTGGTGCGCCTTGACCGTTAGAACGAACGGGTCCTGTCCGGGGGTTCCTATGCCTTGCGCCCTCTTGTCCAGGTTCCGCAGGATCCGACACTGTCCGGTGGTCTTCGAACCGGGCTGGAAACAGGCACAAACCATCCTCTTTCAGCCCGGCCACCCTATCGGGGGGCCACCCAAGTGTAAACTTCGATCCAAGCATGAACGAGGCAGAGGCCGTGGACCTGGTCTGCCAAAGGATGTGTGAGACGTTCGCCGTCCACCGCGTCCTCCTCTTCGGTTCTCGTGGCCGGGGCGAGGCCCGAGAGGACAGTGACCTCGACGTCCTGGTGATCGCCGATTCCGAGGTCCCGTTCGTCCCCCGCCAGGCCATCGCCTATCAAGCCATGGCCGGCCGCCAGTTCTCGCTCGACCTTGTCGTCTGCACGCCCGCTGAATTCGAGGCGGCGAGGGAGGTCATTGGCTCTACCGCCTATTGGGCCGACAGAGAGGGCAAGCTGGTCTATGCCGCCGCCTAACGCAGTCCAGGACTGGCCGGGACAAGGCAGCCGAGGACGAACAGGTCATCGCGGCTCTCCGGGCAGCCGACGGCCCTTGGCCGCCGGCGGCGTATCACGCCCAGCAGGCAGCTGAGAAGTACACAAAGGCCGTCCTTGTGGCCGGAGGAGTCCAGCCGCCGTACTCGCATGACGTGGCGCTGTTGCTCTCAAAGCACCAGGGCACGGTCGTTCCGACCGATGTCGAGTCCGCAGCGAACACGGTCGCGTCTTTCGTCACGCTCACGCGCTATCCCGGCTTTGTCCCCGTCGGGCAGTCCGATTTTCTCGTCGCCGAAACGGCGATGCTGAAGGTCAAGGCCTGGTGCCTTGCCGAGATCGCACGGATCTACGCTTAGCCCGAGATGCGGGCAGGGCACGGGTGGCACTGGGTGTTCGTCGAACCCGGGTGCAAGCCGGCACCAACATCGGCCTTCACCCCGGTATCTGCCGGAGCGGGCAGGGCTAGAGGACTTCCCATGGCTCTACGCTCAGGCCGGCTTGCCTTTGGACGGAGCGGGGCGCGCCGAGACTGACCTCGTGGTGGCGGGGAAGAATGGAGGTCCGCAAGCCTCCGTCCACCACCTTCGCAAAGTTGACGTGGCTGCCGCGTTGGCTGACTTCGTGGAGCCTTGCGGCCAGGAGTTTGCGCCGCGCATCGTCGTAGGACAACGGCCTAAGCGGGGTGGCAAGGACAAAATGCTCCGTTAACTGTGGTCCAGACGTGCCCGAGGCGAGCGTTTTTGTCCTTGTCCGAAGAACCCACGCCGCAAAGCAAGGCAGAGCCATGCAAAGCCACGCAAAGACACGCAGCGCGCCCCTCCCTAAGGCGTGATCTCCCAGACGGCCTGATTGATGGCGACCGTCCAGTCGGAGGTCAAAGCCGCCTGGGTCACCCGGTACTTGATCCGCGCCCGGACATGCTTGGTCAGGGGGTCGACGAATCGGGGAGCATCGGGTGCGGACACGGTCACGGTGGAATCGCCCACCTTCCCGTTCCGGCTGTCGAGCGGGACGTAGAGGCCGGTCGTCCAGTCGTAGAGTTCGATCGTCTGCGAAAGGGTGGGGACCGACGTCCTGGCGGTCAGGAGGAACCTGAGGGCGCCGGGAACGGCGAACCGCGAATCGCCTTGCACGACGACCTGGACAGGGAAGTCGTTGCGGACGGGGACGACGCCGTTCTTGACCGTCAGGCGGTCACCGTCGACCACGAAGAGGCTCTGAAGGTTTCCGGACTGGGGCACGCCGCGCACGATGGAGTAGGTCGCGGGAAACTGCGTCGAGCGGTCGTAGCCGACCACGTCGAGGAGCCGGAACTCCGGTTCGCCCGGATCGATCTTGATGCCGGAAAAGATCGACCAGTCTTGCGTCATCGACGGCCAGTGCGGCACCCAGTCGCCCCAGTCGCCGCCCGTCCGTCCGAACTGGTTGTATTCGACGATCATGTTCGTCGCGTCGACCGAGAAGTAGGCGTGGGTGTTGGTGTCGCCCGAGAAGAGATGGTGGCCGGCCCCGTCGTAGCGGAAGCAGTCGGCGGAGAAAGCGAGCCAATCGCCCGTCCCCGAAACCGTGCCGAGGACTTCGTCGATCTCGTGGGCCGTGGCGGAATAGAGGTCGAACTTGCCGCCGACGGGGTTCTCGTGGTCGAAGAAACAGATATCGGTGTTCAGGCTGACGATGCCGTCGAACCCGCCTTCGCCACCCGCAGACAGGAAGCCGGGAGTGTTCAGGCCCATGGCGCGGCCGTTGGCGCTGGTGTAGCCGACGCTGCCGAATCCGGTCGAGCGCATATGCTTTGTGGCCTCGATGTCGTCGTTAGACTTGGCGTCGGCATCGAGGACGTCATAGGCGACGCCGGCCCCGTTCCAGTAGTAGCCGTAGATGTTCGTGCCGAGACCGCCTCCCTTTTGGAAGTAGATCTTGACCGTGACGTCATCGGTGAACTTGGCCGAATAGAGGGCGATCGACGACTCGATGCACGCTTTGATCGCGGCGGCCTGAGGGTCGTTCGTGATGCTGGGATCATAGACCGGGACGATCTTGAAACCGGCCCAGGCCGAAGCGGACACCGACAAGCCGATGGACAGCAAAGCGAACCGGAACGTCCCCGACCTTGAGCGCATGATGGTTTTTCCTCCGAAGCCCCTCAGACAAGACGATCAAGGGTCCAAGCGGGCTTCATGTGCGGTTTCGCCCGGTCTCCAAGATCAATAGTGCACACCGGCCACGCGCTGAAGTTCCGACAGGCTGTTGTACCAGTTCGGCAAGGTGCGGGGGACGCACTTCGGACCGCGCATCTGGCTGATGTACTTCACGACTTTGTTGTGGAAGTCGATCGTGTTCGTGTTGTGCACGGTGTGCCAGCCGTCGACGGCGCGGCCGTCCTCGTTGAACGCGGGCATGTTCTGGACGAGGTCGTGCCACATGATGAAGCGGGGCCGTCCTGTCTCGATGCCCTCATCGATCCAGTCGAGCATCTCGTCCAGCGGATGGGCGCTCGCGTACTGGCTCCAGGAGTTCTCGGCCGTCGCGGCGTCGTAGCACTCGCCGCCATAGGGGTTGCGCGTGCTGTTGTTGTTCGCGTTTTGGTTGCGCTCGCAGTTGACCTTCCGTCCGTAGCGGATGCCGATCTGCTCCATCGCCGCATGGACTTGGGCGTCGCTGGCCCCCCCGGGATAGATCAAGAAGTTTTCGCTTCCGTTCCTGGTCAGCCCGTTGTCGATCAGGAACTTGCGGCCCTCAAAGATGTCGTCGTAGACCCCGATCACACCGTTCTGCGTCCGGTAGTTGCGCTTCGGGCCTGTGCCCGCGCCGTCTCCGTGGAGGGGATTGTGGGTCATGGTGTGGTTGACCACGTCGAAGATCTTGCCGCCCGATCCTGTGTAATTGAACACCTCTTTGATCTGGTTCAGGCTCATATGGAGATCGACCGGCGCGGCGTAGTTCTTCACGACCGCGAGCGTCGCCGGGATCTGATAGATGCGAAGGATCCCGTATTTGTAACCGTAGTTATAGAACCCGGACCAGCCGTCGTCGTAGACCATGACGACGGAACTCGGTTCGACGGGCTGGACCTTGCAGGTGTTGAGCCGGACCTTACCGATCGAGAAGCTCTCGGCCGAATCGAACGTGCCGTCCACGACGATCTGGACCGTGTCGATGGTCGTCCCGCTCTCGTCTTCGGGGGTGAAGTGGACGAGCCTGTTGTTGAAGTCGGTCGCATTGCGGGCCGCGTTCACTTTGCTCGAAAGATAGAACTTGAGCTCGTTCCATCCCCGGGTGACCTCCATTTTTCGGGACGTGAAGGTCTTGCCTTGCCCGATGAGGCGGACCGTTACAAGTCCGGGGTGGCTCTCGGTCGAGGAAAACGGTGCCGGGCCAGGAACGAAGAGCGGCGGGCCGGACACGTGCAGCCAAAGCGAAATCTCGTGCCCAGGTTGCGGGAAGGAGAACGTGTTCAGGACCGGGTACGTGAGCACCGACGTCTTGAACCCGGCTCTTCCGTCGGTCGCATCCGTCACTTCGCGCTCGACGACTGTGGACTGAGAGTGGTCGCAGACAGGGGCTCCCGCGTTGTCGACGACGGGCAAGGGAAAGTCCTCGACCGCAATGCTTCCGGGCCGGACGTTTTCCGGCGGTACGGTCGGCAGTGCCGTGAAGTCGATCAACTCCTGGTTCAGTGCATAAGCCTGCGCCCCGACGAGGCCCGCGAGGAACAACACAAGACAACGCCCCATCTGCTTCATGCCCGAGAGTATATAGGACGACCAGGCCGGACTCAGATCAAAGTCGTCTGGCGAAACTACCAGACAAGGACCTTGATCCGGTGACACTGCCGTGGTCAGGGGCGAAAAGGGCTCCTTTATAAGTGGAATCCAGGAATCTTCTGCAAATCCGAGAGGGACTGGTACCACGCGGGCAGGGTCCTGACGGAGCAGCGCGGCCCTCTCTTAGCCTGGATGTACGCCAAGACCTGGTCGTGAAACGCCAGCGAGTTCACGTTGTAGACCGTGTGGTAGCCGTCGGCTGCCCTTCCATTGACGTCGAATTCCGGCAAGGCCGGCATCACGTCGTGCCACATGATGAACCTGTTCCGCCCGGTCTGGATCCCTTCATCGATCCAGTCGAAGAGTTCTTCGACCGGATGTTGGCTCTGGAAAATGTCGACGTTGTTCTCGGCCCGGCAAGCGTCGTACGTTTCGCCGGCGAAGGGGTTCCGGAGGCTGTCGCCTTGGGCGTTCTGGTTCCGTTCGCAGCTCACGGTCCGCCCGAAGCGGATCCCGATCTGTTCCATCGCCATGTAGACTTGAGCGTCGCTCGCGCCGCCGGGATAGATGAGGAACGACTCGCTGGCGTTCCGGGTCAGTTTATTGTCGATCAGGAACCGCCTTCCCTCGAAGATGTCGTCGTAAACGCCCATCATGCCGCTCGAGGTCCGGTAGTTCCGACGCAGGGCGGGCGTGTCGCCGTGAAGCCGGAAGTGGGTCGCCGTATGGTTGACGATGTCGACCAAGAAGGTCTTTGCGCCCAACGGGTTCAAATAGTTGTATCCGAAAACCGCTTGCAGGTCGTTCACGGACATGTGGAAAGGGGCGGGCCCGACCGCGTAGTCCCGGACGGCAGCGACGGTGACCGGCATCTTGAGGGCCTTGACCGTCGGATAGGCGTAGTCGAGGAACCCTGACCAAGCGTCGTCGTAGACCATCACGATCGAACAGGGCCTGACGGGCTGGAGCTTGCACGTGTTCAGCCGGATCTTCCCGACCGAATAGCTGGCGGCACAGTCATAAGTGCCGTCGAACACCAGTTGAACGGTGTCGATGAAGGTTCCAGACTCGTCTTCGGGCGAAAATTGGACGATACGGTTGTTGAAGGAGTCCGGGCAACGAGGCGCGTAGACCTTGCTCGTCAGGCAAAAGCGGAGTTCGTTCCACCCTCTCGAGACCTGCTGGCGGGCTGAATAGTACGTTTTGCCTTGGCCTTTGAGGCAGATCCTGACCATCTCTGGACGCACTTCGCTCTGGGAAAACGGAGAAGCACCGGGGGAGACGGAGGGAGGGCCGTCGATGTGCAGCCACAGCGAGATTTCATGGTCCGGCATCGGGAAGGTGAACGAGTTCTGTCCCAACGGATAGGTCAGCACGGCCTTCTTGTAGAGGGGCCGTTCCACGCTCCCCTCCTCCATCTTCCTTTCGAAAACGAGGGACTGAGTGTGGTCGTATGCCGCAGCCCCGGCGTTGTCCACCACCGGAAGCGGATAGTCCTCGACGGCCAAACTGCCGGACCGGACGTTTTCGGCCGGCAGGCCCGGAAGGATCGAGAAATCGATGAGTTCCCGTGTCGTCGCCCAGCACGCGCCGGCCAACACCAGCGACACGGACGTGGTCAGAATGCCTCTTGCCCTCAGCACGATTCCCATCTATACAACAAAACGTGTTGTTTGTATAGCACCTGTCTTGTAAAAGAGATGTAATAGAGGAAAATCTAATTTGAACCCGGGGGCCTTGAAAGGACGAGAGGCGGCGCCCATCGGGACGCCGCCTCTCGCAGTTTTCTTACGCTTTCGCTCTTAACCGGTGACCTTGAGGAGCGCGGCGTCGATGTCGACGCACGGGGCGGCGACGGCGCTGAAGCTCCGGTAGACCTCGACGCGGCCGGACATCGTGCCCGCCGTGCCGACGTACTGCGAGAGCGGCGTCGAGGTGGCCGAACCCGTATAGGTCGCCATCGTCGTGTTGATCGCCGTCTGCGGCAAGATCACGTCGTAGCCCGCGTTGTTGTTCGGGTTGTTCGGGTCGTGGCTCAACAGGAGCTGGACCTTGAAGGTCCCGCTGTGCACCATCTTGGCCGTCACGTCCCAGTCGATCGCGGTCGGAGCGGTCTTGGTCGTGGTGTAGTCGAACCGGACCCGGACGATCGGCGAGGTCGCCGAGGTGACGACGAACTTGCAGACGCGCCAGCTCACGTTGTCGGCGACGGCGGTGTCGCCAAAGCCGCCTGTATTGGACTTGCCGATCGAGACCGCTCCGTTGACCGGGGCCAGGATCTCGGTGGTCGCGCCGCCCGCGACCGGGGAGAACGCCAGTCCGCGGAAGCGGGTGTTGACCGCCGCGACCGCGACGACGCTGAAGGAGGAGCCGGCGCCCGTGTCCGTCAGGACAACGAGCGAGTTGGCGGCGTTTTCTCCGCTCGTGGCGTAAAGGACGTTCCCGCCAGCGTCCGACTTACCCGTGAGGCCGCGGATGCCGCCGTTTCCAGGCACTCCCGCCGTAATGGTGTAGGCCAGCACCCACGTGGTGCCGTCGAACGTCCACTTCTGCAGTCCTCCGCCGTTGGCGGCCGAGCGGTCGTCGGCGACGTAGAGCGTCGAGGAGTCGGCGAACCAATAGTCGTAAACGCTTTGCGAGCTCGAAGTGCTCGGGTCGAACCCGGGAAGGAGGACGGTCGTCTGCCCGCTCGTCGTCGGGACGCCCGTGCCGACCGTGTTCACGCCGCGGAACGCGCCCGACATCGAGCTCGTGAACAACTGGTCGAACTGGATCTTGACGTTGCGGACGTTCGTGACGTCCGTTGAAAGCTGCACGCCGAGCTGGCCGGGGCCGTACGGGTTGTAGCGCACGCCGGCCGTCGCCTGAAGGCCGGAGCCTGCGGTGCCGCCCGTCCAGAACGCCGAGCCGTCGACCGTGCAGACGCTACGGACGTTGTTTCCGTCGTATCCGTCGATGTTCGTCCGGGTGTCGACGGTCCCGTCGGCCTTGACCCAACCTACGACCCGGTTGAAAGTCGCAGAAGACGATCCTGCGATCGAGGCCGTTCCGACCGGCGCATCGTAGCCGGCAATGGCGACGCCCTTGCCGTCGACGGACAGGGCGACGAACCCTTCCGAGGTCGCAGAGCCGCTGCTCGTCAGGATCCGGTTTTCACCGTCGAGTGCCGTCGGGAGCGCGATCGTTTGAACGAGGATTCCAGCAGGCGTGTATTCGTCGAGAAAAACGGCCGTCGCGGCGCTGTTCAGGGCGGCGCTACCGTCTCCGACCCGGCTGACGACGATGTTGCCGGGGGTGAACGGAGCGGCGAACGCCGCTGCAGACGCGACGGCGAATAGGGACAAGACGAGGGTTCGAACTTGGTTCCGCATGGGTATCTCCGAATAGCTGTCCTGGAGAGGCCCGGACGATCGTCCATAAACCCGCACGACTCCTCACCGTTACAGCAACGCGCGCTCGGACGGCACGCAACAGGGGCCAGTGTAGAGGTCGTTAACCAAGACTTAACGGCGGTTCTGGGCTGATCCTCTAGACGTTTCACCGACTCTTAACGAGGTCGATGAAAAAGGCCGCCCGCCTCGCAATCGCGAAGGCGGGCGGTCGACGTCAGGCGACGGGGGACGTCAGCCGGTGACCTTGAGGAGCGCGGCGTCGATGTCGACGCAGGGGGCGGCGACGGCGCTGAAGCTCCGGTAGACCTCGACCCGGCCGGACATCGTGCCCGCCGTGCCGACGTACTGGCTCAGAGGCGTCGAGGTGGCCGAACCCGTGTAGGTCGCCATGGTCGTGTTGATCGCCGTCTGCGGCAAGACCACGTCGTAGCCCGCGTTGTTGTTCGGGTTGTTCGGGTCGTGGCTCAACAGGAGCTGGACTTTGAAGGTCCCGCTGTGGACCATCTTGGCCGTGACGGACCAGTCGATCGCGGTCGGGGCGGTCTTGGTCGTGGTGTAGTCGAACCGGACCCGGACGATCGGCGATGTCGCCGAAGTCACGACGAACTTGCAGACGCGCCAGCTCACGTTGTCGACGACGGCGGTGTCGCCGAAGCCGCCCGAGCTCGACTTGCCGATCGAGACCGCGCCGTTGACCGGGGCCAACGTCTCGGTGGTCGCGCCGCCTGCGGCCGGGGAAAAGGCCAGTCCGCGGAAGCGGGTGTTGACGCCAGCGACCGCGACGACGCTAAAGGTCGATCCAGCGCCGGTGTCGGTCACGGCGACGAGAGAATTGGCGTTGGTCTCCGTGCTCGTCGCATAGAGGACGTTGCCGTTCGCATCGGCTTTAGCCGTCAGGCCCCGGATCCCACCGTTGCCAGGAATGCCGGAGGTCAGGGTGTACGCCAGCGTCCAGGTCGTACCGTCGAACGTCCATTTCTGCAGTCCGCCGCCGCTGGCCGCCGAGCGGTCGTCGGCGACATAGAGCGTCGAGGAGTCGGCGAACCAGAAGTCGTAAACGCTCTGGGTGCTCGAGGTGTTGGGATCGAACCCCGGAAGCAGAACGGTCGTCTGCCCAGAGGTCGTCGGGACGCCTGTTCCAATCGTGTTGACGCCTCGAAAGGCGCCGGACATGGTGCTGACGAACAACTGGTCGAACTGGATCTTGGTGTTCCTCGTGTTCGAAACGTCGGTCGAAAGTTGGACGCCGAGCTGGCCGGGGCCGTACGGGTTGTAGCGCACGCCCGCGGTGGCCTGAAGGCCGGAGCCGGCCGTGCCGCCGGTCCAGAACGCCGAACCGTCGATGGTGCACGCGCTCCGGACGTTGCTACCGTCGTAACCGTCGATGTTGGTCGTGGTGTCCACGGTTCCGTCGGCCTTGACCCATCCCACCACACGGTTGAACGTTGCGGCGGACGTGGTTGCGACCGTGGCGGTCCCGACGGGTGCGTCATAACCGACGACGGCGATACCCTTGCCGTCCACGGAAAGGGAGATGAACCCTTCCGAGCCGGCGGAGCCGCTGTTCGTCAGGATCCGGTTGTTTCCGTTCAGCGCGGTCGGCATCGCGACGGACTGGACAAGGAGTCCGCCAGGCGTGTATTCGTCAAGGAAGACCGCGGTGGCGGCCCCGGACAGGGCGGCGCTACCGTCTCCGACCCGGCTGATGACGATGTTGCCGGGGGTGAACGGTGCGGCGAACGCCGATGCCGAAAAGACGGCCATTAACGAAAGGAGCGAAGTTCGAGTTCTGTTCCGCATGGTATGCCTCTTGAACTTGGACACGGGCCGAAGCTGGCGGGCAGCCACTGCCTCTCCACAGTCAATCGAGCTCACGGTGCCGTCCGGCCGAGAGGGCCTAGGGCACGCGCCGGAATGTTACTCAGGCGTTAAGGGTCTTTAACAGGATTCGGGGCTCTCGGATGCGGGTCGGGCTTGATGCGGCCATGAACCTAGAGGAATTGCCGGTGCGGTCGCCCCTTCCGGGCACCGCGCAAGGCGGGTCTGTCGGTAAAAAGCCTGACAACAAGGATGTACAATCCCCTTCCATGTTTGGACTCCGCTCGAGGAGCGCCCTCTTGTCCTGTCTTTTCCCGCTTGTCGTCCCGACCGTCGCCCAAGCCCAACTGCGCGTCCTGACGCACAACATCTCGAACTATGGCGGTGGGAGGCAGTCTGCGATCGAAACTGCGATGTTCGGCGTGTTCGAGGGCCGGAGCGCCCGTCCGGACGTCTTCCTGCTCCAGGAATTCATGAGCGCGTCCGCACTCAGTTCGTTCCTTTCGATCGTGAACAACGCGCCCGGAAGCCCTGGCGACTATGCGGCCGCTCCCTTCGTCAATGGGCCGGACACGGACTGCGCCTTCGTGTACCGGACATCCAAACTGTCATATCTAGGATACGAGATCGTCGTCAATGGGGGTAACTCCCCCAGTCCGCCCAGGAACGTCTTGCGCTACGACGTGCTTCTCAAGGGGTACTCGGGTGCGGGAGCGCGGCTTTCGCTCTACAGCTCGCACATGAAGGCGGGGACGACAGACGACGACAAGAGCCGGAGGCTCCTCGAGTGTCAGTTGATCCGGGACGATGCGCAGTCGCTGGGCCACCCTTTCCTCATCGGCGGAGACTTCAACATCCAATCGGCTTCCGAAACATCGTACATCGAGTTGACCGGATCGCAGGTCGACAACTTCGGCCGGTTCTTCGATCCGATCAAGACACCGGGTAACTGGAACTCCAACAACACGTTTCGCTTCGTGCACACGCAGGATCCTTGGAACGGGGCGTCGAGCGGCGGAATGGACGACCGCTTCGATTTTCTGCTGACGTCCAGCGACCTGGTCGACGGCGGCGGGTTCGACTATCTCGGTAACCCCAACCTCGCCTACAGCACGTCCACATGGAACGACCCGAACCACTCGTACCGTTCTTGGGGCAACGACGGGACCACGTATAACCAGCCGCTCAAGGTCACGGGGAACACGATGGTCGGCTCCGCGATCGCGCAGGCCTTGATCGACGAATGCGGAGGTCAGTCCGGACACCTTCCCGTGTTCTTCGACCTTCGTGTCCCGGGCAAGCTCGGGGCTCCGGTCCTCTTCGATATGGGCCTGTTCAAGATGTTTTCGAACGGGCAGAGGACGCTGACGCTCTCCAACGCCGCCGACACGGCCCTCTGGAGTGCGAACGGGATCAACCCTTTGGTTTATTCGATGACGGCCGGAGGCGGGTTCACCGTGCCTGGCGGCCAGTTTTCCATTGCCGCGAGCGGGACGCGCCAGCACACGGTGACCGTGGACACGTCCTCCCCCGGGATCAAAACCGGGACGATACGTGTCACGTCCAACGATCCTGACAGTCCGGCGTACGACATCCAGGTCCGCGCCGTGGTCGGCCCGATCCCCGTCGGTCATTGAACTCCCGTCAAACGACGAAAAAGGGCGCGCCCTGCACAAGTTCGCAGGACGCGCCCGACTTCACCTTATGGTGATCAGCGCTTGATGTTGATCAAGTCTTGGAGCATTTCGTCGACGGTCGTGACGACCTTCGTGTTCGCCTGGAAACCGCGTTGCGTGATGATCAGGTCGGTGAATTCGTTCGAAATGTCGATGTTCGACTGTTCGAGGAACCCGCTGTTCACGTAACCGCGGCCGCCCGTGCGCGGGGGGCCGATGACGGGGATGCCCGAGTTATCGGTAGCGCGCCAAACGTTCGAACCGGTCCTTTCAAGACCGTTCGCGTTCGGGAAGATCGCGAGGGACATCTGGCCCAGGGGGCGCGTCAGGCCGTTCGTATAGAGGCCCGTAAGGATGCCGTCCGTACCGACGGAGAACGACGACAACGAGCCCGGGGCGAAGCCGTTCTGGTTGCTCATCTGGATCTGCATTTCAGAGGCCCTTTGTGAGACCGTTCCGAAGTCGAGCGCGACCGTAAAGGCGGGCACGCCTGACGACGCAGGCGGCGTGACCGTCATCGTGCCAGGGTTGCCGGTCAGGAGGTCGCCCGTCGCCGGGTCGAACGTGAGGGAGCCGCTACCGGTGACGGTATCGCCGCCTGCACCCGCAAGGGTCCAGTTCCATTGGTTCGGGTTGGTCGCGTCCTCGGTCAGCGTCGCGGTGACCAAGTGCTCCGTTCCCAGGGTGTCGAAGACTCGCATCGTGAACGACGTCGATTGCGTGCCCGCCGTGTTGAACGACCGGGAGTCGAGGTTGCCGGCGACGGTGACGTTCGTCGTCACCTGGACGGCGGTGCGGGCGCCGATCGGAATCCGCAGGGTCGAGGTGGGCCCGATCGGTTGGTTGGTGTCGATGTTGCCCGTCGCCTGGTCCGCCGACCAACCGAGCATTCGGTTGCCCGTCGCGCGGTGGACGATGTCGCCGTTCGCGTCAAGGTCGAAAGCGCCGTCACGGGTGTAGGCGATGCTCTCACCGTTCCCGATCACGAAGAAGCCGTTGCCTTGGATGGCAAAGTCGGTCGGGCGGTTGGTCGCGTTGAGCGATCCTTGCTCATTGTTGACGTCCGTGCCGGCGACCAACACGCCCAGGCCGAACTGGACGGGGTTGGTGCCGCCCAGTGTGCCGGTAGGCCGACTCGCGCCGCGAAGGGTCTGGGCGAGCATGTCTTGGAACGTGACGCGGCTTCCCTTATAGGCGGTCGTGTTCACGTTGGCAAGGTTGTTGCCGATGACGTTCATGCGCGTCTGCTGCGCTTTGATGCTGGCGACGCCAGCAAGCATGGCTTGTAACATGTCTTGTGTTCTCGGTTCTCGGTGTCCGGCACGTGCGTCCGGCTGGTCGTTGACCGGGAACGGCCTCGGGCTGGTCGAGCCCGGGCTGGGCGTCCCGCACGTCTTTGTACGGGTCCTGCGTTTTCGTTCCGGTCGGTCGGGTCGTTCGGGCGGCCGTGCCGCCCGGAAGTCAGGCGATGACGGCGCTGTCGATGTTGGTGAACACGTTCTCCTTCAACCGTTCCTTGTCCACGGCGGTGATCACCGTGCGGTTCCGGACGCTGACCACGAGGGCCACGTCGTCGACCATCACGAGCGTCTCCTTGGCCCCCTTCTGGGCGGCCTTGTCGACGCCGGTCATGACCCTTTCCCATGCCGCTTGGTCGAGCTGCAGATCGCGGCTTTGCAGCCGCGTCTTCGCATGGGCGCTCACCTTCAGCCTGTCACTCAGCACCGACTCGAAGTCGATGCCGCCCGATGACGGAGCGGCCGCAGGGCGCGGGGCGTCAGCCCGCGTCCGGAGCAGTTGCTGGACCTGAAGGTTTTGGATCGGTTCGCTCATGGCCTAGGCGCTGATCTCCCGGATGTTGCCGAGCTTGACGTCCACGCGGCCGCCCGTCTGAGCGTCGCGGACCGTCAAGATGCGCTCTCCGTCACGGATCGACACGCGCTCTACGACGCCTGTCACCAACGAGTTTTCGCCGTTCTCGGTCAAGGTGCGGACAGCGGTGACCGTCTTTCCGATCATCCCCGCCGCTTGGCTCATCTCCATCGAGGTCTGGATGTTCTCGATGCCCTGGACTTGCCCGAGTTGGGCCAGCTGACCGTAGAAGTCTGCGTCGCTCATCGGCTCCAAGGGGTTCTGGTTGGCCAATTGAACGGTCAACAGCGTCAAGAACGTCGCCATGTCCAAGCCGGGCTTGGGTTTCACCACGTTGCCGTACGCACCGTTCGTCAGTCCTGTCACGGGATCCATGTCGTTCTCCTACGCGAGGTAGTCGACCCCCGAAGTCGAAGGTCGGGCGGCCACGGAGACCGCGCTGCGGGACTCAGGGGCAGACGTCACGGCTGCTTTCAGGTTGGCCTGCCGTTGAGCCTCGACGAAAGCCGACCGGTGGTCTTGTCCACCTTGTGGTTGAGCGTCCTGCCCGACGTTGAACGAGTTCATCGTCAGACCGCGGCTCTCGACGTTTTGGACAAGGTCTTGCCGGTGGGCCTGAAGCGCCAACCGGACATCCTCGTTGCTCGCTTTGATCTCGGTGTCGACGCGCGACCCGAGGTTCTTGACGGTCAACGTGATCGTTCCCAGATCGGTCGGATTGAGCTTGACGGTCACCGAGCCGCTCCTGCGGCCGCTGACCATGGTCTCGATCCTGTCGGCGACTTGTCGGTGCACGCTGTCGACCGTCTCCTTCGGCAACGGCGCCCGCTCCGATGACTTCGGAGAGTGGGCCGCGGCCGTGGGAGCCGGCGTCGAAACGGCTTCAACGGATTCCGAACCTTCGACCGGGTCGACGTCAAGGACGTTCGACGCGTCGAGTTCGGTTTCCATAAAGGC
The DNA here is from genome assembly GCA_018268395.1 of Armatimonadota bacterium. NCBI lineage: Bacteria > Bacillati > Armatimonadota > Armatimonadota bacterium. The sequence continues at coordinate 15,377 of JAFDWQ010000001.1, read as the reverse complement.
GCCGGACATGGCGGCTTTGGACTCGACCGGAGCGGTCTCGTCGTTCCCGACCGCAGGACGGATCCAGGCTTGCGCCGGATCGTTCGTCCGGGCCGTCCGGTCCGGACGCCCTAAGACCGATGAGTCGGCTTTCGGATCCGGCTTTGGCGCGTTCCTCGTTTCGGCGTGCGGATCGGGTCCGTCCGTTCGCCCCGTGCCCGCGGTCTTGTCCGGTCGTCCGAGTTCGGGCTTGGGATCGGGGTTCCGTCCTGCTTCGGCGTGCGGCTGCGGCATCGGCCGCTCGGGCACTTCCGCGGCCGACCTGTCTTCAGGTACGGGCCCTGTCGTAAGTGGCGTTTGCTCTGGCGCCACGTCTTCGGTCTTGACCATGGTCGGGGCCGGGACACGTCCTGTCGTGACGATCGGGACCTCGGATTCCGCGGCGATCTCGACGACGTTCAAGTCCTCGGCGAGTCCTTGATCGAAGCGTTGACCTTGTGCCACGGCTTGCCCGACCGCCACGAACGCCGCGACGGGTGCCGATTCGGCCGTGGGAGCAGGCATCGGTGAGGTCTGCGTCGGACGGACGACGACCGCGTCCGCATCGGGTCTGATCACGGCCTGGGGCACCGGTTCCTGTGCGACCGGAACGGGCGGCGTCCCGGCGTGCGGCGCGGGTCCGGAACCGGCGTGTGGCGCGGGCTTCGGAGCAGGTTCGGCGTGTGGTGTCGGACCTGTATCGGCTTTCGGCGCCGGTCGGCCCGTTACCGGGACGGGGACGGGGTTCGGCCTTTCAAGGGCGATGACGTCCGCTGCCGGAACGGGTACGGCGGCTTCGACCAGTTTGGCGAGCGTGGCTTTGACGCCCTCGCCTAGGTCGGAAGCCTTGATCGCTTCGGCTAGGACGGGTGCCGTCGGAGGTCCGGCGAGCGCGGGCAAGGCGATGCCCATCGAGGCCAGCGCCTTGACCATGTCGTCCAAGGTCGGCGGAAGCGCGATCTCGGACAGGACGGTCTTGGCTTGCCCGTCGGCGAGCAGGCTCTTTGTTCCGGGGACCGCGTCTTCGAGAAGGTCCAGCAGGTTTTGGCGGGTCTTCTGCCCTTGGCCAATCGCTTCCTTCTGTCCGTCGGCGCGCTCCGTCGGCGCCGCCGCCGGGTCGGGCCGGTCCGGCACTTTGGCCGGATCAGGTTTCCCCCTGGTCGGCGGACTACCCGCCACCCGCGGGGCCGCAGGCGACTGCGGCAAGATCGAGAGGATGTCCATCAAGGCTCCATGGAGCAAGGCTCCGGTTAGAATCTTCGGTCGCTCGTCCCCGAAAAAGTAGTGGGGAGGGCGTAGAATCCGGGCCTGGTCCAGGACAGGACGTCGAAGACGCTATCTGCCATACTCCATTGATCCTTGCGTGAAGCGTACGATCTGCGCCCTGCCGTGCCTTGAAAGCCCGGGTGCGCCGCCTTCAGCAAGCGACGGATTACGGAAGAGCCGAGATGGCCAGAAAAACACAAAAGACCGAAAGCGGGGCGACAGAACAGGACAAGGCCTCCACAAAGCCGAAGACGACGAAACGAGCGACGACGAAAACCGAAAAGACCGTACAGGCTCCGGCCCCGACCCCGGCCGCCGCTAAGGCGAAAGCCAAGCCCCTGTTCGGAAAGGCGGCTCCCGCAGAGGCTTCTCGACCGTTGACGGAAGCTCCGAAAGCGGCGGGCCGCAAGAAGACCTTGTTCGAAGAAGTCCAAGAAGAGCGCGAGATCATGGCCAAAGCGGCCAAGACCCGGCGCGGACCGGGGGCGGCCAAGCCTGTCCAGGAGAAAGAACCGGAAGCGGTCAAGCCTCCGCCGGCGTCCACGTCGCGCTCCCGTTCCCGCAGCCAAGCCTCCGAAGGACCGAAGGAGCCCGAAGCGCCCCAAGCCGCACCTGAGCGGGGACGGCGCAGGCCGTCCGGTCGGTCTAAGGCCGTGGAAGCGACGGCCGACAGGCATGAACAAGAGGAATCCATATCGTTCGGCGACCCGAGTTTTCCGGTTCCCAAGTGGCGGTCGCCCGGTGCCGCTCCCGAACGACGGGCCGTTCCGGAGGAGGGCGGAGCAGAGGGACAGCAGGCCCCAGACTTGGCCCCTCGCCGGTCGCGGTCCCGTAAGGCACGGCAGCACCGTGAGCAAGTCGGACGGGAGCCTAGGGAGCAGGGCGGCCGGGAGCCCCGCGAGCGGGGAGGCCGCGAGCCACGCGAAAGCCGTCCGCCTCGTGAGCGCGAGGCCGTCGCCGTCGGTGAGACGGTCGAAGTCCTGTCCGCTCCCGAGCCCGACCGGCTTCCTCGCCGCGAGCCTGTCGCGGTCCCTGAAGACGCGGCCCAGGTCGTCGTGAGGGACGGTGTCCCGATCATCGTCGCGGACGGCAAGGTCATCCCGCCGCTCATGTTCTTCGCCTCGGCGGACGACGAGGGCCGTCTTGCCACCGTCCTCGAAGAGGCGAAACTCGCCTCCGAGTGCGGAATCCACCTGTTCTCGTTTTTGATCGAGCTCGTCGTCGACGACGGGTCGGTCGACGAGGCCGTCGGGCTCTCTGGGTTCCTGCTGAAGCGAATGCGGGCGATCGATCCCGATTCCCGAGTGGTCTTCAGGACGGTCTTCGTCGCCCCGTCCGGTAGCGAGAAAGAGTTCCCCAAGGGTTCGTACACCGGTGAGGACGGACAACCCGCCGATCCGAGCATCTGCGACGACGAGTTTTGGACAGCGGCCCAAGAGTGTCTCCAGTCGTACCTTCGGAAGCTCAAGAAGGTCGACGCGGACAAGCGCGTGCTCGGTGTCCACCTCGAGCGCGGCGAATGGTTCCAGTCCGAGGCGGTCGGTTACGACACTTCGGTCGCGGCCACCGAGAAGTTCCGGGAATGGCTGCGTCACCGTTACCGCGACGACGTCGTCTCGTTGCGCGCCGCGTGGTTCGACGGCAACGTGGACTTCCAGACGGTCAACGTGCCCGAGTTCCAGGAGATGCGACAATCGGAGAAGGGCTTCGTCCGGACCGACCGGAAAGCCCGGCGGTGGGTGGACTACCACCTTTTCCTGAGCGACGCGACGTGCGAACGGTTAGGAGACCTCGCGTATGCGGCCCGTGTCGCAAGCGAGGGTCGTTTCCTGGTCGGCGTCAGCTATGGTTACACCTTCGAGTGGTCGCACCCGTCGAACGGCCACCTCTCGCTCGGAAAGCTTCTGCGCTGTCCCGACATCGATTACATCGGCGGCCCTCCCAGCTACAAGGGCAGGGAACCGGGAAGCGCGGCCGGGTTCCCGGCGCCGATCGACAGTTTCGCCTTGAACGGCAAGCTGTACGTCAGCGAAGAGGACTTCAAGACACCGATCAGCGGCCAAAAGGAACCGGACGACTTCAATCCGGTTATGAAGACTCCGCAGGCCCTCGGCAGCGTCCATTGGAGGGGCGCCGGCTCGGCTCTGGCCCATAGCTCCGGCGCGGCTTGGATGGACACATGGGGCAATGGTTGGTTGGCGTCGCGAGGGATCTGGGAAAGGGCGAAGGCGATCCAGGACGCCTTGGTGTGGGCGATGGGCGCCCAGCCGACGGACCCCGACGTCGCCGTGTTCGTCGACGAGCGGTCGCTCGCCTACCTGGTCGACGGTCGAGCGTTCGAGGCCCTGGTCCAGAACGTCCGGGAGTCGGTGCTCCGGTCAGGTCTGAGCGCCGGTTTCTACCTTTTGAGCGACCTCGCCCACCGCGAGAACTTCCCCGAGTGCAAGCTCCACGTCTTTGTCAACGCGTGGGACATCCGGCCGGAAGTCCGTAGTGCGATCAAGACCAGGCTCCAGCGCGACGGCAAGGTGCTTTTCTGGCTCTACAGCGCCGGACTGTTCGAAGGCGGCCGCGAAAGCCTCGAACGCGTCCGCGAAGTGACGGGCATCGCGCTCCGGCCGCAACCGTTCAACAGCCGCTCCGGTACGACGATCCTCAACAGCCGCGACCCGCTGTGCCAGAACCTTCCCGAGCAAGCCTTGGCCAAGGGTGGACAGCTCGAGCCGAGTTACTTCGCGATTCCCGAGGACGGTGTCGTCCACGGCGAGTACTCGCACTCCGGCCTTCCGAGCTATGTCGAACGAACCTTCGCGAGCGAGTTCACCGGGAAGTGGCACTCCGTGTTCTTGGGCGAACCGATCGTCACCCCCGGTCTGTTCCGTTCGCTCGGCCAGATGGCGAGGGCCCACGTCTGGAGCTTCCAGAACGATGTCGTCCATGCCCGCCCGCCGTTCTTGACCGTCCACTGCAGGGAGACCGGGCCACGGACTTTGGCGCTTCCTGACAAGTGGTCGGCGTACAACGTCATCGACCGGGAATGGATGTCGACCGAAGGCAACAGCCTGCGCTTCCAGGCCCTCGACGGCTCGACCCACTGCTTCTTAGTGGGGACCCGTGCGGACATCGAGGGCATCCTGGCCCGCGACCCGGACGACCTGCTCAAGCTGGTCGGACCCGTCCAGAGGGAAGACAACACCCTCCACTGGGACATGATGCGGTTCGACGTGCCGATCATGAAGCTCGACGAGTGGGTCGAGGAAAGCTGGAGCGAGGAACTCGCCGACGACCTCTTGCTGAAGCCGTCCATGCTCGAAGTGACCGAAGACTCCGACGAGCCGTCCGAAGACGTGCAAAGGAGCCGTGGCCGTCGTCGGCGACGGCGGCGAAGCGTCTCCGAAAGCGGCGGCGACGGGCGGAGCGAACGAGACGCCGACCCGAAGGCGCTGAACGTCATGTTCCGAAAGAGGGACTGACATGGGGGCCTATCGGGCGGGCGTGGTCGCCGTCGTCGGGAAACCGAACGTCGGCAAGAGTACGCTGGTCAACACCATCGTCGGGCAAAAAGTCTCGATCGTTTCGGACAAAGCCCAGACGACGCGGCGGCGGATCCTCGGGATCCATACGCGGAGCGACGCCCAGATCGTCTTCGCCGACACCCCCGGCCTCCATGCCTCGAAGCACAAACTCGGCTCGATCCTGAACGAAACGGTCCGGCAGTCCCTTGACGGTATCGACGTGGTCCTCGCCGTCGTCGACGTGAGCCGCCATCCCGGCAAGGACGACGAGGAACTTGCGGCACTGATCAAGCGGGTGGCGGCGGGCAAACCTGTGGTGCTGAGCCTGAACAAGATGGACGTCCTCAAACCCGCGCACGTCGAGACGAACTACGAGGCCTACCTCGGACTCTACGGGACGGAGCGGAACATGATGACCTCCTTCACGAAGCTGCAGAACGTCGGCAGACTTGTCGAACTCGTGGTCGAGGCCCTGCCCGAAGGCGAGCCGCTCTATCCCGACGAACAAGTGACGGACCAGTCCGTCCGGACGTTGGCGGCCGAACTCGTCCGTGAGAAGGCGCTCCGCAAGACCCACAAGGAAGTCCCCCATGCGGTCGCGACGTACGTCGAGAACTGGGAGGAGACGCCAGGACTGACAAGGATCTCCGTCGTCGTGCTCGTCGAGACGGAAGGTCAGAAAGGGATCTTGATCGGTAAAGGGGGAGCGATGCTCAAGCGCATCGGCACGGAAGCACGCGAGGAGATCGAGGAGATGATCGACGGGAAGGTCTTCCTCGAGACCTTTGTCAAAGTCCGCCCGGACTGGCGGCAGAACACCCGGTTCATGCAGGAGCACGGGATCGTCTGACGTCCCGTGCCCCTGTTCGTCATAAAACCGTACGGTACGGATGCCGAACGGTCTCGGATGCGTCCGGATCAGGCCGCTGTTTTGGACGGCCCGTCGAAGACGGTTCCAAGTCCGAGGGCTTCGGTCAACGATCCGATCGCATCGTCCAAGGCCTTGTTATGGCCGTTGGTCATGTCCGGTCCGCCATTGGCGTGCCGCATGAGCAAGTGTTCGGGCGGGCCCGTTCTGCGTTGCTTCGCATAAGCCGCGACCCGGGGATCGAGGTTCTGCGACGGCGGCTTGAGCGCGGTCAGGTCGCCGTCGGCCGCTTTGGCGAACTTGGCGGCGAGGCCGTTCAGGAACGTCTGCTCGTGGCCCGTCGCATCGTCGGCGGCACGCTGGACGTGCGCCGCCGTCTTGCTGACGAGGTCTTTGTACTTGGCCGGATCTTGAGCCTTCAGCTCTTCGAGCTTTCCGTAGATCTGGCCCGGTCGGGACAGGTTCGCTTTGTCGACGGGCGTACCGAGGACGTCGTTGCCTGCCGTCCTCTGAGGTTTTGGCCCTTCGGCGGCCCTCCGGACCGCCGCAGCGGGCGAACCGCCCGCGATTTCGGCCAGGTTTGGAACCTGGGCCGCTGTGCGTTGGATGTTGTTCACGGCTTTCTCCGATCAGATGTCAGGGCATCCTTGTCGGAGCCCTATACGGGATTGTCGGCACATCGTCACCGTAATCTTGCAGGTGCGGCTCCGTCCCCCCGGTCCAGGTTCAAAGTACGATGACGGACCGGATGACGTCGCCCGTTTCCATCTCGTGGAACGCGTCTTCCACGTCGTCCAGTGTGATCCGGCGCGTCACCATGCCGTCCAAGTCCAGCTTGCCCTCCAGGTAAAGCTGGGCCATGAGCGGGAAGTCCGTCGAAGGGAGCGCGTCGCCGCAATGACACACGTTGAGGCCCGCTTTGTTCCAGTAGACGCCGGTCGCCATGTCGCCCAGGTTGAGGTTCACCGCGTCGCTCGCAGCCGGGAAGCCGATCGTCGTGGCCGTTCCGCCGTAACTCAGCATCCGGACCGCCTGCTCCGTGCAGGCGGGGATGCCGGTCGCCTCGAACGCGAATTCGACGCCGCCGTCCCAACCGTCCTCCGTCAGGCTCCGCACCTCGAGGACAGGGTCGCATTCACGGGCGTTCACCGTATGGGTCGCACCGAACTTGCGCGCCCAGTCGAGCTTCACCGGGTTGACGTCGACCGCGATCACTTGCCGGGCGTGCTGGAGCCGTGCACCCTGCAGGACGCTCAATCCGACCCCGCCGCACCCGATCACCGCCACCCTCGACCCTGCGAAGACCGGGGTCGTGAACATGGTCGCGCCCACGCCCGTGATCACGCCGCAAGCGATCAGGCACGCGCGGTCTAACGGCATGACGTCCGGCATCTTGATCGCCGCCTTCGCATGGACGACGGTGTGCGTCGCAAAGGTGCCGCACCTTAAGACCTGTGAGCAGAGTGCACCGTCGGTCTTCCGCCGGATCCGAGGCTGCGGCCGCAGGGCCGCATAACAGTGTCGGGGATCGCCGCGCAAGCAGGCGGGACACATCTCGCAAGGCGCGCGGTAGGCGATGACGACCGGGTCGCCGGGCTGAAGGTTCTTGACGCCCTCCCCCACCTCTTGCACGATGCCCGCACCTTCATGACCGAGCACGATCGGGAAAGGCATCCCGTTGCCGTTGAGGTTCTTGACGGTCAGATCGGTGTGGCAGACGCCGCTCGCAGTAAGCCGGACCAGGACTTCGTTCGGGCCGGGTGCGTCGATGACGATGTCGCGAACGACCGCTGGCGCGCCGGGTTCCTCAAGGATGCAGGCTCTGGCTTCGGTGGGCATGACCGCATCTTAGCACCGGCCTGGAACGGACTTCAGGGTGAAGAAAGCCGGGTGACGAGCGCCGACGTCAGACGGGCCAGGTTCACCATCGCCCGGGGATGGACGACTTCGTAACCGTGGCTGTTGGCCATCGGGATGCCTAGGGTGACCGGGCGCGCGCAGAGGCCGTGGCTCGCAGCGCACGAAGCGTCGCTTCCGCCCCGAGACAGGGCTTGGAACTGGAGGTCGAGTCCAAGTCCCGAGGCGACGTCGTCTAGAAGGCGCGCGTCCGCCGGGGACATCGCGGCGTAACTGTCGTTCGACCAAACGGTGGGTTGGTCGTTCAACTCCACAGGCGCGTCGTCGACGACCGGTCCCAGTTCCAAGGCGATGCAGACGTCGGGCTGGGTGCGGTGGAGGACGTAAAGGGCGCCTTCGCCGCCGACCTCTTCGGAGGCCGTCGCGACGAACAAGGCGCAAGCAGCCCCGTCTTTCGACTCCTCAAGGGCGAGCAACCACGCGACCAGGTCGGCGCGGTCGTCGAGAAAGTATCCCGCGACCAACTCGCCAAGTTTCGTCAGTCCGCGCCGGGAGGGATGGACGACGACCCTCGTTCCCGGTCGGACCCCCGCGTCCATGAGCGTGTCCGGGTCGAGGCCCGTCAAGACCGAAGCCATGTCCCAGTCCAGACCGTCGTCGTCGGCCGACCGTACGACCGATCCCGGCGCTTCCGTATGGACGGATCCGAATCCGAGGACCCCGTCGATCGGCCCTGCGTCGGCCAAGACCTGGACCGGGCCTTCGCCCAGTTTCCACGGATGGAGCCCGCCCATCGCACCGACAAGCAACGACCCGTCGTGGCCGATGCCCCTGACGAACATGGCGATTTCGTCCATGTGGGCGGTCACGACCACTTTCGGATCGCCGTGCCCGACCTTCACCAAGAGGTTGCCCTTCGGATCGGTCTCGGCCTTCAAGCCGAGAGCTGCGACGTGCCGCCCGACGGCCTCGCGAACGGCGTCTTCTTGCCCCGGCGGCCCGGGTAAGGACACGAGTTCCTGCAGGAGTTCGAGCGGTCCGGGCAGAGGCATGGGCCCCGATTATTCCATGGGCAGAAGCTTATGGCCCGTCATCGGGCACGCCGTGCTTGTCTTCCCAGTCCAAGAAACGCAGACGTGCCGTCTGGTCTTGTCCGCTCGGGAATCCCGGTACGTCTTCGAAAGCCTGGATCGCGTCGAAGAGCACCTGCATCTCCTCTTCGAGCGCACGGCCTTCTTCGGGCGATGCCGCCGTCATGAGCCGCTCGCCCTTGGCGATGTACTCGTCGACGAGGGCCACGTATGTTTTGGGAGGAGTAATGTCCATGGCCGGCGCCTGAGTCTCCCAGACGCCGCCATCGCGACTCCCGTTCCCGTCGCTGCGGCATTAGCCGTATAGCTTGAGTTCCTTGCGCCAGTCCTTGTCCCGGTCCCAACCCATCTTCTCCACCCGGGGCCGCCGCTCGCGCAGGCGCACGGACTCGATGCCGAGCAAGTACCCCTGGGACGCCGCGTTCTTTCCGACGCACCGGAGCCGGAGCCAATAACGGCCAGGATCGGGCCAGAAGTCGAGAAGGTGGAATTCGCGGTTCTTCACCTTGTCCGAGTAGAGGTCCAGAGGGCCGCCGAGCTTGTATCCGCCCAGCGGCGAGAGCCCTTCGGTCGTCAAGGTGGCCTCGTAGATGCCGAAGTCGTAGCTCGTCGTCATGTTCAAGAGGAGCCGCAATGGTTCCTTCTTCTTAATGTCGAACGGGATCTCGATCCACGTTTCGTCAGGAGACGGTTTGTCGCCCGATGGCTTGACGACGGGAGAATACAGCACCTGCTTTCCGTCATAGAGGTCGAGCTGCTGGAGTTGTACCGAGCCCGCGCCGTGCTTTTCGCCGTCCCGGGCGAAAGCCGTCACCCGTTCGATGTCCGGTAGCTTCCTTTCAGCCGGCGCTCGCGCCGTAAAGGTCGGCTTCCCCGTCTGGTACCAGAACGCCACAGACGAGAAGTCGTCCTCGCGCTCGTTCCAACTGTTCGCGACGTACTTCGGGTTTTCGTCAGGCGAGATCCATCCGAAGTGCTCGATCGCCACCTTGATGCCTTTCTGGAAGACGACCGGGTCGTTCAGGTGCCAGCGATAGGCGCTCGTGTGCCCGCCCACGATCCCCCATTGGTCGAAATACGGCGTCCCCGAATAGGGCGTGCTCGTCGTCTGCAGGCCCCAGGCGCTCAAGAAATAGTCCTCGGTGCCCGTCCCCTGGATCGAAGGCTCTTTCTCCCCGTCGATGAAGATCCGTTCGTCGCCCTCACCGAACCATGAGGGGCTCCGCGACCGGACGGCCAGCACCGTCCCGACGTAGTGCCCCTTGCCCTCCGTTTCGAGGATCGTGTAGTCCTTGCCGTTCTCGACCGGATACTCCTGCCTGTACTGGGCATAGAAGTAGGGCGTGTCCTTCGGCAGGCTGTCCTTCTTGATCCAGTCGACGTTGTAATAGAGCAGGTTGATGTTCTGCGACCCTTGGTTCACGATCTCGATCCGGGCCGACTTGCGGAACGGCATGTTCCAGAAGCAGTTGTAACTGTCCCCGTCCTCGACCATGACCGGGATGCTGACGACGGGCGAGCGTTTGCCGAAGCAGTTCGCGAAGAAATCGCCCACGGGCGCCTCCACGCCCGGCTTCGAGTCGCCGTCCCAATAGATCCTCAGGAGCATCTCTTGGTGGGTCGCGCTCCCTTTCGGCGCCCAGTCCTGCACTTCCGGGCCCAGGAACGTCAACCAGATGTGCGTGATGACGCCCGGTCCTTTCGCGTCCATCAGAACGTGGGTCTGGCCGGGCGGCACCCGGAAGTTGTCCCGGTTGCTGTGCTCGTCCAAGTCCTTCGTGAAGGGCGACTTCGGATCGTACTTCCCGTCCTTGCCCATGCGGAAACTGCTGCTCTCCCGCATGCTCCGACCGTCCTGCGGCTGGGCCAGGCGATCGAGCAGCGACCCTTGGGCGGAAGCGAAGAGCGCCATCGACGCGGCGCAGGTGCAGAGGATCGTACGCAGAACGGACATGGTCGGCCTCGCCGCGAGTTTAGCCCCGCGGAGACCGACGTCACCCTCGTCGAGCGTACGCCCTTGTCGAAGTTTTCGGACGTCTCGGTTGACTCGGGCGCCCTCGGCCCGTTCAGAAGTGCACAATCCGCTGAAGACAGCGGACGCGAGGGCCGTCACGATGCCGTTCGACAAGCAAAGCGAAAAACACCTGAAAACCCTTCTCCCTGAAGCCGAAGCCCACGCGCGGAGGTTCCTCCAGGCCGTGCTCGACGCCGGCTATGACGTCCGCATCGTCAGCGGGACGCGCACGTTCGCCGAGCAGGACGAACTGTACGCCCAGGGCCGCACCAAGCCGGGCCAGAAGGTGACCAACGCCCGAGGGGGACAGAGCAACCACAACTATGGGATCGCCTGGGACGTCGGGCTCTTCAAGAACGGCGACTATCTCGAGGAGTCCCCGCTCTATAAAAAGGTCGGCAAGATAGGGAAGGAGTCGGGCTTGGAGTGGGGCGGGGACTGGAAGAACCCGGTCGACGAACCGCACTTTCAGATCCCGGTCGGTAGGACGGTCGCGCAACTGCTCGACACCGTCCGGCAGAACGGCGGAGACATCAAGGCGCCTGCCGCGCGCCGCGCCATCGGTGCGCTCGTGCCGCCCTTGGACGGCTCCGCACCCCGACCGCCCGACCCCGTTTCCTCGCCTGACCGGCCGGTGAAGATCGTCTTCGAGGGCCGTCACTTCTCGGTCGAGGCTTTCCACCGCAGTTCGCGCGTCTGGGTGTCCGTCGAAGACTTCACCGACTATTTCGGCGGGCAGGTCGTCTCGGTCGGCGACAAGACCGCCAAGCTCGAACTGAGCGGAGAGCAGGCGGTCATGCCTGTCGCGGTGGTCGGCGGCCGACCGTTCGTCAAGTTCGCCGACGTCAACGCGTTCCTCGGCTTCCAGTACGCGTTCGACGGCAAGTCCATGACCCTCGAGTTCCGGCGGTTGCCGGCGAAGAAGCCTTGACCACCGCCTCATCCGCTACACTTTCGTCATGTCTCCCTATGGCGAAGTGTGGCGGTTCACCCGCGAGCGCCTGGCTCAAGCGCTCGAGGGGCTGACCCCGGCGCAGCTCGTCTGGCGCCCGCATCCCGGCGCCTGCAACATCGGCGAGATGACGTACCACATGGCCGGTTCGGAGGTCTGGTTCTCCGACCGTCTCGGCCCCCAGCCGCCCGTCCTCACGCCTTACTCCGAGCGCATCGAGGATTGCGTGCGGGCCAAGTTCATCACCGACGACCCGTTCCCGTTCGAAGACGCCGACATGACGCCCGACCGCCTCAAAACGGCCCTCGAGTTCAGTGGCGACCGCTTCCGGCCGATCGTGGACGCCCCGACCGCGGAGGTGCTGGAGCGTCCGGTGGAGACTCCGCTCGGGCCTGTCGTGCCGGGCGTGGCCGGACTCTGGCGCGTGGTGCAACACCCGGCGTACCACACGGGCCAGATCTGGCTGTACCGCCAAGATCCTCGCTTTCCGGCAAGCTGAGGGGCCGGCACCACGCGCTCCGGCCCACCCTGGCCTCCCCTTCGGTGGAGGCCCGTGGCCTGTCAACCTTCCGGTTGACCCGAGGGTCGGGCAGGCAAGGATCGATGGGGAGCGTGGACGGGCGGTCGGGCCCGCTGTCGTGAGTCCTCGCTCCCCGTCCGTCGTCAGGCCGCTTTCTTCTTCGCGACGTTTCCGCCGCCTTCGACCATCAGCGTGACGGTCTGGACCGGCAAGGCGACAAGGTCGGTCGCTTGGCCCGTCGTGTTCTTCACGAACCGGTAGGCGGCGGCATAGAAGCCCGGAGGCACCGGGACGACGAGGTCCAGCGAGCCGGAAGCGAAGAGCTTGAACGCGGCGTGGACGTAGCCGTCGGGGTTCGGCTTCCGGTTGCGGCCCGGTAGCTTCTGTAGGAGGACTTCACACGTGACCCCGAGCTGACTGGCCCCGCTGGCGGTCAGCGTGATCTGGCCCGTCCCTGCCGTCGCCGTCAGCGTGATCGTGTCTCCCGTGAAGTCTGTGGCGGGAGGCGTCACCGGAAGCGTGCCCGTCGGAGTGAGCTGCAGGAACTTGACCGCCAGCTCGACGTAGGCGCTGATGCCACTGAGCGGATAGGTTTCGCCTGTCACAGGGTTGTGGCGGACTTGGCCGGCACCGTAGGCGTTCCAGGCGTCGGCCTGGGCAGACGTCAGGCCTTCGAACGTTTTGGCGGCCTTGCTCAAGTAGCCTCGGACCGCCCTCTGCGCCAAGGATTTGGGGTTGCGGACCCCGGCCTTGACACGGGCGGTCGGGCCGCTTTTCGCGTTCATGAACACGACGGTGCCGATCTTGCCGCGGACGGCGTTGACGAGTGCGGAATAGGCGATGTTTGCCATGGTTCGTTTCCTCCAGCCCCTCGCCGGCCAACGATCGTGAGACGACCTTGCCTGCGCCGAGCCTTAGGAACCCTGTTCCACATCTCTTCGTCCGACCCCCACACTTTTTAGCAAAATCTTTTGAGGCCGGCGGGTATTGAGCACGAAACCGCCCGGCACCTCTGGCTCCCGGCTTCTCTCTTGCGGCGGGGGGTGGCCCCACCCTAGGGTGAGCCTCCCGATGGGTGGCACGCTTGTGGGCGCGACCAACGGGTGGCCGTGGTGAACGGGATAATCCGTGCCCGTTGCACCCCGGTCCCGAAGGAACGTCTTCTGGCGAGGTTGCTGCCTCCAGACTCCGGACACCACCTCAGACCGCACGCCGCCGGGCCTAGTCTGGAGGCTTCGTCCGCACCGGCTCACAACACGCGGCTTCAAGGGCCGGTCTGACGTTGCTGCCTCCAGACTCCGGACACCACCTCACACCGCGCGCCGCCGAAACTAGTCTGGAGGCTTCGTCCGCACCGACTCCAAGCACGCCTGCAGGCAGCCTTCCTCCCACGACCACCTTCCGGACTTCATCGCTCGGGCGCTCGACCATGGGTAGTCCTCGGCCCGTACGGCCAGGCCGGCACGGACCGGGTTCTGGTGGACGTAGCCCACTTTCTGCCAGAAGGTGCGGTCTCTCTCGAGCACCAGCGAACGGAACGACCGCTTCCAGAACCGACGTCCGTCCAGACCTTCCTGCTGCGACAGTTGGGCGGCTTCATCGGGCTCTAGCAAGGGGAGCAGCCGGTCGGCGGCGTTCTTCTTGAGCCGCTGCATCAGGGCGGGTGGCCCCATATCGGAAGGCGCCCGCACGACAAGATGGACGTGGTGCGGCATGACGACGTAGGCGTGCAGGACCGCACCATAGTGGTCGAGGTCGCCGAGCAGCGAAGCCCCGACCGCAGAGCGCATCTCCGGCCGGGCGAACAGCAGCGCGAAGTCCAGGCACGTCGTCGTGACGAAAACGTCGTCGCCCGGGCCACCCCGGTTCTGATAGTGCCGATACCTGGCCAAGAAGGGCGGAGGTTACCGTCATGATCGGTCCGTCAAGCCTCCAGACTAAGTGGGTCCGTTGTCGGGAGCGGGAGGCCTTCGAAGTCTGGAGGCATCCAAAAGAGCCTGGCCCTCCTGTAGGTCGAGAACGTGAGCTCGTGGGCGTGTCCGGGATCGTTGAACGTCCGCCTGCGCACCGGGGGGACGTTACCTTGCGGGCCGTGGTCCTTCAGACAGGGGTGCAAACGGGCACGGACATCCCGTTTCACCCCTGCCACCCGTCGTCCGTCAAGCCTCCAGACTAAGTCCGTCCGTTGTCGGGAGCAAGAGGCTTTCGGAGTCTGGAGGCAGCCAAATGAAGCGTGGACGCCGTTGCCAGACCGGGCCGCCCGTCCGGAGGGCACGCGACATCACCCCGGCCACTCGCACTTTATGCCATGGCCAGGAAACCCTCCGACGGACGCTAGCATCCGCGATTCTGGAAAAGCTGCGATAGAATGAAGACACTATGACCGTTGCCCTCACGGCCGCCCTCTGCCTCGGTCAGGATCAGCACTATAAGTTCGTCGACATTGACCGCTTCGACACGCCGCTCTACCAAGAGTCGTTTACGAAAAACCAGTCTGGGGGCAACGAGTGGTTCGATCTTCCAAGGTCCCAATGCCTCTTCCCCCGACGCGCAGCCCAGGTGCAAGTCGGGAGTTTCACGAACGGCGGTACGTTGACGCTCTCAATCGGCAATCGCAAACAAATGGTCACTACAACGGCCGAGATGACTTGGACTTACTATCTGCAAGTGAACTGCAGTCTTGTTTCTCCTCCCGTCAACTTGTCGAACGTGGCCTGCTTCTGGGTCGACTACTTTACTGTTTCCGCTGGGCGAACCGCGGACGTGTTTGCAATTACGGTTCGGGACAAGTTCGGCCAGAGTGCGGGCAACGCGTATTGGCAAGGTCAGCCTCGGGGTATCCTCTTTAAGCGTTCTGACTTTCAGGGCGTCGTCGATTGGACGCGAGTCACCGCAATCACGTTCAGGCAGGACTTCGACGCTTTTCCGAACCCAACGACCTATTGCGTCACCCGGTTTTACGTTAATATCGAGCCGAGGGCAGTTCCCCCGGCTCGATGACAAATGGAAAGCCGTTACGGCCACCTTTTCGCGTCAACGTTGCTCTGAGTGATCAACCAACGGCCAGTGCCGCCATCGTCGTAGAACACGAATTCCGCCATTTTGTTGTTTGCGATCGCCAGTATGTTGACGCCTACAGTCCAGCTCGCCGTGTTGCCCGTGAAGTTGAACACGCGCACCATTGTGCCGGGGGCGACGTTCGAGAGGACGGGTGGCCCGGTCTGGCAACGCGGCATGGCGGAAATTTCGATTGCGACCGACCCGTTGCAGACCGGG